>NZ_QUFH01000001.1:0-483638 GCF_003478415.1 Clostridium sp. AF27-5AA
CTTCCAGTCCTACTTTTACTTTTGTTGCATCTTCCGTAACAGATTCAATTTTTTGATAAAGTTCATTGAAACCATCTAGGTTGTTAGTAATGGTAAATGGTTTAAACAACACTTCTCCATCAGAGTTGGTGATAAAGCAATCATGCTTATCCTTAGCGACATCAATTCCTACATAAATCATAATAATCTCCTTTGAAATGTATTAATGCTGTTTTAGAACCACAGGGTGCTCCTTGCGATTGTATCCTCGTTCTAAATAAACCGTCATGCGGTATCTAACTGATTAACAAATGAACAAAGAGACTGTGGTTGGAGCCTTCCTAAAACCATCAAGTGGTAGGTGATTGAAACCAATCCACAGCATCTTATATATCATAGTCGAACCTGCAGAAGAGGTAAAGAATAGACTATGACCTTAATAGTTATGAAGACCTTGGAGAGGGTCTATAAAAACTACTACTTTATAATACGAGGTTGTTGTGAATGGTGGAAAAAGAAGTACCAGTATTATATAAAAGAAAGGAAGAATGCTGTGGATGTACTGCCTGTTATGCAATTTGTCCGAAAGAAGCCATTTCTATGGTTGAGGATGAAGAAGGCTTTGAGTACCCACAGGTCGATGAGAGTAAATGTGTGCGTTGCTATCAGTGTATTAAGGTGTGCCCAATAAAAGCAGCAAAAGCGCAATAATAGGAGAAAGAGATGAAAACAACATTACTGATCATGGCAGCCGGAATCGGCAGCCGATTTGGAACAGGAATAAAACAGTTGGAGCCGGTTGATGATGCAAACCATATTATCATGGACTACTCAATTCACGATGCGATTGAGGCTGGTTTCAATCATGTGGTATTTATTATCCGTAAGGATATTGAGAAGGAGTTCAAAGAGGCCATCGGTAATCGCATTGCCGCTATTTGCTCTTCTCACAATGTAACTGTGGACTATGCTTTCCAGGATATCAACGATATTCCGGGAGAACTTCCAGCAGGCCGTACAAAACCTTGGGGAACCGGTCAGGCCGTGCTTGCAGCGAAGGACGTAATTAAAACTCCGTTCATCGTCATTAACGCAGACGATTACTATGGCAAGGAAGGATTCAAGGCTGTCCATGAGTATCTGGTGAATGGCGGAAAATCCTGTATGGCAGGCTTTGTGCTGAAGAATACCCTGTCTGATAATGGCGGTGTGACTCGTGGTATCTGCAAGATGGACGAGGATAACAACTTGACTGAGGTTGTGGAGACCAAGAACATCGTGAAGACTGCAGATGGAGCAGAGGCAGACGGCATAGTTGTGGATGTGAACTCTCTGGTATCCATGAATATGTGGGGATTAACGCCAGAATTTTTGGATGTGCTGGAAAATGGCTTCAAGGAGTTTTTCGAGAAAGAGGTATCGAGCAATCCTCAGAAAGCCGAGTATCTGATCCCAATCTTCATCGGTGAGCTGCTGGAGCAGGGAAAGATGTCCGTAAAGGTCCTGAAGACCAACGACACCTGGTATGGCATGACCTACCATGAAGATGTCGCAGCAGTAAAGGGCAGTTTCAAGGAGATGCTGGAGAATGGCGTGTATAAGGCTGACCTGTTCAGTGATCTGTAAAACGTGATGAATGGAATAGTTAGTTTACTCGGAAAGATCCTCACAAACATCCTGACTGCTCTGTATGAGCCGTTTGGATTTTCACTTCTGCTTTCATTCTTTACCATGTTCTTCTATCTATATGCTTATGAACCTTCCGCAGCAGGCAAAGGCTGGAAGAATGCCATAGTGACATGGTATCAGAAGTTCAAAGAGAGCGTGTTCTTTCGGAAGTTGTTCTTACTGGCCTTTGTGACATCAATGATTTTGTTTCGAACATTACTGAATCGGAATCTGTGGCTGAATCCTTTATCTGATGTCATGGGTGGCTGGGGCATCTGGGATACCGTGAACGGCGAACAGAAGTTGACCACCGAATGCATCGAGAACGTGATCATGATGGTGCCGTTTAGTAGTGTGGTTATGTGGACATTCCAAGAGAAGATGGAGAAAGGCTGGAAGAAGATACTGTGGTATAGCGGAAAGATAGCATTTATCTTTTCGATAAGCATAGAAATGCTGCAATTATTGCTTCGCTTAGGAACGTTCCAGCTATCAGACATCTTCTATAACACAGTCGGTGGAATGATCGGTGGATTGATGTATTGTGCGGCGATGAAGGCAAGAAAGCATCTGTAAAACTGGATGAAATTGTGATATACTGGGAGCGGATGCTCCCTACGCTGCTCTAATAATATCACACACCTCTCCGTGGTGAGCAGCAGGCAACGATCTTATGATCGGCTGAGATGTGAGAAAAGAAATCTGTTAGATTGGAGGGATTTCGTAATGACAAGTCTTGAAATGAGAAATTTGATATTTGAAGCTCTTGCAGAAAAAAATCCAGAAAAGACTCCTTGGAAAAAGACATTTGAAATGTACGGTTATAGGGGAACTGTTTCAGCTCTGCGAGCGTTAGTCGAGTATATCGGCATTGAACATGGCGTGATAGAAAAAGTGGTAGAAATCCCGACAATGGCATGGGGAGTTCCGGGTGAATATCCATATTATCTGAGCAATACAAATTTAGATAATGATAATCTGGATTTGTTTAATGAAGAAGTTCATTTGATGACATATCATAATATTTTATCTCCTGGTGCAATTGGTGGTTACGGAGATAGCCTTCCATATTTTCATGTTACGAAATATGGATTGAAATGTATAGAAGAACGCGATATTTTTCCATACGACCCAGATGCCTATATGCAGAAGATTTCTTCGATTTCATCTATTGATGAATGGGAAAAATTCTATATTGAACAAAGTTTAAAATGCTATAATGCAGATGCGTTTGAATCAGCACTTATTATGCTTGGATTGGCTGGTGAGTATTTGGCAACGCAACTTATAGAAAAAATGGAAAGCTTTCTTGCTAATAAAGAACCGACATTACAAGCAACTTATGTAAATGCTTTACAGGGGAAGAATGTGGTTTCGCAGCGGTATGCGGAATATGAAAACATATTGTTAGAAGTTCTTAAGTTGAAAGATGCGACTACAAATCAGATTAAATATCCGACAGTGAAGGGTTTGTCGCCTTCGCTTGATAATGCGGCAAAGGCAATATATGCTACATATTTAAGATTAACTCGCAATGAACTGGCACACCCGTCTGGATTAAAAGTAGACAGAGTGCAATGCCTTTCTTTGATGACAAGCTATATCAAATACTGTGAGACACAGCATAAATATTTGGATTTTTATACTGCGAATTCATGATATTGCCCGTCCCCCAACACAGTGCTATACTTAAACAACTAATAAAGGAAAGAGGTTATCACCTATGCCCAGAACAAAAGGCAGCAAAAACCGTCCCAAAACTACCCGTACCGACTACGCATCTCAGATCGCGGAGAAGCAGGAATCTATCACTTCCCTGACTGCTGAGATTTCATCCATCACCGCAAACATTGACACTTTGAAGGCTGATCTGAAAGAGAAGAAGACTGCTTTGAAGAAGGCCGAAAAAGAAGTGGCTTCCCTGGAAGCGAAGAAGGCAAAGGCAGATGCTAAGGCCGCTGAAGAAGCTAAGAAGGCTGAAGCCGAGAGTGTGGTTAAGAGATTATTAGCCAGCGGCATGAGCGCGGACGAGATCCTTGAAAAACTGAAATAATATTTGCCGTGTGGACAAACTGAACTCCAGGAGTTCACACGGTATTATTTGAAGGTTGATATATAGTTTATAACGAAAATAAAAGAAATGGAGTGTGACACAAAATGAACTTATCAAAAATACATCATATTGCAATCATCGTATCTGACTACGAAGCTGCAAAGAATTTTTATGTGAATAAGCTGGGATTCTCTGTCATCAGAGAAAACTATCGCCCGGAACGCGAGGATTGGAAGCTGGATCTGCGTGTCAATGAGCACACAGAATTGGAGATTTTCGCTGAGAAAAAACCGCCGAAGCGTGTGAACCGCCCAGAGGCCTGTGGCCTACGTCACCTTGCGTTCTGCGTTGATAGCGTGGAGCAGACGGTCAGAGAACTGGCGGAAGTTGGCATTGAATGTGAGCCAATCCGCGTGGATGATTACACCGGCAAGAAGATGACTTTCTTCCACGACCCGGATGGACTGCCGCTGGAGCTGCATGAGTAAAATGAAGAAAACAAGAAAACCCGGCGGTGGCCGGAAGAAGTTGAAGCCGGAGCATGATGCCGGGAAGAATCTGAAAGAGCAGATGGAAAGTGCGGTGGAGCTTTATGAGGAGGAATGCTCCCTCCAATCCATCGCAGATGCTCTAGCTCTAAATCCCATCAAAGTAAGAAAGCTGCTCATCACGGCCGGTGTCTATGAATCAGAAGTGGCGGAGAAAGTAAAAAACACTTTTGAAGAATACCGTGAAACACAAGACTACAAAAACTCCCTACTCTCAACCGCAAATGATCTTCAACTCTCCAAAGCTTCCGTTACCTCGTACCTACCATATCAGAAAGGCGTGTACTTCCCAAGTACAGAGAAAGAGAAGATCAGTGTTGGAGCAGAGCGGCAGCGGAGATACAGAGCGATGAAGCGATGGAGAGCTGATCCGACAGAAGAAAACTTCTGGGGTGTGGTTCTGGTCTATGCTGGGGTAAAATTTAAAACCTACTCCGGATTGCCATTCTCTTACGAAATTAAAAAAGGCAGAAATGGCGAGTACACCAAGGAGCTGTGGATCGACAGACGGGAGAAGAGCAAGAGTTTGGCATGGAGCTCTATAGTTTTGGCACTGGGAAATATAAAAGGTGAAGTAGTAGAGAGACCCAAAGCTCTGGGTGATATCCGGGGAGTGACTTACATCTACGGAATGTTCTATCGGTTCGGACTGATTAATGTGCCGGATGAAGTGAAGGAGAAGATGGGGCATCCGAAAGACCGCAAAAAATAGGTTGCTATGTACAGAAGTGTGCGGTAATGTGTGCCGTAACTGAGGAGGTGAATCTCAGTTGGGAAGGACGGTAGCATTATAGAAAAATTGAAGGAAATGCTAGAGGAGTATTTGAAGAAAACAGAGCCGGAGTATTATCCACCGGTGGAGAACCTGCTTGATCTGATCTACGAGCATTACACGGAGAACAACCCAGTAGAGAAAAACACAGTTGCCGGGAAAGCAGCAAAGGCCAAAGAAAAGGAACTGGAAGAGTGGCTGCGCGGCTTGGAAGGAATGGATAGGCTCGTAGATGACTATGTCGGAGATAAGATTCCGCTCTGGGAAAAGATCATGGACCGGCAGGGGACGGTGTGCTGCGCATGGGAGAAGACCGCTTTTGAGGAAGGTCTGAAAGTCGGGATAAGGCTTATGAGTGAAGTATATAGTTTGTGACGGAAAACCGTCTCACTACGAGATGTTGCACACAGTGGAGGTGTACTCATAATTATTGCTTGACATCATACATCTTTGGATGTACCATCAAAGCAATAGGAGGTATGAGTATGAAGCAGGTCAAAGGTTTTACAAAAGAGTACTATATCGAAAAATGCAAGGACGATGGCGGTGTGCCGATCCTGTATTCTAATATGCAGGAAGCAGTGAAAGCATTATGCGAGTATTCAAGAACCAGGGAATATGATGACTTTAAGTTATCAGAGGAAAAAGCAGAAGCAGGAATCAAGAGGAGCTCTAACGGTGATTGGATTTTGATGGATGATGGTTCTGTTCTATGGCGTAGCTATCCGAAGATTGAGGAAGAACACGCCAAGAGTGGAAATGTGAAGCTGAGGGTTTGTAGAAAGAAAGCGGGATTGTCTCAGTCGCAGCTTGCAGAAAAAGCCGGAATCAGTGTCCGGGTTTACCAGAATTACGAACAGGGTGTGCGCGATATTGAAAAAGCGCAGCTTTCAGTTCTTCTCAAAATCTGTATTGCACTGGACTGTAGAATGTCAGATATCTTTATGGACGAAGAAATGGTAAAACTGGTCAAGAAATACCACAAATAAAAAAATGCCTCGCTGTGAGATATTGCACACAGTGGGGCAGTCAATCAGTCGTTATCCTCTGCTCGTATTCTGAGCAGTTCCTCTATTTCATATTTTGTTGCCAGCCGTACAGCTGGCTTTTCATCGTGTTCCACTGCACCACAGTCCGGGCAGCGGTCAGGAAGTGACTCGCTTTCAAAGCAGTAATGGCAGGCATCACAATAATAAAAGTTCAATCCATTGTCACCTCGCCTTCGTTGCAGTTCTTCATGGAATTCTTCAAAAAATCATTGTGGAGTTCAGGAAGAAACGGAAGCTGGTATCCCTTGTCTGCGAGGATGTTCAGCTTGAAATCCACGAAATGTTTCTCAATAGAGTTCATCCGGGCAATTTCATCCAGCGTGACCAACCCAGAGTGTGCGTACTGGAACTCCTGCAAAAGCTCCTGATATTTCATGGCGCGGTAAGCAGAGGAGCAACGGGAAGGCAGATTTGCCTCCAGCTGTTTCTGGTCGGCAGCATATTCGTAGTAGCCAATCGGTTCCAGAACAGCATCGTCTGCCAGCAGCAGTTCGGCAGCAAAAGTATTGGCGCGCCGTTCTGCCTTTGAATTATCCAGACTATAAAAATAGGTGTCTTGAAATGCCTGACCGGAGCTGGCGTGTTTCCGGTCAAAGAGGGCGTGTCCCAGTTCATGAGCCATTGCGGATACACGCTGGGCATTCGTACAATTTGAATTGATGCCGATGTACTCACAGTTCAGCAGAACTGTGTAGTAACCGAGCAGGTCGTGGCAATAGCGTATCTCTTTGAGGTTTATGGCTCTCCGGGAAATGATCTCTTCCGGGTCGCGGGTCTTGTAGCGGCGAACTACGGCATCGGCCATATCAATAGCGCATGTGTTCAAGGTAGACTCCTTTCCTCTGGAGTAATATCAGTTCTTACCGCAGATATTTTTTCGGAGTAAATTTCTTCGCATCAGCTTTGGCATCGAGGAAAAGTTCTTCCATTTCTTTAATAAAAGCAGCCTGATCTTCTTCGGACAGTTCACCGCCGGCAAACAGGGCAGTGGTCTGTTCTTTTATTTTCTTTGCCTGTGCAACACCGCGGGAACCATACTTCTTGCGGACATCTGCATAGAAGAGGTCATCGTTCAGCTCTTGCTGGAAGGTTGCCTCATCCATAAAATAATCCGTAGTGACTCCAAGAGCAGCGGCGATCTTCTGAATCGCATCAACGCTCGGTTCACGTTGGTTGGATTCAATATAGCGGATTGCACGATCCGACATCGAAGCCCGCCGTGCCAGTTCAGCCATACTCATGTGCTGAGCGGTGCGGAGGGCTTTTATTTTATCTCCGTTGGTTGCGTCAGGAGTCAGGGTGGCAGCGGCATCCGCTTTGGTCTCCTGCGTGTTGAGTAGACTTGTTTCAAGGTTCGTTTCGTTTTTCATGTCATGCCTCCATGTGGGATTCTGCTGTGTGCTGGAGGGAAAGTACCAGCAATTACAACATAATTTTGTAAAGCTACTTGACAAGGAACAACTGTTCCATTATACTAAGAACAAAAGTTCGGGAACTCTTGTTCCTATAATACAATAGAAGGTTGTAGAAGTCAAGAGGGAAACTGGCCGAAAACAAACATAAAATTATTAAGCAAAAAAAGCAATAAATATTGCGTATATGTTGACAATGGAATTATGAAGTGATACAATATACGCAATACAAGCAATATAAACAACGCGCCTGATTTACGGGAGGCAAAGCATGAGCGATAGAAAAATTGATATGACGGAGCTTGCGAATTATATTCGCATTCGCCCGCCGGAGAAAGAGAAATTAGCAGAGTTGCTCATTAGAGCAAAAGGAGCAAGCCGCAGTATGCGGCAGTTTGCTCTTGATTGCGGAGTGAATCCATCAACGCTTTCAAGAATAGTTAACATGAAAACTTCTGGGGCCTGCACGGATGAGCTGATTCAGAAAGTGGCACAGAACTCGGACCCGGAAAGTGGAATAACTTTTGAAATGCTGATGGATGCAAACGGCAAAGTACCACGCCGGATGACAGGAAAGTATACGAGCAAAGAATTTGAAGCTGCAGAAAAAAACATTACGGATATAATATTTAAGGAGTTGGAAGATAGGGGTTACAGGACTTCAATATTAGAGGGTGAAAATAAACACAATGCTCTTAATTACCGTTATCGGACAGATTGGGTTATATCAACGGATGCTAATTCCGATAGTGGCGAGATGGAGATTTGGGAATTCGAAATCTGGCACACAATGTTGGAAAAAAACAGTGTGGCGCATACCGTGATGAAGCTACGCCAGAAGTTTCTGATGGTCTTAGGTCTTTACTATGCTGGGACTATGAATCCGAAAAAGATGAGCTTCGTTCTCACCAACCGGGAAGTATATAACCGAATGGTTGAAACACTTGAGAATATAAAGTTCAAGGATGTGTTTTCACTTATTTTGGTAAATCTTGATGAAAACAAGGTGGAAGAAGAATATGTTTTCCCATTGGTGGGGCGTCCAAATGTCGGGACTGTTTTTACACCGTTAGAAGATGATGAGTCGAAGGCTGAAGAAGACACTGTGGAAGAAACAGAAAGCGATTGGGAGCAGAAACTCTTTGACATCTGATCCGGAAAGGGGTGCAGTTGGTAATGAAAGAACTTGAACAGAGCAGGTGTGGTTATTCCTCACATAACAGCCGTGTACATGACGTATCTGCTAGCACAATGAATGATGATGTATTCATTATGAAAACCATACGGGAGATTACGAGCCGGGGTAATAATGCCGAGGTAAAACGGCGCAGCGATGGAAGGCTGGCTGTTTATGAAGTGAAAAAGAGTATAACCATCGGGTAATTGGATTCGATGAAGGGCTAATAGGAGCCGAGGATTGTGGTTGAAAAACCATGTTCTTCGGCTCCTTTTGTCGTTTACAGAGGAAAAGTACCAATGATAGTTGCTGTAGCCAGTGTGAGAAGAAAAGATGGCTGTCAGAGATTTTACTGGCAAAATGCACAAAATAACGACTTGTTTCTGAACCATATGACAAAATTTTCCAGAGCCTATTTACGGACGGGATTATATCTGATATAATCAAAGTTACCACAAATTGTGGGAAAATTTGATTGTATAAATATATCGAAATCATAGTCATATAGGAGGTGTACTCAGAAAGATAGTTGATTGATGCCACATCACTCATCAGATAATTGGGTGAGCGAACGGCGTACAAAGATTACATATATTTAGTAAAATTAATTATTTATTTACTGTTGAATTGGCGGCATAGCGCCGCAGGAAAATCTATTAATATTATAGTAGGGATTAATTTTTACTAATTTGTTGGGTCGAAGTGCGCTTGTTTGAGGTTGAAAAGTAACTATCAATCTGGTACATGCCGGTACATATAGATAAAAGAATCTGTAGACCGGAGTAAATAAAGAAACAAGTATTGTAGCATTCGATGCACTTGAATCTTTATTTGCTCCGGTCTTTTTGTCGTTTATGGACAGAAGGCGGATGGGTACCATATTTGGATAAGTACAAACGAAATGGAGGTTGTCTATCCGGAGAAATTAAAAAAGTTATCTACAAAAATGAATGCGAGCGGGAAGAAACTTGAATCGGATATAATCAAGTAAAAGTACGAAAGAGGAAGGAGGTGAGCAGCATGGTCGATATTCACAGCGAAGAATATATATTGGGTCAGAATATAAGAAAGTATCGATTGCGACTGGGATGGTCGCAGGCAGATTTGAGCAATGCGGTGGATATTGACCGAGCTGACATCTCCAAGTACGAAAACGGAGCGAAAGGTATAATGAGCAGCTCACTGCTGCGTAAATTTGCAAAAGCCCTTGGCGTTTCAATGGACGCACTGATGGACGAAGAAGAGTCAGAAAATACAGCGCCCCCAGCGCCCCCAATTCAAGAAAAATATGAGAAGTTGAGTCCCAGGCATCAAGAGATGGTAAAAGAAACCATTGATGCGTTCTTGTTCCAAGAAGGTCATGTGGCTATGGCTGGTTAAGTACCGTACAGATCAAAAGTGTCTGTGCGGTATTTTTTTGCCTTTTTTACTGCCGATATAGGGCTTTCACAGAGTCGATATGAAAATGTGGCGAATTCGCCACAGAAGTGTGGCTTATCTGCCATCTGCAAGCGCCTTTCAAACTGGTAGACTATAAACAGTTCAAGGGACAAGCCCACAGAGCCGAAACGAAAGCACCTGTCGGCAGTACCTCGGACAAATAAAAAAATATCGTAAGCCCGATTCTAGAGCAGGCGAAGGATACCATAAGCGATCTGACAGCACAGCAGAGTTATTTGCTGGAGCTGGAGGACTGAACATGGGATCATTCTAACCTTCTTTAGAACCGGGCTTTTTGCGCCTTTTTGACCGCAGAGTCTGTCCGTTTCATGAGGATGCGGCGAATCTGCCATGCATGTTCTTCAAAGCCAGAGCTTTCAGTATCCTTCCCTCCCAGAAGTCCGGGGGAAAGGACAAAACAATGATGAACATGATGACTGGAGCAGTAGCAATCAACGGTGGAGTAGGTGTGATGGAGATTCATCAGCCGCAGGTGGCAGTCAGCCAGATGGCAGCAAGCGCGGCACAGGCTGCAGAGCAGGTGGCTCTGAATGCACACATCACTCTGCGTGAGCTGAAAGGAATGATCGACACTGTAGTGGAGAAGAAGCTCCCGACTTTCAAGACTCTCATGGAGATGAACCCGGTGGCAGTAGCCCGCACGAGCGTGAATGGTGCAAAGCTGACGGCCTATGAAAACGGCTATGCAGTCTATGAGGTGGACAGTGCCCACACTGTCATGGCCGTGGAACGCTGCGGAGATTACCGCTACGACTTCACCGATGGCACACATCAGATCGTGCCGGCAGAGACTTTCGAGGATGCCGAGTGGAGTCTGCGCCTTCTGATGGAAGGGGAAAAGCGTATGGAACACAACCTCAGTAAAACTGCTGCAAAGTTTGAGCCGGTGCCGCTGGAGTGCGATGGCTCTGACTGGTCCGCTTCTATTATGGTGGACTTTTTGGATGAAGACAATGCCGAGATGCTGGCAGACAAGGAACTGCGCCGTCTGTATGCTGCCATGAGCAAGCTGACCGAGCGTCAGATGGAAGTGGTCCAGCTCTACTTCTATAAAGGTATGACCCAGCAGGAGATTGCAGAGGAAATTGGTATCGGTCGCCGTTCTGTTGGAAACTGCCTGGAAGGTGCTCTGAAAAAAATCAGAAAAAACTTTTAAGAAAAGTACCTCCCAAACAGCTCCAAACGGTGTGCTTTATGTAAGGATACAAAATCCTCAATACATCAAGGAGGTAAGAACCTATGAAAGCAGTAAGCGATAAGGTCATCCAGCAGACCCTCGATCTCATCGAGCGTCCACCCGGCGGGGGAGATACGGTCACCGAACCGGACGCCGCAGCTGTGGATGCGGATACAGTAAACAAAGCGGCTGCAACGGCGCCGAAGAAAATTTTCGTCTGCTCGCCATACCGACCGACCTCAAAAACAGAGGAATGCAGGAAAGATGAGCTGATGGCGAATATCAACCGCGCCAAGACCGCCTGCCGGATTCTCACCACACTGGGGTTTCTACCGCTGGCACCGCACCTGTACTTCACCCAGTTCTTAAAGGATGAGGATGCACAGGAGCGTAACACCGGCACGAAGCTGGGAATGCGCTGGCTGGAGGAGGCGGACGAGCTCTGGGTGTTCGGTAACACGATATCCGAAGGGATGGCGGCAGAGATCGAGAAAGCGCATGAGCTGAACAAGCCGGTACGCAATCTGCCGGAGCCGGGGCGAGTGGTCGAACTGCTCTTAAAGAGCATCTCGGAACAGTACCATGTTCCGCTGGATGGTAGGAAAGCTGAAAACAGCAATGGGCAGCAGGAAGCTGCAGAAAGTGAGGAAAACAATGGCTAACGAAAAGAAGAACGGGACTCTGGAGGAGATCATCATGGAAATGCTCAAGGAAGGAAAGGCTGTCCGCATTCCTATCAGGGATGTAGTGGACAAGCTGCAGGAGAATGTTAAGGCTGCGGAAGATGCGCTGGAGACGGTTCAGCCGGAAACCGAGAAGTTGGAAGCGGTGCCGCAGGGCGGACAGGTCAAGACCGTGCCGATCAACATCCACATCGACAACCTGCATATCCACATGGATGAGCGCATGACTTCCTACAACAACTTCGATGGCGACTCCGATGAAACCGATGAGCCTGATGAGGACGAGCCGGAGGATATTGATGTGGATGCAATGATCGGTCTCATCAAGGCAAAGACCGGTCTGTGCGAGAAGGTCATTCTGGCAGTGCTGGCCGCCCAGGAGGAGTACCTCGATTCCATTTGGGGCGAGAACATGGATGAGGAGGACAAGGCATGATGGATGAGATGAATGTTTTGAATGCTCCAAAGAAGGTCGTGGACGGGCTGACCGAGGTTTTTGAAGGACTTGCCCAGATGTTTGAAGGCGTGTCTGATCAGCTTGAACTTCTGGGCGCAGATGCTGCCCCGGAGGATAAGCGTATCTTCCCGATCGTGGATCAGGAAGCTCCTGCTGTGTTTGAGAAGAAAGGTGCACCAGCATCGCATCCACGCAAGAAGCCGATCAAGAAGACCCGAAAGGTCGAGGAGGCTTCAGACAAGCTGGAGGAACCTGTCACTGACAGCAATAGCGATGCCGATGCAGACACACAGCCGGATGCCGAGAACAGTGCCGAGGAAGCAGAGGAAGAAGAAAACTTCCCGGCGGATGATGCCGATGATCTTCCGTGGAGCGAGGATACCGGTCAGGAGAAAGAGACCGGCCGGAAGGACGAGCCGACCGATAAGACCAGACAGCCTGATAAGGCGCAACAGGCCAAGCAGGAATCACCTGCTGCCACTACGACATCGTCTGCGGTGACAATCACCAAGGATGATATCACAGCGGTCATTGTGGCGAAGATCAAGAAGAAGCGTGATAACAACGAGAAGATTGGTCAGCTTCTGAAGACCTATGGTGTCGGTCAGCTTTCTGACCTTCCTTCGGAAAAGTACGAAGCGTTTCTGGCTGATGTCTCCCAGATTTAAGGGAGGTCATTATGCCAGAAGTACACGCAATCCTGTCTGCTTCCAGCTCGAAACGGTGGCTGAACTGTACGCCATCGGCAAGGCTGGAGCAGAACTTTCCAAATGAATCCTCGGTGTATGCCGAGGAAGGAACAGCCGCCCATGCCTTGGGTGAGTATAAACTCCGCAAGTACCTGCATGAGAGAGTGCAGCGTCCGACCTCCGAGTACGAGAACGAGGAGATGGAAGCGAACACTGACATTTACGCAGAGTTCATCATTTCAACGGTGGAGCGCATCAAGGAAACCTGCCCGCATCCACTGGTCATGGTGGAGGAGCGGCTCGATTACAGCTATCTGGTTCCATCTGGCTTCGGTACCGGCGACTGCGTGATCATCGCAGACGGGACACTGTATGTCATGGATTACAAGAACGGCAAAGGCGTATTCGTCAGCTGTGACCACAATCCGCAGATGATGCTGTACGCCTTGGGCGCTTATCACGCCTACGGATACCTGTACAACATCAAGCGGGTGTCCATGACCATTATCCAGCCGCGACTGGAAAATATCTCAACGTATGAATGCAGTGTGGAGGAACTGCTGGACTGGGCGGAGACCTATGTCAGACCGAGGGCGAAGCTGGCCTTTGAAGGAAAAGGTGAGCAGGTTCCCGGTGACTGGTGCCGGTTCTGCAGGGCGAGGACTTCCTGCAAAGCCTGTGCCGAAGAAGCTCTGGCACTGGTGAAGGAAGAATTTCTGGATCTGGACGAAGGTGTTCTTACCGATGAGGCGGAGGAGACCGATGCCACAGCAGCTTACAATCCGGACACCTCCGCACCGACCTTCAAGTCCCCGGCACTCCTTTCCAAGACGGACATCGAAAAGATGCTTCCGACCCTGAACCGTATCGAGTCTTGGATCGAAGCGATTTTTGCCTATGTCAGTTCCGAAGCCATTAACCACGGCGTTGCGTGGGATGGCTATAAGGTGGTCGAGGGCAGGAGCAAGCGGCAGTTCCTTGACACAAAGTCAGTGGTGGCCGCAGCAGAAAAAGCCGGATACACCGACATCTATAAGACCGAGCTGATCTCCCTTACTGAGTTTGAAAAGCTCATGGGAAAGAAAAAGTTCAAAGAGATTCTGGGAGAGTATGTGGTCAAGCCACCCGGTAAGTTGGCGCTTGTACCAAACTCCGATCCCAGAGAGGCAGTCGATCTGGAGACTGCCGAGGATGAGTTCACGCCCCTTGACTGAGGCTGGACATAGAAAACCGCATTACACAACAGGATGCCGCAGTCAGATAAGAGGCGCGGCATCACAAAAGAATTTGGAGGATTTTTATTATGGCTAAGAAAATTATCAGTGCAACGAAGCTCGTTATCCCGTGCCGTATCTCTTTTGCCAATATCTTCGAGCCGAAGAGCATCAATGGCAGTGAGGCGAAGTATTCCGTTTCCTGTTTGATCCCGAAGGACGATAAGAAGACCCTGCTGGCGATCCACAAGGCGATCGAAGCAGCGAAGGAAGATGGCAAGGTCCGCAAGTGGGGCGGTAAGCTCCCCCCAAACCTGAAACTTCCGCTGCGTGATGGTGACATTGACCGTCCGGATGATGAGAATTATCAGGAGCACTTCTTCCTGAATGCCACCAGCAAGGACGCACCGCAGGTCGTTGACCGTCATGTCCAGCCTGTAGTTGACCCGATGATGGTCTACTCCGGCTGCTTCTGCAATGTCAGCGTCAATTTCTATCCGTTCAATGCCAATGGTAACCGTGGTGTAGCGGTAGGTCTGGGCAACATCCAGTTCGTCAAGGACGGCGACCGTCTGTCCGGACGTGCATCTGCAGACGCTGACTTTGATGCGCTGGAAGATGATGAGGATGTTCTGGGCGGAGACGCCGGTGAGGAACTGCCGGATTACCTGCGTTAAGCACGGACAATTTGTACACAGCTAAGTAAGCAGGCCGGGGGATGTGTCAGAACATCTCCCGGTTTTTACATGAAAAATTGATTCACATGACGGATTGATTCAAACGAAGGGGTGAGATTTTTGAAAGAAATATTGGTCGATATTGAGACTTACAGCGAGGTGGACATCGGAAAATGTGGTCTGTACCGCTATGCTACGGACCCCAGCTTTGAGATCCTGCTGATTGCCTGGGCAACCGATGAGGGAGCCGGCTTTGGTGAAACCAAGTGCGCTGACCTTGCATCAGGAGAAACCATTCCAATGGAACTGCTGGAGGCATTTCAGTCCGGAAGTGTGCGGCTGATCGCACACAATGCTGCCTTTGAACGTGTCTGTTTCTCTGTTCATCTGAACCGGTACTGTCCCGGACAGTATCTGAAACCGGGAGATTTTCTTTCGCCGGATAGCTGGATCTGCACGATGGTCATGGCGGCATCGCTGACTTTGCCGCTGGCACTGAAGGATGTCGGTACGGTACTGAAGACCAGCCAGCAGAAAGACAAAGAAGGTGAGAGGCTCATCAAGCTGTTTTCTGTACCGTGCAAGCCGACCAAGTCAAATGGGATGCGCACCCGGAATCTCCCGGAGCATTACCCGGCGGACTGGGCGAAGTTTAAGTATTACTGCATTCAGGATGTCAACACCGAGGTGGACATCTACAAACGGCTGAAGAAGTTTCCGATGCCGGAACTGGAATGGCAGCACTACCGCACCAATGAGCGCATCAATGACCGTGGCGTGCGGATCGACACGGAACTGGTACAGGAAGCAATCACCTGTGACCTGATGCTCTCGGACGCCATGAGTAAGAAAGCCTACGAACTGACCGGGCTGGAAAATCCGAATTCCGTATCCCAGCTGAAGACATGGCTGGAGGAGCGTGGCATCCCGATGGATACACTCGGTAAGAAGGATGTGGCGCAGATGATCACCGAGCTCGATAAGAACGGTGTGGATGCGGAAGCACTGGATATGCTGAAGCTCCGACTTCAGATGGCGAAAAGCTCTGTGAAGAAATACCAGGCAGCGGAACGTTGTGTCTGCGCGGATGGCAGGGCAAGGGGACTGTTCCAGTTCTACGGAGCAAGCCGTACCGGTCGATATTCCGGCCGGAATATCCAGTTACAAAACCTCCCACAGAACCACATTTCCACACTGGACGAAGCGAGAACACTCGTGAAGATGGGGTGCTTCGATATGGTGGAGAGCATCTACGGCAATACACCAGATGTCCTCTCGCAGCTGATCCGCACCATGCTGATTCCAAAAGACGGCTGCGAGTTCATCGTGGCAGACTTTTCAGCCATTGAAGCCCGTGTGCTTGCGTGGGAGGCAGAGGAGCAGTGGGTGCTGGATGCATTTCAGAACGGCGAAGATCTCTACTGTGCTACCGCTTCCCAGATGTTCCATGTGCCTGTCGTCAAGCACGGTGTCAACGGCGACTTGCGTCAGAAAGGAAAGATCGCAACGCTGGCTTGTGGCTACGGCGGTTCCTCCGGCGCACTTATCAGTATGGGCGCATTGCAGATGGGACTGCACGAAGAAGAACTACCGGAGATCATTGATTCCTGGCGGGAAGCCAACCCGAAGATCGTGCAGTATTGGTGGGACACCGAAAAGGCTGCGATGACTGCCTATAAGACCGGGGAGCGGCAGGAGGTCGGAAAGATTGCCTTTGAGTTCTATTCCGGCACCCTCTGGATGGTGCTTCCATCCGGCAGACGGCTGGCATATCTGAAGCCGAGACAGCAGCCGAACCGCTTCGGTCGTATGAGCCTGACCTATGAGGGTGTGGGGCAGAACCACAAGTGGAGCAGACAGGAAACCTACTCTGGCCGACTAGTCGAGAATGCGACACAGGCGATTGCCCGTGACATTCTGGCTGAGGCAATGGACCGTATCTCGGCTGAGGGGTTGAATATTGTGGCTCATGTTCACGATGAAGTCATCATCGAGGCACCAAAGGATCAGTACACAGTGGATGAAGTCTGCAAGCTGATGTCGGAGAATCCGGCATGGTGTAAAGGTCTGCCACTGGCTGCTGCCGGGTACAAGGGCGACTACTATTTCAAGGACTAAGGGGGGGAGCCTTATGCCTCATGTATTGAAAATGAAGGACGGAAAACTTCTGACACCCTTTGGCATTCGCGACCTGCTGGATGCAGTTGAGGACTATGCTGGCGAGGAGCTTTGCCGGGAGATCGAGGAGTACATCGATACCAATGTACAGGATATCGATGATTACGAAAAGGAGTATGACCGCATGGAGCAGGACAATGAACGCCTTGCTGACCATCAGCGGTCGGTACTTTGTAACATCCGGGATGAGGTCGATGCCCTAGACACCTTGCTGCACGATACCCGGCTGAACCGGAGCCGGATGCAGGGAGCCGTCAAGGTCATCCAGCAGATGATCAACCGGGAACTGTAATGGAACACGGCGTTTGTGCAGGAAAGACATGGACGCATAAACCGGCGTATAAATATGCGCCGCAGGATAGAAAGGGAAAAACTTATGAAAACAGGCAGAAATTTGCAGGAAGTCCTTGTGGAACTGGATCGCCAGAACAAGGCAAAGCAGGACTTTATCAGTCCGGCACAGGGGATGCGCCTCCGGGAAGATGGCCGCACCTTTGAAATCAACCATCTGACTACGAACCAGCAGGAGGTGTTCGGAACGACTTCGCTGTTCCACCGTCAGGTGGCATCAGCACTGGGCATCCCGGCGAAATACTATGATCTCATGCAGGCACAGAAGCCGGAGCTCCTGGCTGAGAACGTGAACAGCTGGTTTGCGGACAAGCCCAGTTCTTACATGGTCCGTTCAATGGATTACGGTGCCGGACAGGTGGCCCGTGCGCTGCTGTCGGAACGGTATCGTCGCATCGATAACATGGAAATTGCCACATCTGTCCTGCCTCTGTTCGCCGGAAACGATCAGTACGAGGTGATGTCCTGCGAGGTGACGGAAAACCGTCTGTACCTCAAGGTGGTCAATCACCGTCTGGAGATGGAAGTCCGCAAGGGCGATATCGTCCAGGCTGGTGTGATGATCTCCAACTCCGAGGTTGGTCTGGGTGCTGTGTCCATTCAGCCTCTGGTATATCGTCTTGTTTGCACCAATGGCATGGTGGTCAATGACATGGGCGAACGCCGCCATCATGTGGGCCGGCAGGCAAAAGCAGTGGAGGACAGTTTTGCACTGTATTCGGATGAAACGATGGAAGCGGAAGACAAGGCATTTCTGCTGAAACTCCGCGATACCACGATGGCGGCTATTGATGAGAGCAGATTCTCGCAGGTGGTCGGCCGCTTGCAGGAATCTATGGCAGTACTGA
Organism: Clostridium sp. AF27-5AA; assembly: GCF_003478415.1. Lineage (NCBI taxonomy): Bacteria > Bacillati > Bacillota > Clostridia > Eubacteriales > Clostridiaceae > Clostridium > Clostridium sp. AF27-5AA. The sequence goes on from NZ_QUFH01000001.1 coordinate 18,394, forward strand.
TCACCGGCAAGGTGCAGGACGTGGTGCAGCTGACCGCGCAGAGCTATGGCATCAACGCTGAAGAACAGGAAGGCATCCTCAAGTACCTCATCGAGGGCGGCGACCTTTCTCTGTATGGCCTGTCCAATGCGGTGACCCGCGCATCGCAGGACATTGTTTCTTACGACCGTGCCACCACACTGGAGGGCATTGGCTGGCAGGTCGCCACGATGGAGCCGCAACAGTGGAAGCAGATCAATCAGTGAGGTGGCGGCTATGGAAAATGTCATTCACTGGATTACAGAACACAAAGAGGAGAACCCTCCGAACAGGAAAGTCAGCCACAGCCACCCGGACCCGACTGCCGATGAAGCCATCAGTAATGTGATCCGGGAAGAACGCAAGAAAAAACACAAGAAAAGAAAACGCCCGCGGATCGGTGTTTGGAGAGCAAAGGAGGCAAAGCCGGATGAGAGAAAGTGAAGTAGAAAAGCAGTTTGTAGCTGCGGTGAGGGCCGTCGGAGGACAGGCCCTTAAATTTACCAGTCAGAGCATGAACGGTGTGCCGGATCGCCTGGTCCTACTGATCGGCGGCAAGTGTGCGTTTGTGGAGCTGAAAGCCCCTGGAAAGCAGATGCGCATCCTTCAGCGGAAGCGCAGACTGCAGCTGGAGACACTGGGCTTTCCGGTGTTCTGTGTTGACCGTTTGGAGCAGATCCGGCCTGCGGTGGACGCACTTCTGCACTGGACGCCGGGTGAGCCTATCCCACAGGGGATCGGGGCGAAAATCCCGGAGATGCCGGAAGTTACGCTGCCGCAGGGAGATACACAAAGCGAGGAGCCGGAAACACAGGCACAGGATGCCGGGGAGGAGGTGATGCCGCTATGAAGTTCATTCCACACGATTATCAGAGTTACTGCACCGAGTATATTAAAACGCACCCGATTGCAGCCCTTTTTCTGGATATGGGCTTGGGTTAAGGAAAGACCGTCATAACCCTTTCTGCAATCAAAGACCTCATGCTTGAGACCTTTGAGGTCAATAAGGTCCTCATTATTGCGCCGTTGCGTGTCGCCCGTGACACATGGCCGGCAGAAATCGAAAAGTGGGACCACTTAAAAGGGCTGGACATTTCCGTCATCGTTGGAGATGTCAAGACCCGGATCGCAGCAGTCCACCACCCGGCGATGATCTACATCGTCAACCGGGAGAACATCAAGTGGCTGGTGGAGTATTACGAGAAAAATGGAATGCGCTGGGATTTTGGCATGGTTGTGATCGATGAGCTGTCATCGTTCAAGAACTACCAGTCCCAGCGTTTTAAGTTCCTGCGAAAAGTCCGCCCGTTTGTGAAGCGATGGGTCGGTCTGACCGGTACCCCTTCTTCTAATGGTCTCATGGACCTTTGGGCGGAGATTGGAATTCTGGATGGCGGTGAGAGGCTCGGCAAATTTATCGGCCGGTACCGGGAAGCATATTTCAAGGCTGGGTCGATGAATCCGGCAACAGGCATCGTATTCCAGTATGTTCCCAGACAGGGAGCAGAGGAGATGATCTACCAGCGGATCTCGGATATCACAATTTCCATGAAGGCTCTGGATTATCTCAATATGCCGGATTGTGTACCTACAAGGTATGAAGTTGAGATGAACACGCAGGAAAGGGAACTCTACGATATGCTCCGGCAGGATCTTTTGATTCCGCTGAAAGACGGTGACATAGACGCTGCCAATGCTGCATCACTGACAGGGAAGCTGTTGCAGATGAGCAATGGCGCGGTCTATGACGAGAATGGCAAGGCGAGAGTCATTCACGACCACAAGCTGGAAGCCCTCGAAGACCTGATCGAAGCCGCCAATGGACAGCCGGTGCTGGTAGCTTACTGGTTTAAGCATGACCGGGAGCGTATCATCAACCATCTGTCGAAGCTGAAGATCAAAGTCCGGGATATCAAGAGCAGTACCGACATCAAGGATTGGAATGCTGGAAACATCCCGGTCGCCCTGATCCATCCTGCATCGGCCGGACATGGCCTGAACATCCAGCAGGGCGGACACATCCTGATCTGGTTTGGGCTGACCTGGTCTTTGGAGTTGTATCAGCAGACCAATGCCCGGCTTTGGCGGCAGGGACAGACCCATGTGGTGACCATTCACCACATCATCACGAAAAACACAGTAGACGAGGATGTCATGGCTGCGCTGGAGCAGAAGGACATGACACAGGAAAAGCTGATATCTGCCGTCAGAGCACGGCTGGAGGAGTAGGAGAAGATTATGGAAAAGAATACGAGCAATTACAAATTTCTGAATGCAAAGGACCGTGCCGCAGAGAGAAAGCGCAGCTCCAGTGTTATGGACACGGACCGATATCACTACAAGACTGCACCACATGTGCAGACCGGCAAGCGGAAGCGCGACAGTGATGGATTTTTCACACCGTATGCGATGTTCCGTCCGTACAGTGGCACCGGCCTGCTGTGTGCGATCTTCGGGGAAACACCTGCCCGTAAGACCTCTGACCTGCGAGTTACACAGGATATGCTGGCGAAGGAAGCCTATGAGCATGAGATCGAACTGCTCATGTGTCAGGCAAAAGCCTACGAGCTTCAGTTTCACAAGCGTTTCTGTGCGGAAGACCGTGCGGAGGAATGCTATGCGAAAGCAGTGGCGGCAGGCAAACACCCGGATGCACCGAAGCTGACGGCGGAGGATACCAGACAGACGATTCTGGATGCGGTTACCTGGCGTTTCGATTGGATTCAGCAGAACAAGAGAAAGTGCTATCGCTTTGCTGAGATCCTGATCGACGCGAAGGAGCATCATCTGGTGACAGACAGGGAAGAAAAAGAAAACTTTGTTGACCTGTTTGTGCGGAATGCAGCCCTGATGCCGGAGCCGAACCGCAAGCTGATCGACTGCATGTACGAGGCGGCATGGTATTCCATCTATATGTTCAAGTATGGACTGGATGGACAGAAGGTGCCAGCTCCGTGGTACGACACAAAAGAGAATGATTCAGGAAAGGGCAGGGTGAATGACTGATGGGAATGGCAGCGGACAATCTGGAATGCTACGAGAATCTGGCGAATGCGATCATCCTGCAGGCTGTCAAGGATTACAAAACCGTACTGTTCCGTTTGGAGGATCATCCGAACAACCGGGATGCGCAGTTTGAGAAAAAAAGGCTGGAAGGTTTCTTTCACTCCAACTGGTACAACACGCTGACGGATCTGGATGCCGGCACACTCATTTCAGGTGTGCAGGCAAGAGTGAAGGTTGAAGCCGTGGAGCGTAGAAAGAGGAGGGCAGAAAACCTGCGCCGGAAAGCGGAGCGCGAGATGAAGAAGCTCGTGAAGCTGCTCACGGAAGCCGGTGCGGTTCTGACTCCGGAGAACATCCAGGTGTTAGGTGATATTGCGTGATAAGAATAAACAGACCAGAACAGGAGGTGCAGTATGGAAGACGAGATGGATTATATGGAACAGGCAAAGGAACTGGCTGATTCCTACAGGCTGCTGGTACACAGACGGGATATGCTCCGGCAGCAGTACGAGGATTCCCGGTCCTGGTTTTACACTAAGGACGAGATTATCTACAAGCTGTCGCAGGGCGCACATGAGGAATCCGAGCGTGTTCAGACCAGCGGTACATCAAATCCGGTGGAGCGCACCGTGCTGAACTGTGACAAGGTGCTGGCATCCATGAACCGGGAAGTGCAGACCCAGCGCACCGAGCAGTTTCTGGAACCCTATTACAAGGTCTGTGAAGATATCGAGCTGTTCGAGGTTGGACTGCGCAGTCTTCGTGGGTGTACGCGGATCGTGGCAGAGCAGCTCTTTGTGGACGGCAGAAAGCAGTCGGAGATCACTGGTTTGGATGGGAGAACTTTAAGCCGCCGGGTGGTGGAGCGAGAGAAAGAAACTGCATTGCAGGGGATTGCGGATGTGATCCGTTTGCATGACAGACACAGGAGGGGAGAATGTGGGAAGACCGATTAAGTGGAGTTTTCAGCCGGATAAACGGCATGAAGCCATAGCAAAAGATGCCTGCGGCGGTTATGAAAAACTCAAGGCAGACATTGCAGAAAAGGAGAAAATGCTGGCCGAGATCAAACAGGAACAGGCAGCGGCTATCTCCGATTTGGAGCGCGTCATCAAGGAAGAGATGTATACGGAGTGCAAAAGGGAATACGATAAGCAGAGCACACGGCTTCGTATTATGGAACTGGCTCTGAGCCGGGTGTCTGATTCTGATGCGAGGGCAGCAGTCAGACAGTTCTATTTTGAGCGTATTCCGTTGAAGTCGATGAAGGATTCCAACGGCTGTTCTTTTGGAAAAAGCAGGGCAGATTATTACAAGGGAAAGGGCTTCAAAGAATTTGTAGTAAATTTGGAAAAAGAGGGCTTTTTCAGGAAAAACAGCAGTTAATTAGGAAAACTGCTTCTTATGCGTACATCGGCTTTTTGCTATACTTTATACTAGGAAAATAAGATAAAACCGGGAGCGGATAAGAGTGCTGGGAGCGAAAGCTGCCCGGTATTTTTATCCGCTTTTTACATGTTATGCCGTCACGGATTCGGATTCCGGACGGCTGTTTTTGTATCAGGAGAGAAGAGGTGAAACCCAGAATGGGGAGAAAGAAAAGCAACGCACGGATTCTGCCGCGTGGCAGGAAGATCCATGTGAACAAGTACATCAACAAGCGTGGCTGCACCAAGCATAAAAGTGCCGCCACGCATAACCACAGCACCGAAAAGCAGCAGGAAAGCAGCCACACAACTTATGACAGCCTCCCGGCTTACAACTGGCCGACGACCAGAATCCCGAAGCAGTATGAGATCTGGTTTGCAGAGCTTGGTAACCATTATGGCACCTGTGTGCAGAGTGGTAACCGTCCGGTGCTGATCCTGACAAACGATATTGCGAACCGTTATTCGCAGACCTTCACAGTTATTCCGCTTACGAGCAAGATGAAAAAGCTCGACCTGCCAACACATATCGTGCTGACAGAAGCACATTGTGAGATGCTCAGAGCGGAACGACTGGAGGATTCCATTTTGCTGGTCGAGCAGATCACAACGATCGACCAGTCGGCACTGTTTGGACGCCTTTGCAGGGTAATCTCTGCTGAGAAAAAGCAGGAGATTGAACAGGCTGTGGCAAGGCAGTTTGATATGCACAGTACTAAGAAAAACAAACAAAATACAGACGAAAATGCTGTGCGCGGCAGCAATGCCAATTACGGCAGCAACGCTGTACACAGCAGGAAGGAGGTCTAACCGCTATGGTGGATATCAAAAATATCCCGGCGGAGCTGAAGACCTCCTGCCGGTTTTGTGTCTGGAAATTTGAAAAGCGAAACGGTCAGAAGACCAAGATGCCGTATAACCCGGCGAATGGTGATAGAGCCAGGATCAATGATCTCCGCACCTTTGCAGATTTCAAGACTACGCTTGTCACTTATGCAATGGGCGGTTATGACGGCATCGGCATTGCTGTGGGCAGTGGTATCGGAGCTTTTGACATTGACCACTGTATCCGTGAGGACGGGACGCTGAATGACACAGCGGACACCGTACTTTCAATCTTTCCTACAGCGTATGTAGAGAAGTCACCGTCCGGCAAAGGTCTGCGTGGATTCTTCCATGTGCCAGAAGACTACGTCTACGACAAGACGGTCTACTACATCAACAACCGCAGCAAAGGTCTGGAAGTGTATATGCCCGGTGCGACAAACCGCTTCGTCACCGTAACGGGAGATGTTTACCGCACAGGTGAAATTCCCAACGATGAAACGGCGATGACCGCACTGCTCGATACGCTCATGAAGCGGAACAAACAGGTACAGCAGACTCATTTTCAGCACCATTCGTATCTGGATGATGAGGCTGTCATCACACACGCTAATGAGGCCAGTAACTCTGAAAAGTTCAAAAAGCTCTTTGCCGGTGAGTGGGAAGACCTCTACGGCAGCCAGTCGGATGCAGATATGGCACTCTTGTCTATCCTGGCATTCTGGTGCGGCTGTGATGAGGAGCAGATGGACCGTATCTTCCGCACATCTGGTCTGATGCGCCCCAAGTGGGACCGAAAACAGGCTGGTTCGACCTACGGTGCCATCTCTATCCGCAACACAGTCAATACCTGCGCTTCCGTTTACATTCCTGTCAACGCGCAGGACATTGTGGATGAGGAGTTTGCAAATCTTGACTCTGATGATAAAGAGGCGGAGCGGCCACCGGACATCAGCAAGCTCACGCTGTCGCTGGAAGAAATGGCTCCGCACACGAATCCGCGCTACGGCAGGGATGAGATCGGTTTGGGCAACATGTTCGCCGATTTTTTCAAGCCTATCGCACGGTACAACAGTGAACGCGGCATCTGGTTTGTCTATGATGGAGTTGTCTGGCAGCCGGATATGGAGAACCTTAAGGTGGCAGAGCTTGCGAAATATCTGGCAGATAAGCTGTATCTGTTTGCATTGAAGATTACAGAAGAGGATGTCAGAAAGCGGTTCATCGACCGCGTCCGGAAACTCCAGCAACGCAAGCACCGTGACACGATGCTGAAAGATGCGAAGTCCGTATTCCCACTGTCCATGAAGCAGTACGATCAGGATATCTATCTGTTCAACTGCAAAAATGGAACACTGGATCTGCGGACGATGGAATTCCGGGAACACCGCCCGGAGGATTTTCTCACAAAAGTGTCCCCTGTGATATATGCCCCGGATGCCGACTGCCCTCGCTGGCGGACGTTCATCACGGAGATCATGCAGGGGGATAAGGCCAGAGCAGACTATCTTCAGAAGGCTATCGGATACTCGTTGACTGGTGACACCCGCATGGAGTGCTTGTTTATTCTGTACGGTCCGACATCCAGAAACGGTAAGGGTACCACAATGGAGAGTATTCTGCGTATTATGGGTGAGTACGGTAAAAATGCAGATCCGACCATGCTGCAGGCGAAGTTTAACAGCCAGAGCGGAGGACCGTCTGAGGAAATCGCCCGGCTTGCCGGCTCTCGTTTTGTAAACATCTCCGAGCCGGAGAAAAAGATCACTCTGGATGCAGCTCTTACCAAACGACTGACCGGTAACGATACGATCACAGCCCGGTATCTGCATGAGAACAGTTTTGAGTTCCGACCGAACTTCAAAATTTTCATCAACACGAACCATCGTCCGAATATCACAGACCTTACGCTGTTTGAGTCTGGCCGAATCAAAATCATTCCGTTTGACCGGCATTTTGAAGAAAATGAACAGGATAAGGATCTAAAGTCCACTTTTGCTAAACCGGAAAATATGTCCGGCATTCTGAACTGGATGCTCGAAGGCTATAAGCTGTTCCGCAGTCAGGGACTTGCCATGCCGGATTCTGTCGTTCAGGCAACAACGGACTATCAGATATTCTCAGATAAGATGGGTCAGTTTTTTGATGAATGCATTGAAGAAAAGGAAGGGTGTGAGCTTCGGCGCGGTGCAGTTTACACACGTTACAAAGAGTGGTGTGGAGAGAATGGCTACCGGGCAGAGGCAGCCAAGAATCTAAACCAGGAGATTGAAAAGCGGTACAAGACTGCAAGAAAGCGTCCGAATGACGGTGCCTCCAGCAGTACGACTCCGATGGTCCTGGATGTGGCGTTCACGGCAAGTGAAGAGTCAAAAGAGGACTTTGCACCATTGACATCATGAGCTTGAAATTCAAGGTACGGACGGATTTGTTGCGGCTGTTGCTGGAAGAACACAGTGAAATCTATTGTTTTTGATTTTCATAAGTTCCCATCAAAATACCAGCAACACACGACTTCGGAGTCACGTTACCAGCAACAGCAGCAACGCCCCAGCAACAGAAAAACGTAGGAAAATCAAGGGCTTTCGGTGCTGTTGCGAGTGTTGCGAGTGAAAACCCTATTTTATTTATATTATTTTCTTTTATATACTATTTACTTTTTACTAGCAACAATAGCAACAAAAGAAAAAATATAGATCTTAACACCCCTGAAAAGTGCGTAAAATCAATATTTTTGGGGACTGGACACCTCGCTTTGTGAGGAAAGCGCCAGCAACACACCAGCAACAGATTCAGAGGACACATTGGAACTACACAATGGAACATCGCAGGCCGCTTTTGTGGGAGCCTATTTGTGGGCAAGGGCAAAGGCGGCCTGCTTTGTGATACATGAAAGAGAGGACAGAACATGAGTAAGATCATCACTTGTGAACAGGTCAGCAATGGCCATCCCGATAAGATCTGTGACCAGATCGCAGATGCTATTGTGACCGACATTCTTCAGCATGACAGGCACGCCCGTGTGGCGATCGAGTGTCTGCTGAAAAAGAGCCAGCTCTTTATTGCCGGCGAGGTCACCACCGACTACCGGCCAAACTACAACCAGATCGTTCACGATGTGTTCAATCGCATCGGCGCCGAAAAGCTGGGGTGGAACCTGACCGAGCTTCTTCGCATCGGCATTCTGGTGGACAAGCAGTCCCCGGACATTGCACTGGGTGTGGACAAGGGCGGTGCCGGTGACCAGGGCATCATGTATGGCTACGCCACCAACGAGACAGCAGAGCAGATGCCAATCCCGTACATGGTTGCCACCAAGTTCCTGCAACTGTTGAAGAACCATCCGTCCAAGATGTTCCGTGCAGATGCCAAGGCGCAGGTCAGCTACGATTACGACACCGGTCGTATCACAACCTTCCTCTGCTCCGTACAGCACAGCCCGGATGTGGAGGTCAGCGATTTCCGGCACATCATCGAATCCATGATGGTGCTGGCCGCCTGCGAGTACGGTCTGGATGGTGACTTCACGAAGCTGGTCAATCCGACCGGCCGTTTCGTGCTGGGCGGCAGCTATGCCGACTGTGGTGTGACCGGCAGGAAGCTGGCGTGTGATACCTACGGCGGCATCGGTCGCATGGGAGGCGGTGCTCTGAGTGGGAAAGACCCCACCAAGGTGGACCGTTCCGCAGCATACATGGCGAGGAAGATTGCCAAGGACATCGTGCAGGCGGGCTACGCTGACAAGTGCGAAGTCCAGCTGGCTTACGCCATCGGCGTGGTACAGCCGGTGGGTGTGGCGGTTGAATGCTTCGGTACGGAACACCAGTCCCTTGACTTCATTGAAGCTTATGTCCATGACAGCTACGATCTGACCCCGCAGGGGATCATCAAGCGACTGGGACTGCTGGACGTGGACTACAACAAGGTCAGTGCTTACGGTCACTTCGGCAAGGCTGGTCTTCCGTGGGAGGACTGACCCATGCCGTACAGACCAAAGACACCGTGCCGTCATCCCGGCTGCCCGGAGCTGGTGGAAGTCGGCCGGCTCTACTGTGAGAAGCACCTGCCTCTCCACCCGGAAGTCACCCGTCCGGCAGCGAAGCGTGGATACAACAGACGGTGGCAGAAAGCCAGAAAGTCGTATCTGGAAGCACATCCGCTCTGTGTGCAGTGTGCCAAGCAGGGCAAGTACGTCCGGGCAACGGTGGTGGATCACATCATTCCGCACCGTGGTGACCAGAAACTTTTCTGGGACCAGAACAACTGGCAGTCGCTCTGTAAGAGCTGCCACGATAAGAAAACGCTGACCGAGGACATCAACCCGACCTACACCTACTAACACCCCCTACCGGGGCCGGGGTCACTTCTCTACGATGAAGTCACACGGAGACCGGTGCGCCCTTTTCTGTGAAAAACCGCAAAATTGATAGGCCGGGGGTCAGAGGATTAACGGCGCAAAATGAAACAGGAAAATGTACAGGCATCGGAGCTTCGGTTCCGGTGCCATTCTTTTTCCCCGAAATGAACCAAAGTGTGTGAAACCTCTCGTAAACATGGAGCTTTCGCACATTTTAGCTTGTTCCGGGAGGAGCAGGGGCGAGCGGGAATCGGCCGCCGCAACAACGATCCAACCTGGCGGGGCAGTGCCGATTTCCACTTCGCCGCTTTTCGCATGAATTATGAGATTTTTCTAAGAAACCGCCGAAGAAACGGCGAAAAATGAGAGTGAGGTGAGGGCAGATGGAAGATTACACGGCTGAGATGATCAGGGACATGGCTTTTTCCTTCTGCCCTCAGTGCGGTACGGCAATCGTACCAAACCATAAAGGCAGACCACGGAAGTTCTGCTCACCGGAATGCCGGTCACGGTGGAACAACACCCACCCGAAACCAGAGAACTGGAAGACCGTGCGGTCAAAGATCTGTCCGGTGTGCGGCAGGGAGTTTTCCTACCGGCACCAGTATGGTCTGGAACGGAAATATTGCAGCCGTGCCTGTGCAAACAAAGGACGCTGGAAGGAGGGCGATGCAAATGGAAGAACCGCTGAACATAGAGCGTGATGTGGTAAAGAACGGTGTCCGGCTGGACTGTGTGTTTGAGGGCTATGAGTACCGCCCGGAGAGAGAAGAAGTCCGAAGCCAGCGGCTTGCCGGGTTTGAATGTGTGGAGATCGCAGAAAACACCGGGCTTTCTTTGGAACAGGTCACGGATTACTGCCGGGAACTGGGCCTGCCGGAAACGGGGAGCTGCCAGTTACAGCCACCGGATGGGTCGGGGGAACGGCGCTGTCCAGTGTGCGGACGGATTCTCGTGCAGAGAGGGAACAGTGGTCGGAGACGGTTCTGTTCTCCTGATTGCCGGGAGGAATATTACAGGCAGCATAAGTCTTTTCGGATCGCGGTCTGTAAAAACTGTGGAAGGGAGTTCCATGCCGTAGATGAAGGAAAACGGCAGCGGAAGTTCTGCAGTCTGAATTGTTACTGGGATTATCGATACGGGATGAAGGGAGTGGATGAGGATGAGTAAGATTATCGGTGTGTTTCCGATGTTCAACACCGGGGGTATCTGTGTACATGCGATTGACGATGCGGAAGATAAGGTCCTGGCATCCGTGAACGGGGAAAACCCGGAATGGTGCGAGATGGCTGAACATCCGCAGGAAGATGGAGATGAGATGGAGTCGGGCTTTTTGTTCGGCTCCTTTTTCGTGCCGTTCTCCGGGGTCATGCGCATGTGAATCTGAATTAGGAGGAGCCTACATGAAAGCGACTGCTGAACTGAAGATGCTGCCGGTGTCCATACTTAAGCCGGCCGCATACAATCCCCGGAAAAAGCTGAAGCCGGGGGACAAAGAGTACGAGAAGATCAAGAACTCCATCACGGAGTTCGGGTTCGCAGATCCTTTGGTGGTCAATGCCGACATGACAATCATCGGCGGCCACCAGAGATTGACCGTAGCGATGGAGCTGGGCTATACCGAAGTGCCTTGTGCGGTGGTGGACATCGACAAAACCAGGGAAAAAGCCCTGAACATCGCACTCAACAAGATCACAGGTGCATGGGATGATTCCCTGCTGGCCGACCTTCTGAAAGACATCGAAGATTCCAACTTTGATCTTGGCAAGACCGGCTTTGAGCCGCCGGAGATTGAGACGCTGTTCAACAAAGTCCACAGCAAAGAGGTCAAGGAAGATGACTTCGATGTGGAATCCGAGCTGAAGCAGCCATGCTTCTCCAAAGAGGGTGACCTCTGGCATCTGGGAAAGCACATCGTTCTGTGCGGTGATTCCACCAATGCAGAATGCTACGACACCCTGATGGACGGAACCAAGGCAAATCTGGTCCTTTCCGATCCCCCTTATAACGTGGATGTGGAAGAGACTGCTGGTAAGATCATGAATGACAACATGGGGGATTCGGAATTCTACCAGTTCCTTTTGGCAGCGTTCCAGCAGATGCACGGTCATCTGGCGGATGACGGCTCCATCTACATCTTCCATGCAGATACGGAAGGGCTGAACTTTAGAAAAGCATTCAAGGATGCCGGGTTCTACCTGTCCGGGTGCTGTATCTGGAAGAAGAATGCGCTGGTGCTGGGCCGCAGTCCTTACCAGTGGCAGCACGAACCGTGTCTCTACGGCTGGAAGCAGAAGGGGAAGCACCAGTGGTATTCCGACCGGAAGCAGACGACCATATGGGAGTATGACCGGCCGAAGTCCAACAAGGACCATCCGACCATGAAGCCCATCGGTCTGATGAGCTATCCGATTCGCAATTCCACTATGACCAACGGCATCGTGCTTGATCCGTTCCTCGGCAGTGGCTCGACACTGATCGCCTGCGAAGAGACCAACCGTGTGTGCCGGGGCATCGAGCTAGACCCGAAGTTCGTGGATGTGATCGTGAAGCGGTACATCGAACACAGCGATGGTCACTACGATGATGTGTTTGTTGTCCGTGACGGCCAGAAGCTGAAGTTCGAGGAAGTGGCGACCTTCGAGCCGGAAAGCGAGAATGCCGATGCCTGATGTGAAATGTGTCCTCATCCACGACAACTTCCAGAACTTCAAGTCCTATAACATCCCCAAGGCGCAGCTGGTGATCGCAGATATTCCGTACAACATCGGTACAGATTTTTATGCCAGCCGGCCGGATTGGTATGTGGATGGCGACAACAAAAACGGGGAGAGCAGCAAGGCGAGGAAGGCGGCGTTCAATACCGACTTCACCTTCAACATTGCAGAGTATTTCCACTTCTGCAACCGACTGCTGAAGAAAGAACCCGGCACAGGAGAGAAGGATGCACCGTGCATGATCGTGTTCTGCGCGTTCCAGCAGATCCCGAAGGTGATCACAGAAGCTGAAAAATACGGCTTCAAGAATTATATCCCTCTGGTGTTCTGCAAGAACTACAGTCCGCAGGTGCTCAAAGCCAACATGAAGATCGTGGGTGCAACGGAGTATGCTCTGGTTCTGTACCGGGGAAAGCTCCCGAAGTTCCGTAATCTCGGTGAGGACGGAAAGCCTCATATGATCTTCAACTGGTTTGACTGGAAGCGGGATGGCAGGGAATATCCGAAAATCCATCCTTCCCAGAAACCGATCTCCGTGCTGAAACGACTGATCGAGACTTTTACAGATGAGGGCGATGTGGTCATTGCCCCCTGCGCCGGCAGCGGCTCCACGCTGAGAGCAGCAAGAGAACTGGGGCGCAACAGCTACGGATTTGAAGTATCCAGAGATTTTTACCGGAAAGCAAATGAGCAGATGCTCGGAGAGGAGGTCGCCGGATGAGCACAGAACAGAATAAGACTTTGACCCTCGGCAGCCTCTTTGATGGCTCCGGGGGTTTTCCATTGGGCGGTCTGTTGACCGGGCAGATCACTCCGGTGTGGAGCAGCGAGATCGAGCCGTTTGCCATCCGGGTCACGACGAAGCGTCTGCCGCAGGTGAAACACTACGGAGATGTGTCTGCCATCAGTGGAGCAGACCTGCCGCCCGTGGACATTATCACCTTTGGCAGTCCCTGTCAGGATATGTCCATCGCTGGTAAGCGGGACGGTCTGGATGGTTCACGGTCCAGCCTGTTTTACGAAGCAATCCGAATCGTGAAGGAAATGAGGTGCAAGACCAATGGAGAAAAACCAAGATTTATCGTGTGGGAGAATGTGCCAGGGGCCTTCTCTTCAAACAAGGGACAGGACTTCAAAGCAGTCCTCGAAGCCGTCATCGGTGTTAAAGAACCGGCCGCCTCGGTGCCTGCGCCTGAGAAGAAAGGATGGCCCGACGCTGACTACTACGTGGGAGACGGATGGAGCGTCGCGTATCGAGTTCTTGATGCACAATGGTGGGGCGTTCCCCAAAGAAGAAAACGTATCTACCTTGTCGCAGATTTTGCAGACCAGAGTGCCCCAAAGGTACTATTTGAGTCCGAAGGCGTGTCTCGGTATTCTGCGGAGGGCTTCCGTGCGTGGCAAAGAGCTGCCGCCGGTGCTGAAAGCGGCACTGGAGAGGCAGGCAGCAGCGGAGCAGGAGGACGGATTTGTCTGAACGACCAGGGCGGCAGGCAGATGGATGTTTCCCAGGATGTGACCGGAACCCTCCGGGCAGAGGAGCATGGGCATCAGCCGTGTGTTCTGGAAGCCGCTGGTTTCTGCACCGAGCATTCTGCAGATGCAAGAAGCATCGGATACGAGGAAGAGCGGTCACCGACCCTCCGGGCTGGTGTTGTGCCTGCTGCCATCGCACTGGAAAATCATCCTGCTGACAGCCGGGTGAAGATTTCCGAGGACGGTAAGGTGCAGACACTGACAAGCCGGTGTGGTACGGGCGGCGGTAATGTCCCGATGGTCATGGACGCTGTTGAAAATTCAGTGGAAAGCCCGGTGAAAGAAGTTGAAAACTCCCCGGCAGTCACACTGAAGATCCGTTCCGGGTGTGAAGGCGGCGGCAAGGGAGCCATCTGGCAGGAAGAAAAGTCGGTCACGCTCGGCTGCAATAACGACCAGACACTGTTCGTTCCGAAATGCTATGGTGTCTGCTCCAAAGCCAGCCACTCCATGATGTCCGACAATCCGCATAGCGGTTTCTATGAAGCGGAGACCTCCCGGACACTGGACCGCAGCGGTGGTGACCCGACCTGCAATCAGGGCGGCATCTGTGTGGTAGAGCCGGTCGCCTTTACCCAGAATCAGAGGGATGAAGTCAGGGATCTGGGAGAGAAGTCAGCGGCACTGGCAGCAGAGCCGGGGATGAAGCAGCAGACCTTTGTGGCACAGCCGGAAGAGATGACTGCGTTCCATGTGAACCAGCGCAATGAGCTGATCGATCTGCATGGCAAATCCGGCGCTTTGATGGCGACCCGGAGTGACCAGATGCAGACCTTCGTCCTGCAGGGCAACATGATCGGCCGCAAGGATGAGAACGGTCCGCAGGGGGATGGCGTCAATGAGGATGTCTGCTTTACACTGGATGCCACTGACCGCCATGCAGTCTGCGCACCGGAGGATGTGTATGCCATGACCACCGGCTCCTATATGCAGGTGGCAAAAGAAGTCGCACCGACCCTGATGGCACGGGACTACAAAGACCCAACCACTATCGCACCGGTGCCGCATCTGAACGAGGGTGTCATGGGAACCGTGGCAACCGGGGCACATCCCAGCGGCTTCAACGGGCAGGATGCCTTCAATGACCGTCTGGTCATCGACAATCCGGAAGCACAGCCCGCACCTGTGACCTATACCGTCCGCCGTTTGACACCGACCGAGTGTGCCAGACTGCAGGGATTCCCTGACTGGTGGTGCAGAGATCTCGGAACGGAAAACCCAACCGAGGAAGATCTGGCGTTCTGGGCGGATGTGTTTGAAACACACCGTAAGATCGTGACCCATGCCAAGAAGCCGAAGACGGAGAAACAGATCCGGAAATGGCTGGCTGACCCGTATACGGATTCGGCAGAGTACCGTATCTGGGGCAACGGCATTTGCTTAGCCAACGCATTCTTTGTTCTGGCCGGCATCGCGTGGTGTGCAGGTCTGGAAGAATAAACTGGCCCGCTATATTACTAGGTAGAAAGCGACCTGGTGATATGGTGGGCTTACATATTGGTCCTATTTACACAACAGATTTTGCGGTCCCTTGTGTAAATGGTCGAACATGAAGAATATCGGGAAATGGCCTTGCTATTCATCCGTTTTAGAGTGATATATGTGCTACCGAAAAGAACATCGGGATGCACAAAAACAAATGAACGAAAAGGAGCGATGAATTATGTTGAAATTTAAACTGAACGTAGCCGAGAGAAAGACCCTCGCAAAACGCATGGAGGAGCTGACCGGCATCCACCCTTACTATACCAAAGCACCTCTGTATTCTTACGACATCGGGAGCTACACCATCGACCGGAATGGCAACCTTCTGGTCGAGCCGGAGAATGCAGATGCCGAGCTGCTGACGACCCTGCTGAATGAGGGACTGATCCGCGGCGGCGAGAGTATTGAGAGCACGGATGACCAGCCGGAGGACACAGAGCTGACAGCGGATATGGATGAGGAGCCTGTGACCGAAGCGGAAACTGAGCAGATGCCCGAAGCAGAGCTGG
The DNA here is from genome assembly GCF_003478415.1 of Clostridium sp. AF27-5AA. Classification (NCBI taxonomy): domain Bacteria; kingdom Bacillati; phylum Bacillota; class Clostridia; order Eubacteriales; family Clostridiaceae; genus Clostridium; species Clostridium sp. AF27-5AA. The sequence goes on from NZ_QUFH01000001.1 coordinate 34,274, forward strand.
GGGTTCTGGACGAGCAGGAATCCGAAGATGCAGATACCGCAGAAGATGAACCCGCGGAAGCAGGAGCCGAGGATGCATTGGAGCCGGACAATACGGCTGAGGATGATACCATAGAGGATGAGCCGGATGCAGAATCGCAGGAGACAGAAGATCAGCCGGAAGAGGTGCCGCTGGACTTGGAACTTGCATTCCCGGTCAGCCAGCACAACGGTGTGACTCTCCGCAACCTGGTCAACCTTCTTTACAGCCGCGGCAAGCTCATCGGCAAGGCGACTGGAGGACACTTCCATGTGGAAGAGGGGCTGGTCGAGAAGCTGAAGGACGATAGTTGCACCTTTGCCATCATGAACTTCATCAATGCGGTCAGCGACTATGAGACTGAACATGGTGCTGCACTGGAAGGCCTGAAAATCACCACCGAGAAGGTCACCTTTACCGGCTTCCCGACTGCACCGGACCACGAACATCTGACGGCTTTTGCACAGCTGGCGGTGCTGATGAACCAGCAGGCGATCAGCCAGAAGCGCATCCAGGCAAAGGATGTCAACGATGAGAATGAGAAATACGCACTCCGCACATGGCTCCTGCGGCTGGGCATGAACGGTCCGGATTTCAAGGAAACACGCAAGATTCTCATGGAGAACCTTTCCGGCCATGCGGCTTTCCGCACGGATGAGGAAGCACAGAAGTTTCTTGCAAGGGAAAAGGCAAAACGGGATGCTCTGAAAGCCGCGAAACAGGCGGCACAGGAGGGCAGTGCCTCCGCAGGGGAAACAATCGCATCAGCAGATGCCGAGCCGACACAGCCCGACTGTGGGGCAGACACGGCGCAGATGCTGGAGGCGGGAGCGTAAGCTCCCAATCCCCCAATGGGGGCCGGAAAATATGCGAGACCCTCTTCCATTGTACCGATATTAGCTCTGAAAATGTACATTATCAAGCGGATAAACTGCAGAAATGTACACGATCATTCTGCCTTATATTTGTCGAATATATGTTCTTTTATATCCTTGCTATTATCCGCACCTGACGGTAATATGCACATACCGAAAGGGAAAACAAGGAAAAAACAAAGGAGAACATACCATGAACGATAAAACAAGAGAGCAGATTGAAGCCATGAAGAACCAGACCATCGGAGTTGAGATCGAGATGAACAACATCACCAGAGAAAAAGCGGCAAGAAAGGTCGCCGAGTACTTCGGAACCAGAGCATGGAACGCCGCCGGCGAGTACGGATATTACAGCTGGGCTTGCAAGGACCAGCAGGGCAGGGTTTGGAAATTCCAGAGGGATGTGAGCATCTACGGACCGGACGCAGAAAAATGCGAACTGGTCACCCCGATCCTCACCTACGACGACATCGAACCCCTGCAGGAAATTATCCGACTGCTCCGCAAGGCAGGCGCAAAGAGCAGCCCAAGCCGCGGATGCGGAGTCCACATTCACATTGGCAAAGGCGACCACACCGCAAAGACCATCCGCAACCTTGTGAACATCATGGCGGCGCACGAACAGCAGATCGGCAGAGCCATCCGGATCGACGCGGGGCGCACCGGACATTATTGCCAGGTGGTCAACCACCGCTTCCTCGACCGGCTGAACCGCGAGAAGCCGACCACCATGCGCAAGCTGGAAGACATCTGGTACGAAGGCAACGGTTCCAGCTGGGAAAACCGGAATGCCCACTACAATTCAAGCCGGTACCATATGCTGAACCTCCATGCCACCTTTACAAAAGGGACCATTGAATTCCGCCTTTTCCAATTTGCAGACCCAGCGGACGGAAAGCGCAACGGGCTGCATGCCGGTGAGATGAAAGCCTACATCCAGCTTTGCCTCGCAATGAGCCAGCTTGCCAAGATGGTCAGAACGGCAAGCCCGAAACCCCAGCAGACCGACAACGAAAAGTACGCGATGCGGTGCTGGATGCTGAGGCTGGGATTCATCGGGGATGAATTTGCAACGGCAAGGGAGATCCTTCTGCGGAACATGGAGGGCAACGCATCCTGGCGGAACAAATAAGCCGGGATGCACGGGCACCTTTTGGGCGGGCAACCGCCCTTGAGGTGGTAGAAGGAGGTGCAGGTTTATGAAAAGCACGTTAAAAAATGAAAACACACCGGGTGGCAGGCCCTTTAAGGTGACCATCACCGAGACCTACCAGAGGACGGTGACCATTTATGAATCCGAGATGAAAGAGCCGACCGTGGAGGAAGCCCAGCGTGTGGCAGAGGACTGGTGGCGGGACAGCCAGATCGAGCTTGGGAAAGAGGATTTCCAGGGCGTGGAGTTCACTGGCAGGGAGGACGGTGAGGCAGATGTTTGAACTGATCAGCCGAAACCCATCCAGATATTACCTTGCCTACGGAAGCAACCTCGACATGGAACGGATGGGAAAGAGATGCCCTTACGCTGTGGTGGTCGGCACGACCGAGATCATGGGCTACCGGCTCCTGTTCAAAAAGAGTAAGACCGGCTGCTATGCCACCATCGAGCAGGATGCCAATGAAAGCGTACCGGCGGTGGTCTGGAAGCTCTCGGAATACGATGAGCTCTTGCTGGACCGATACGAAGGCTGCCCAAGATATTACTACAAGAAGCAGTTCCAGCTTCCGGTCTGGAACCTGAACGGGAACCGCATGAAAAAGGCAAAGCCATGCATCGCTTATGTGATGCACGAGGATCGGAGGCTTGGCTGCCCGGATGTCGAGTATTTTGAACTGCTGCGTGGCGGATACAGCGACTGGGAATTTCCGCTGGACACACTGAAGCGTGGACTGGCAGCCAGCATCGGAAGGGCGGAAGCCATCCGGTATCTGAAGAAGCGGCAGATGATGTAAGAGTACACGATCACAGGGAAAAAACATTGTGCAGTATATGATGCTCATCGGCCTTGATAAATCAGGGCAAAAGAGTGATATATACCATACCGCCAGACAAGAGCGGAGAAAACCGAAGGGAGAGATTCAAATGAAGAACAAGAAATATTACATCGCCTACGGCAGCAACCTGTCGGTGGAGCAGATGGCAGACCGATGCCCGGATGCAAAAATTGCAGGGCAGGCGGTGCTGGCCGGCTGGGAGCTTTTGTTCCGCGGCTGCGCCACCATCGCACCGAACCCGAAGAAGAACACGCCGGTTCTGGTGTGGGAGATCTCGGAAAGGGACGAAGGAAACCTCGACCTCTATGAGGGCTACCCGAACTACTACCGCAAGGAAGATCTGAACATCGAACTGCTTCGGGAAGGGGCAGAGCCGGAGATGGTGACCGCAATGGTCTACATCATGGAGAACGACTTCGGGCACCGCGCACCGAGCCGGTATTACTACAAAGTTCTGCATGACGGCTATAAGGCATTCCACTTCCCGATGCACATCCTCGAAGGTGCGCTGAAGGAATGCATGGATAAGGATGCCGCCCAGCGGATGATCGAGGAGGTGCAGGCATGAATTTCGCAGATAAGAAAACGGTCGAGAAGCTGAGAAAAGAGTTTCCGGTCGGATGCCGGATCGTCCTCGATGAGATGGATGACAGGCAGGCACCGACCATCGGAACGCAGGGAACCTGCAACGGGGTCGATGATGCCGGAAACATCTTAGTGAGCTGGGACACCGGAAGCCATCTGAACGTTGCCTACGGTGCGGACAGTTGCCACCGTGTGGCTTCGGAAGTTGAGGTCAAGGTGTCGCTCGACCGCCTTGGTAAAACGCGACAGACCGGTCCACGTTGCCCCAGGTGCGGAGCAAAGCCAGACTGCTACGACCATCAGCAGCAGGCACTCAGCCGAAGGGCGGACATCCAGATCTGTAACCGATGCGGAACGGAGGAAGCGTTAGAGGACATTGCATGGGGCGGACACCAAAACCTGCCTTTGGCAGACTGGGCAATCGTGAAAGGGGGCTGGGTCGAATGAAGGTCCTTCTGATCAAACCGATGGAGCATCCGCAGGTGGTGGACATCGAAAACTCCCTGCAAGAGTTCTACCGCATCCTCGACTGCGACTGCATCACAGCCACATACCCGTGGGAAGAATGCGCTGCCCTGGTTACTGATGACAACGGGCTGTTCACCGAGAAGCCATTCAGCAGATACATCTCGGAGCTGGAGCAGCCCATCAAGGGAAACTTCTTCATTTGCGGATTGGGCGAGGAAGATTTCGCAGAGCTGCCCCAAGATCTGATTCAGAGATTCAGGGAACGCTTCTGGGTGCCGGAGGCATTCGTCAGCATGTTCGGGCAGATGGCAGTCATCCAGATGGATGACGGAACGAAGCCGGAATAAGATACCGCAATCAGAAAAATACCCTCTCGGCCAGAAAAGACCGGGAGGGCTTGGTTTAACAGGAGGAGCCTATGGGACACAGAAAGATGCCTGCTTATGGCGAGAGGGAACACGGCGGCAGATACATTCTGGATGAATACGAATGGTCGAGAAATCACTGCAAGGCGGTGACCATCCGCAGATGGAAAAGAGACCTGAAAAAGAAAGCCAGGGCGCATAACCGCAGGGTGATGCATCAGGCAATGCAGGGCGAAGCCGATTAGACGGAAAATGGGGGCCTCAAAAGAATGAGAATCCCCTTCCAGTTTACTGTATATTACCTCTGGAAAGCAACGATAGCAAGGAGAAACGCCGCCATAATGTACACAAACATCTGGCAGCGGTTTTGTGTATCACACCAAACCAAAACGGGGGATACGAGGCAGAGTCCCAGCTTCTGCTGGGGGAGCCTTTTGGGATTCCTTAGAAGAAATCCCTCATGCTCATGCCGACCTCGTTCAGTCGTTCTTCCATGCTGTGGTAGTGCCAATCTTCTTCCTCTTCTTCGTCCTCTTCCTCAAGCTCCTCTGGGAAAGGGTCGTGCCGCCATCCGGCTTTCTGGTATTCTTCTTCCCGGATGTCGTTGCGGTCGTAAATGTCCAGCTCGTATTCTTCTTCAAGCTCTGCGATGCGGTTTTCGATTGCGGTTTCAACTTCTGTAATGGTCTTTTTCATGGTTTTTGTCCTCCGTTTTTGGTTTGGTTTTTCTTTGCTTTCGTTGTGTGTATAATGCCGCAGAAACACATATATAGCAAGTCAATCAGGGGTCATATATGTACCAAACATGAGGGACGAAGATCGTTGATAATATGACGTTTTATGGCCTTGCTATCACAGGGCGGTGACGGTAATATACAGCTACAAAAAGCAAAGGAGGACAGGAGAATGGCTGATTGGAGAACATGGAAAAAGGGAAGAAAGACAACATGGCACTGGAACGAATTTGATGGAAGAGGAAGCCGGGAAGGAATCATCACCGAGGTTCATGAAGACCACGCGATCATGGAAGCAGATGGCATGCACCTCTGGATCGACGATGACACGGCAGAGATGTTCAGCTAAGAAAACGGGGAGGGAAACCTCCCCGGATAAACACATAAATCCACCAGATCAGGGCGCAGATGATCGTGTACTTTAGCCGCTTGATAGTATCCGGCAGTGACGGTAATATACAGCTACCAAAACGAAAGGGGCAAAGAACATGGAACGCTACACTTACGAGATTACCTTTACACGGCTGGATGGACAGCCGGATGAAATCCAGCAGCACACCAGCGAGGAGCTGGCAAGAGAATGCTTCCGGCTTTTCGATGAGCCGGACAGCGCAGAGATGTACAGCAAAATTGAATTTAGCCGCCATGACTGGGAGACAGGCATGGATGAGATTCTGGAAACGATGACATTTTGAGAGGAGAACAAAAACATGACCTACACAAAAATCAACCTTTATCTTGCAAACGGAATTCCAGAGGCACTCAGCAACCTCTGGTACGGAAGCGACAGTGCGGTGGTCGAGATCAGGGATGCCGTTGAGGATGCGAAGAACGGCAAGGACCTTCTGAACCGCATCCAGAAGATGAAGCTCCTTCGGAAATTCACCCTCGACAGGGAGAACGACAAGTGCATCCGCTTCAAGGGAACGGACTGCTGGGGCAACGTAAGCTACCTCGAAATCATCCGCTAAAGGCAAGACCGACAGGCGCAAGGGGCTGGAAATGACCAGCCTTTTGCTCGTGTCTGTCTTCCGAAAGCTGGCATGAAAAGCACATAAATATGACAATTACAGGATTGAATGATCGTGTAGTTTAGCCGCTTGATAGTGTTTCGAGGTGACGGTAATATACAGTCACCGAAAGGGGAAAACAACAAAAACGGAGGATACGACAATGACGAAGAACGAAGACCGCATCAATAAACTTTTCAAGGAACTGGTACCGGATACGGGCAAGGCAGACAGCCTCGCAGGGGAGCTGGTAAGGGCAATGAGCCGCATCGGATACCGCTTTTACAACGACGGCGACCAGCTGGGCATCGGCTACGGCAAGGAAACCTGCAACCCTGCAGGGCGGTTCCTTGGAGCCAAGGGCAACGACAAAATCGCAAAGCTGACTGCAGATGCCTGGGCAGTCTACAGTGAGGAAGCCTACGAAAAGGTTCTGGACATCCTTTGCGGAGCGGTTGCCGACTATGTTGAGCAGAACCCAGACCTTAGAAACCAGCCGACCGAAGATATGTGGGACTTCAAGGATGAGGAAGAAGACCAGGATGACAGCTGGGATGAAGAGGAAGATGACTGGGGCGAAGAGGAAGATTACGAGGACGAAGAAGACTACTAAGCCAGAGAAACACATAGGGCTTGCCGGTAACGGCAGCCCTTTTCTTCTGCTGTAATACGCACAGTTCCGGGCGGCTATCTTTGTGTAGTATAGCCGCTTGATAGTGTGTGACATAGACGGTAATATGCACATACCGAAACGGAAAACCAAGAAAAACGGAGGAAACCACCATGAAGAAGAACATTACCAAGGAAGAAGAAAAAGCCCTGCTGGAAATCGCCAAGCGCCTGATGGCAGCGGTAGACAGTCGGGGCGACCTCGAAGCCCGCGACAATGACAGCGAGGACTTCATTGAGGTTCCGGTCTGGGGCATCCAGAAAGCAATGGAGGAAGCCTACCTGCTGGGACGGATGAACAGATAAACCGACAGCCCCCGACACAGCCCCACACAGGGGCTTGTGCCACGGGTGGCAAAACGATCCGAATGAAGCGACAACGCCCCACACAGGGGAAGATGTGGCGGCGTGGATGCCCCAGAAAGGAAAAGCACATGGAAGAACGGATGATGGATGTCATCGTGGAAATCTACAATCACATGGATGACAGCGATAAGGATGCCTTCACGCTGGAGGATGCCGAGGACATGGTAGCAGACCAGATCAGGATGGATAAGGAAGCCGGCCGGGAGCCGCTGGCCTACGACCCGCAATTCTTCTACGATACCATCGTAGACCTCATGGAGCAGGATGCCGAAAATGCAGAGTAATGTACATTCTGCCCGGTATTCTGGGAAGATGATCGTGCAGTATAGCCGCTTGCTACCCTTTGCACCTGACGGTAATATGCACATACCGAAAGGGGAAAGCCCCAAGGGAAAAACGAAAACACGGAGGATTTTACCATGAAAAAGCATTTGATTAATTTCCCAGAAAACAACATCAGCATCGAGAGCTTCTACGACCGACTCAGACCTTGCTACGACAGCATCATGCAGTTCGGTGACAGGGTTCTGGTTGCCCAGATGAACTGGAACGGCATGCTGGAGGGAGCGGTATACGGCTTTGTGGAAGACCCGGAGGAAGGCTGGTCACCGATTGAGTGCCGATTGGAGCTTCTGAAGATTTCCGATGAGACCTACACGGATGCCGGTCACGCGATCGAGTGGTGCATCAGGAACGCACACTGAAAAAAGGCAGAGCTCCTTCGGGGGCTTTTGCTCGTAGTGGCGGATTTCTCCGGCGTGTAAATACACATAAATCCGACAAAAAGGGGTGTGTATGATCGTGCAGCATAGACGCTTGCTATGTCCGGGCAGTGACGGTAATATACAGTCACAACGAAGGGGAAAGCCCTACGGAAAACAAAACACACGGAGGATACAGACCATGACGAACAAAGCAAAAACCTACCTTAAGAACATTCAGGGAGCCGACACCGAGAAGAAGCTAATTGGCATCGAGATCGCCTTCAAGCAGGACATGACCCTCAGCTGCAGCGACCTCGGAAGCCTTTGCAGGGCGGCAGAAGACAGGCGGTACAGCCTGCGTAACAATGAGGAAACGCTGAAGCTGAAGCAGATCCTTTTCTTCCGGACGAAAGCGGAGATGGACGCCTACCACGACATGAGCCGCAAGCCGGAAGACTGGACGGAAGCGGAGATCGAGCAGCAGAGAAGCCGCTTCTGCAGCGTCTGGCAGGTCATCGAGGAAGCGGAGCTGGTCGATGAATACGAGGCTTGGAAGGAAGCCAACCCCAACGCCTAACAGCACCCAAAAGGTACACGCCCCGAAAAGGGGCTGTGCCTCGTATCCGATGTGTTTTATATAAAGTTGCCGAAATGGGAAACTATTTGTTAGTTATACAGAAAAGTTTCTTGTTTAGGAAAATGATATTTCGAGGACTTCTTTGGAGGTCTTTTTTCTTTACCCATTTTTGCAGAAAGGAGGAGATGCCAATGGCTACCAGAGGCAGAAAACCAAAGCCGACCGCCATGAAGGAACTGGAAGGTAATCCGGGCAAGCATCCGCTGAACACCAGCGAACCGAAGCCCAATAAGAAAGCACCGGCCTGTCCGAAGTGGCTGGAGCCGGAAGCAAAGAAAGAGTGGCGTAGACTTGCCAAACAGATGGAAGCCATCGGCATCCTGACCGAAGTGGACATGGCGGCCTTTGCCGGTTACTGTCAGGCGTATGCCCGATGGAAGGAGGCAGAGGAGTTCATCACCCAGCACGGCACTATCGTCAAGACCCCGTCCGGGTACTGGCAGCAGGTGCCGCAGGTGTCCATCGCCCAGACCTATCTGAAGATCATGAACAAGTTTGCAGAGCAGTTCGGTCTGACCCCGTCCTCCCGAAGCCGGATCATTGCTTCGGACGGCGGTCCTGCGGATGCAGCTGATGAGATGGAGAATCTGCTGGGAGGAGGTGGAAGCTGATGGCAGAGTGCAGACCCCAAAACTATCCGAAACTGAAGGACTACAAACCCAGCCGGTTCATGCTTCCGACCTGCCATTACGATGCCGCAAAAGCAGACCGGGCAGTGACTTTTATCGAAAACCTGCGTCATACCAAAGGTAAGTGGGCAGGCAAGCGGTTCTGGCTTCTCCCTTGGCAGGAGCAGATCATCCGGGATGTGTTTGGCATCGTGGATGAAAAGGGAAACCGTCAGTTTCGCACGGCTTATGTCGAAATCGGCAAGAAGAACGGCAAATCTGAGCTTGCCGCTGCGGTGGCCTTGTATCTGCTTTTTGCCGATAATGAGCCATCTGCCGAAGTCTATGGTGCGGCGGCTGACCGCCAGCAGGCATCCATTGTTTTTGATGTTGCCCACCAGATGGTGCAGATGACCCCGGCACTTTTGAAACGGTGCAAGATCATGGCAGCCACCAAGCGCATCGTGAACTACGGGAACGCAGGATTTTATCAGGTTCTGTCTGCCGAAGTTGGTACGAAGCACGGTCTGAACGTGTCAGGTCTGGTGCTGGATGAGGTTCATGCCCAGCCAAACCGAAAACTCTACGATGTCCTTACCAAAGGTTCCGGTGATGCCCGTGAACAGCCGCTGTTCTTCCTGATCACCACGGCCGGCACGGACAAGGAGAGCATCTGCTACGAGCTCCACATGAAAGCCCTTGACCTGTTGGCCGGACATAAGATCGACCACACTTTCTACCCCGTGGTCTACGGTTTGACCGATGAGGATGACTGGCACGATGAAGCCAACTGGTATAAGGCAAACCCCTCATTGGGCCAGACCATCCAGATACAGCGTGTCCGGGATGCGTACCAGGAAGCACTGGACAACCCGGCAGAGGAGAATGTGTTCAAGCAGCTTCGTCTGAATATGTGGGTTGCATCGCTGACCCGGTTTATCCCGGAACACATCTACAATCTGGGCAACCAGCCCATTGATATGGAAGCCCTGAAAGGCCGTGACTGTTATGGAGGTCTGGACTTGTCCAGCACCGGAGACATCACGGCTTTTGTGCTGATGTTCCCACCGAGAATCCCAGAAGAAAAGTACATCATGCTTCCTTTCTTCTGGATACCGGAGGACACGATCCCCCAGCGTGTGCGCAGGGCATCCGTTCCGTATGATGTCTGGTATCAGCAGGGGTATCTGATGGCGACAGAAGGCAATGTCATTCACTACGGATTTATCGAGAAAGTCATCGAGGAGCTGGGTAAGACCTATCACATCTTGGAGATTGCCTTTGACCGATGGGGAGCCGTGCAGATGACCCAGAATCTTGAGGGGATGGGATTCACAGTCGTACCTTTCGGACAGGGCTTCAAAGATATGAGCCCGCCCACCAAGGAGTTCTACAAGCTCCTGATGGAAGGCAGGATCATCCACGGCGGCAACCCGGTCATGGCATGGATGGCGGGGAATGTGGTCGTGGATACCGACCCGGCAGGCAATATCAAGCCGACAAAGGCAAAATCGCCGGAGAAAATCGATGGTATCGTCGCTGCGATCATGGCACTGGACCGCTGCATCCGAAACGAAGGACAGCAGCAGGGAAGCGTCTACGACGAACGTGACATGATCGTTTTTTGATATGAAAAAGATGGAGGAAAACACAATGAAGTATCTGATGAGTGCAGAATGGTGGAAGGCAGCCGGCATCCGTGCTGCAAAGACGATGTTCCAGACCGGCGCGGCCCTGGTCGTGACACAGATGCCCGGCGGCACGGTGGACTGGATGGCAGTCGGCAGTGCAGTGATCGTGGCAGGTGTTGCGTCCCTCGGTACCAGCCTTGCCGGTCTGCCGGAACTGGAGAAGGAGGATAAGGCTTAATGGGATTCTGGGAATGGATGGGGTTTGAGAACCCAAGGGATTCTCCCAAAACAGAACAGCCAAAAGAAGGTCTGCCGCAGGTCACGGATAATGTCCGCGATTCCGGGCAGACCTTTGTGTTTGGCCGTTCCAATGCCGGGGAGCAGGTGGATGAGAAAGCCGCCATGCAGATCCCGACCGTGTATGCCTGTGTTCGTCTGCTGGCAGAGTCCATTGCGGCACTGCCACTGCATCTCTACCGGGTAACAGACGATAACGGCAATAAGGAAAAGGCACGGGATCATCCGCTGTATAAGATTCTGTATCGCCAGCCCAACCCGGAGATGACATCCTTTGTCTTCTGGGAAACGCTGATGACCCATCTGCTCCTCTGGGGCAACGCCTACGCACAGATCGTCCGGGATGGCAAGAATACGGTGCTGGGTCTGTATCCGCTTTTGCCGGAGAATGTCGAAGTTGACCGAGATGAGAGTGGCGAGCTCTACTATATCTACCACGCCTACACGGATGAAGTTCCGGGAGAGCAGAATAAAGACCTCTACTTCCGCCGGGACGAGATCTTCCATGTGCCGGGGCTTGGGTTTAATGGTCTAATCGGTTTCTCACCGATCGCCATGATGAAGAACAGCCTCGGCACTTCCATTGCCGTGGATAAATACGGTTCCTCTTTCTTCAAGAACGGCGCACAGCCAAGCGGTGTGCTGGAACACCCCGGCGTTGTGAAAGACCCGAACCGTATCCGGGATAGCTGGGAAGCGGCATATGGCGGTGCAGCCAATGCCCATCGTGTGGCTGTGCTGGAAGAGGGCATGGCCTACAAACCAATCTCCCTGCCACCGGAGGACAGCCAGTTTTTGGAAACGAAGCAGTTTTCCGTGACGGAGATCTGCCGTATCTTTCGTGTGCCTCCGCATCTGGTAGCCGATTTGTCCAGGGCGACCTTCTCCAACATTGAATACCAGTCGCTGAACTTCGTGATGCATTCCCTGACCCCGTGGCTTGTCCGCATCGAGCAGGGCATCATCAAGGATCTGCTGCTGGAGGAGGAGCAGGATACCTACTTCCCGAAATTCAATGTGGATGGTCTGCTCCGTGGCGACTACCAGAGCCGGATGAACGGCTATGCGACAGGAATCAGTAACGGCTTCCTCTCTCCGAATGATGTGCATCGTCTGGAGAACATGGACCTCATCCCGGCAGAGGAGGGCGGTGACGACTACTACCTGAACGGCGGCTATGTGAAGCTGAAAGATGCAGGGGTGGCACAGCAGAATAAAGCTGCCGCAGCCCAGCAGAATCAGCCGAAACAGACACAGCCCGACCCGGAAGAAGAACCTGACAGCGATAACCGGCTGAGTGAGAGTAAGCCACGGAAAAATGGAAGGAGAACCCGATGAAGAAATTCTGGAACTGGATCAAAAACAGTGACGACACCAGAATCCTCCGGCTGGAAGGCCCCATTGATGAGGAATCATTCTGGGGCGATGAAATAACGCCGCAGATGTTTCGGGATGAGCTGGAATCCGGCGAGGGGGATGTGACCGTCTGGATCAACAGTCCGGGCGGTAATGTGTTCGCCGCTGCCGAGATCTATACCATGCTTAAGGATTACAAGGGCAGCATCACGGTCAAGATCGATGCGATTGCAGCTTCGGCGGCATCCGTTGTCGCAATGGCCGGTGATACTGTCCAGATGAGTCCTGTCGCCATGCTGATGATCCATGACCCCAGCACCGTTGCAATGGGCAACACCAAGGACATGGAAAAAGCCATCGAGGTGCTGACCGAAGTCAAGGAGAGCATCATCAATGCGTATGCCGCAAAGTCTGGTCTGACTCATGCCCGCATTGCCAACCTCATGAGCAATGAGACCTGGATGAATGCGAAGAAGGCGGTGGAGCTGGGTTTTGCAGACGAGATCCTCTTTGCAAAGAAAGAGGAGGAGCCGGACAGTGACCCGGCAGACCCGGAGAATCCGGAAGAAGACCCTGACAGTGAACCGGGCGAGGGCGAAGAAAAGAAGCCGTTCCAGAAGGATACGGCAGGGCACCTTTTCTCCAGCCGTCAGATGGATCTAATCGTCCTGAACCGTCTGGGTGTGAAGCCGGAAGATGTGGGCCAGAAACACACTGAGCCGAAGGAACCGCCGGCTGACCCGAAACCGTCCGCAGAGCCGACCCCTCCGGCAGAACCGCCTGCCAATCCGGGGCCTGTTCTTGACATGGACGGCAAGACCGAGGATGGCAGCATCCCTTACAATATCCTGATGAAACAGCTTGAGTGCATGAAGTGATGTGCATTCGGGCTGTTTTTCATATCACCACAAATCAATCTATGGAGGACAAACACTATGAGTAAGATTCTGGAACTGCGCACCAAGCGCAACACTCTCTGGGAGCAGACCAAGGACTTTCTGGAGAAGAACCGCGGCGAGAACGGTCTGGTAAAGGCTGAGGCCGTGGAGCAGTACAACAAGATGGCACAGGAGGTCAAGGACCTGGGTGCAGAGATCGAGCGCCTGGAGCAGCAGGCACAGATCGAGGCACAGCTGTCCGCACCGACTTCCAGTCCTGTCCATGCTGACCCGAAGAACGGTGCCAAGAAGGATGTCAAGCCGACTGCCACTGCCGAGTATGCCGAGAACTTCTGGAACATGATCCGCAACCGTGGCCATTACGGCGAGGTCCGCAATGCCCTGTCTGTGGGTGAGGACACCGAGGGCGGCTTTACCGTTCCCGATGAGTTCGAGAAGAAGCTGGTGGAGGCACTGGAGGAGAACAACATCTTCCGTGGCATGGCAACGGTCATCCGCACCAGCTCCGGCACCCGCAAGATCCCTATCGCAGAGGATACCGGTGAGGCAAGCTGGATCGATGAGGGCGAGGAGATCCCGGAGAGCGATACCACTTTCGGTCAGACCATGCTGTCAGCGTACAAGCTGGGCACTATGATCAAGATCTCCAACGAGCTGCTGAATGACTCCGCTTTTGACCTCGCCACCTATATTGCCCGCCGTTTCGGTGTGCGTATGGGCAACGCAGAGGAGCGCGCCTTTATCACCGGTGACGGTGTGGGCAAGCCTCTGGGTCTGCTGGCTGAGACCGGCGGTGCCAAGGTCGGTGTGACCGCTGCCCAGAAGGATGCCGTTACCTTCGATGAGATCTTCAAGCTCTACTATGCACTGAAGGCTCCGTACCGCAAGAAGGCACAGTTCCTCTGCAACGAAGCCCTGGTGCTGCAGCTGATGACCATCAAGGACAACAACGGCAACTATATCTGGAAGCCGGGTCTGGAGATCGGCAAGCCGGATACCCTGCTGAACCGTCCGCTGAAGACTTCCGCCTTCATGCCGGAGATCAAGGGTGGCAGCAAGGTCATGGCCTTTGGCGATTACAGCTACTACTGGGTGGCTGACCGCCAGAACCGCACCTTCCGCCGTCTGAACGAGCTGTATGCCCGTACTGATCAGGTCGGTTTCCTGACCACCCAGCGTGTGGATGGCAAGCTGATCCTGCCCGAAGCCGTACAGCTTCTGCAGATGGCACCGCAGGGCTAAGAAAGTCTGGAAAGGAGGAGCCGGTTATGGCACTGATTCCGCTTTACGAAGCGAAGACCTATCTCCGCGTGGACAGCAGCGATGAGGATGCCCTGATCGGCATCCTTTTATCTTCTGCGGAGCAGATGTGCAAGGACGTTGGCCGTCTTTCGGAAGACCAGTGGGAGGCAGTCAATGCCGCTGACCGGGATGCCGAGAACGGAGTACAGCCCACAAGGGAACTGGAAGCCCTGCGCAGCACCTGTCGTGTGGCGATTCTGTATGCACTGGGGTATCTCTATGAGCACCGGGACGAAGCTGACCATAAGCAGCTGATGCTGACGCTTCGTTCCATTCTGTTTGCTGTGAGGGAGGGGGTGTTCTGATGATCGAGAAACTGAATGAGCGGATCACAATCGAGAAAAGCACGGTCGTGACCGATAAGGTCGGAAACCATCGGAACACATGGAAGGAATATTTCACCTGCTTTGCCTACGCTTCGACCTATCAGGCACAGGAAGAAGAAGGTGAGGTCACAGCCGAACAGAAGAGCGTGGTGTTTACGGTTCGCTGGTGCAGCGAGACCAGAGGATTAACTTCCACTGGTTACCGCATCCGCTTCCGGGAGCAGCTCTACAATATCGAATCCGTTGACCCGATGAACTATCAGAAGAAGATCCTGAAGATTCATTGCAGACTGGAGAGGAGGCAGCCGGATGAGCAGAACCGTCAGCATTGATGAGATGGCTGACGCCATCAACGAAGGCTTAAAAGAATATGCGACGCTTGCTTCCACGCAGGTGAAGAGTGCTGTCCGTAAGTCTGCCAAAACGGTCAAAGATCAGATTTCGGCCAATGCACCGTCCAGAACGGGCGCATACAAAGGAAGCTGGGTGGCGACCAAACAGTCCGAATCCAGCCAGAGCCTTCATATGGTGGTGCATTCCAAGAACCGCTACCAGCTGGCACATCTGCTGGAAAAAGGTCATGCCAAGCGCGGCGGCGGACGGGTGGCAGGAAGACCCCATATCGCTCCGGCAGAGCAGGCCGGTATCGAGCAGCTCCAGTCTCTCATCGAAAAGGCACTAAAGTAAGGAGGAACCAATGACCCACGAAGAAGTAAAAGCTCTGGTGGAGGAGATGGGGCTTCCTTATGCGTATGACCATTTCGCAGAAGGGGAGAGCCCTGATCCACCGTTTATCTGTTTCCTGTATCCGAAAGCCGAGAATTTCGGTGCAGATAACCTTGTGTACCACCACTTTAACCGGCTGGACATTGAGGTGTACACCGATTACAAAGACCCGGATATGGAAGCAAGCATTGAAGAAGTCCTGACCGCACACGAACTCTACTATGAGAAAAGCGAGGTCTGGATCGAAACCGAAAAGATGTATGAAGTCCTGTATGAGCTGACTGTGTGATGCTCATGCAGGATATTTTTATGGGAGGAACACTATGTCGAAGAAAAGCAATAAGGTCAAATTTGGCCTGAAAAACTGCCATTATGCCAAGGCGACCTTTGACGAAGATGGCAGTGTCACCTATGCAAAGCCGGTCCGTATCCCCGGTGCCGTCAGTCTTTCTATGGATGCCAATGGCGAGATCGAGCCGTTCTATGCGGACAATATCGCCTACTATGTCGTGAATAACAACTCCGGCTATGAGGGGGATCTTGAGATCGCGCTGATCCCGGAGAGCTTCCTCACGGACATCATGCACGAGGAACTGGATGGCAACGGCGTGCTTGCGGAGAACGCTAATGTGGAACTGGAACATTTCGCCTTCCTGTTCGAGTTTGATGGCGACCAGCGCCACATCCGTCATGTGCTGTACAACTGTGTGGCAAGCCGTCCATCCATCGAGGGTGAGACCAACGAGGACAGCAAAGAAGTCAAGACGGACACCCTGAACCTGCAGGCAACCCCTCTGGCAAACGGTTATGTCAAGGCAAAGACCGGTACCAACACTACCGATGATGTCTACAACAAGTGGTACGATGCGGTCTATGAGCCGCAGGCAGAAGCTGTGGACACCGAAGACACCAGTCACACTGAGGAGCCGCAGGGCTAAGTGATCGACACACACCGCAGGGCTTCGGCTCTGCTTACATTATTATAAAGAGGTATATGACTATGAAGAAGATTTTTCCTTTGTTCGCAGTGATCATCGTTCTGGTACTGGCTGTCTGCTCGTTCCACATCATCCCCACCGGTTACACGGGCGTGAAGACCAGCTTCGGCCAGATCCAGGAGACCACCATCCAGAGCGGCAAGCTCAACTTCTGCATCCCCTTTGTGCAGAGCATCCACAAGGTCAACAACAAGCAGCAGGATAAGCACATCGAAGCACAGGTCTGGGGCGAAGCCTCTGACAAGACCCCTGTGTATGCCGCTGATGTCATCGTGACCTATCAGGTGCTTCCAGAGAAGAGTGCATGGCTGTATGCGAATGTGTCCGACATCAAGAATCTGGTCGGTGACGAACTTGTGGCATCTGCCATCAAGTCTGCGATGGCAGAACTTGGTCCCAATGAGGTAACCAACCGAACCAAGATCGAACCGCTGGCACAGCAGAAGCTGGCAGAGTCTCTTGTGCAGAAATACGGCGACGATGTTGTGTTTGTGAACAAGGTCGTCATCAACGACATGAATTTCGAGGATGCTTATAACGAAGCCATCCAGCAGAAGTCCATTGCCCAGCAGACTGCTGACAAGCAGAAGATCGAGAATGAAGCCGCCATTGCCAAGGCAGAAGCGGATAAGCAGGTGGCAATCACCAATGCAGAGGCGGAAGCCCAGAAGACTTCCATTGCCGCAGAAGCACAGGCAGAGGCAAACCGCAAACTGGCAGAAAGCCTGTCCGATACACTGATCGATTACCAGAAGATCCAGAAGTGGGATGGCAAGCTGCCCACTGTGAGTGGCGGTAATGCACTGGTCAGCATTGACCCGGCAGAGTAAGAAACACGATATACGGCAGGGCTTCGGCTCTGCCAATTTTACATGAAATTTTGGAGGATTACGATTATGGCAGTTACAAAGAAAATCGAGATCGATGGCAAGGAAGTCACCTTTAAGGCAAGTGCGGCTGTGCCTCGCCTGTACCGCATCAAGTTCGGCCGTGACATTTACAAGGACCTGCGCCAGCTGGAAAAGAGCGTAGGGGAGAATGAAGAGGATAATTCCAACCTCGACCTGTTCAGTCTGGAGATGTTTGAGGACCTGGCATGGCTGATGGCCCGTCATGCGGACCCAGCAAAGGTGCCGGACAGCCCGGAGGAGTTCCTCGACCAGTTCAATACCTTTTCCATTTATCAGATCCTGCCCCAGCTGATCGAACTGTGGGGCCTGAATGTGCAGACCGAGGTGGAATCCAGAAAAAACCTCGAAAAAGTGAGCGGGAAATGACCACCCCGCTCTTTCTGCTGCGCTGTGTACAGCTCGGTATCAGCATCGCCGATCTCGACCTGCTGACCATCGGGTTGGTCAATGATATGTTCACGGAGCGGCAGAACGACGACTATCCGTACAAAGAGCTGGCTTCGCAAAGTGATTTTGACAAATTTTGACAGAATAAAACTCGACGAGCGTGCATATATTAAATATGAAATAAGCACGCTCGTTTGATTTTGCTTGACTATCGTGCTTATTTCGATTACAATATAAGCACGGAAGGATGGTGATTCTATGAATGAGATGACAAGATTAGTTCAAAATCATGATTACCTTACGCCGAGAATTGCGGGAAAATCTGGAATTTCAAAATTTAAGTTTTACAAATATGTTCGAGAAAACGGATTGGAGCCGGTCAGCCGTGGTGTTTATTCTACGGGAGCGGATTGGGTCGATGAGTTGTATGTGCTTCATAAGAGATGCCCGAATGCTGTTTTTTCACATGACGAGGCTTTTTATTATCATGGTCTGACAGACAGAGAACCGTTTGTCCACACACTTACCATATACAGCGGTTACAATGCGCATCGGCTTACAGCGGATGGAAGTTGTAAAGTATATACGGTAAAACGGGAATTACTGGATGTCGGAAAGATTATTGTGAAAGACAATGACGGGAATATGATTCCAATATATGACCTGGAACGAACGATTTGTGATCTGATGAGAAGTCGGAGCAGTATTGAAGCACAGGATTTCAATTCCGTTCTGAAGACATATGTTTCCAGAAGAGACAAGGACCTGAATCGACTTATGGAATATGCAAAGCTGTTTCGGGTTGATAATGTGATCCGCAGATATATGGGGGTATTATTGTAAAATGCAGCTGACACCTGAACAGGTTAAGGGAAGAATTAAGAATGTGGCAAAGGAAAACAAGGCAGATGCCAGAACGCTCATGCGAATTTATATGATGGAGCGTTTCCTTGAGAGAGTTGCCAATTCGCAGTATAAAGATAATTTTATCATCAAAGGCGGAATGCTGGTGACAGCAATGGTTGGCGTAGCATTGCGGTCCACGATGGATATCGATACGAGTATTAAAAATCAGAATCTGTCGGCAGAAGATGCCAGACGGATTGTGGATGAAATCAAGGACATCGACCTTGGCGATGGAGTGACCTTTGAGGTTAAGGAAGTTTCCAATATCATGGATGAAATGGAATATCCGGGTATTCGGTTTACTATGAATGCCGTGATGGGAAAACTCGTTACACCGATGAAGATTGATATTTCTACAGGAGATGTTATCACGCCAAGAGCAATCGAGTACAACTATAAATTGCTCTTGGATGACCGTTCCATCAGCCTTTGGTCGTATAATTTGGAAACAATTCTGGCAGAAAAACTTCAGACGGTCCTTGCAAGAGGTCTTTTGAATACCCGAATGAGAGACTTCTATGATATCAAGACCCTGCTTTCTATTTACGAGCAGGACATCGATGCTGATGTGCTGAAAAAGGCATTTGAGGCAACCTGTAAGAAAAGAAGCACCGAAAATCTGAAAGAGGAAGCACCCAAAATTATGGCTGCCGTCAGTGATGACGCACAGTTACATACACTTTGGAAGTCCTACCAGAAGAAATATCCGTATGCTACTGATATCAGCTATGAGGATATTATGGAGAGCACAATGCTCTTATGGAGTATAATTCAATAATCGGTAGCAACCCCGTTGGAGAAATCTGACGGGGTATTTTTATACCCATTTTTAGCCTGTCTGTCCCGTGCAGATGGGCTTTTTTCATGCCTGCAAGGAGGTGGTTACGCAAATGGCATCTAGAATCCAGGGCATCACCGTTGAGATCGGCGGCGATACCACAAAGCTCTCCAAAGCACTGGAAAATGTAAACAAGTCAATCAAGGGGACGCAGTCCGGACTGAAGGATGTCAACAAACTCCTGAAACTGGACCCCTCCAATACAGAACTGGTTGTCCAGAAGCAGAAGATGCTGAAGGATGCCATTGAAGCCACTAAGGAAAAGCTGGCAACTTTGAAAACTGCCGCACAGCAGGCTAATGAGCAGCTTGCCAACGGTGAGATCACCCAGCAGCAGTACGATGCCCTCCAGCGTGAGATTGTGGAGACCGAACAGAATCTACGATCCTTACAGGATCAGGCAGCGACCACGAATGCGACTCTTGCCAAGATTGATGAAGCCGGAGAAAAGCTCCAGAACATTGGATCTTCTGTAGAGAATGTCGGCAAGAAGTTCCTGCCGGTGACTGCCGCTGTAACGGGTCTTGGCACTGCTGCAGTGAAGACCGCAGCCGATTTCGATTCCGAAATGAGTAAGGTCTCTGCCATTTCCGGTGCGACCGGGGATGATTTTGACCAGCTTCGTGCGAAAGCCCGTGAGATGGGTGCGAAGACCAAGTTCTCCGCATCCGAGGCAGCTTCGGCGATGGAATACATGGCCATGGCCGGATGGAAAACGGGGGATATGCTAGGCGGTATCGAGGGTATCATGAACCTCGCGGCGGCGTCCGGTGAAGACCTCGCCACGACTTCGGATATCGTCACGGATGCCCTCACAGCTTTTGGTTTGTCTGCTGCGGATTCCGGGCATTTTGCAGATATCCTTGCAGCCGCTTCCTCCAATGCGAATACCAACGTCAGCTTGATGGGCGAGACGTTCAAGTACTGTGCGCCTATCGCCGGTGCGTTTGGGTTCTCGGCAGAGGATACCGCAGAAGCCATCGGTCTGATGGCAAATAGTGGTATCAAGGCTTCGCAGGCTGGTACGTCCCTTCGTACCATCATGAACAACCTTTCCGGTGAAGTGACCTTTGCAGGCAAGAACATCGGTGAGGTTACGATTGCCACCAGCAATGCAGATGGCAGTATGAGGAGCCTGAACGATATCCTCGCAGACTGCCGTGTAGCATTCTCCGGCTTGACCGAATCTGAAAAAGCATCCAATGCAGAGGCACTGGTCGGCAAGAATGCGATGTCCGGTTTCCTTGCCCTGATGAATTCCAGCGAGACGGACATCAACAAACTGCGTGGTGCCATTGAAAACTGCGATGGCGCATCCGAGAGCATGGCAGAGACCATGCAGGACAATTTAAATGGTCAGCTCACCATCCTGAAATCTCAGCTGGAGGAGCTGGCTATTTCTTTTGGCGATATCCTGATGCCTACCATCCGCAAGATCGTATCTGCCGTGCAGCAGTTCGTGGACAAGCTCAACAGCATGGATGAAAGTACCAGGGAAACGATCATCAAGATCGGACTCCTGGCGGCATCCATTGGCCCGCTGCTCATTGTGCTTGGTAAGACCATATCGACCATCGGCACAGCGATGCGGGGTTTCAGTTCTCTTGCAAAGTGTGTCCGGCTTCTCATCACCCATGTGGGCAGTGCCAGCGGTGTGTTCAGCAAGCTGGGGGTGGTTCTGGGTGGTCTGTCCGGGCCGGTCGTAGCCGTGGTGGCGGTCATCGGTACGCTGGTGGCGGCTTTTATGAATCTCTGGAACACCAACGAGGAGTTCCGTACTGCCATTACCGGCATCTGGAACGACATCGTTTCCAAGGTGAAAGGCTTCTGCGACCAGCTGACACAGCGGATCAATGGGCTGGGCTTTGATTTTAAGGATGTCACTGAGGTACTGAAAGCTGTCTGGGATGGCTTCTGTCAGGTGCTTGCACCGCTGTTTGAGGGAGCATTCCAGAATATTTCGACCATCCTCGGTGTCGTTCTGGATACATTGCTTGGCCTGTTCGATGTCTTTTCCAATGTGTTCTCCGGCAACTGGAGCGGCGCATGGGAAGCGGCAAAGGGCATCTTCTCCAGTATCTGGGATGGCGTGAAGTCCATTTTCTCCACGACCCTTACTGCTCTGAAGAGTGCGCTGGATGTGTTCCTTGGTCTGTTCGGTACGGACTGGCAGACTGTCTGGGGCAGTATCAAGAACTTCTTCGAGACCGTGTGGAACGGAATCAGCAGCTTCTTCTCAAACACAGTTTCTGCTATCCAGAGTGTGGCGACGACTGTGTTCACTGCGGTTTCGAGCTTTTTTACGACTGTCCTTACGAGTATCCAGACGACCTTCAGCACCATCTGGACGGCCATTTCCACAGCAGTTTCGTCTGTGCTGAATACGATCAATACCACGGTGACAACTGTGTGGACGGCGATCTCGACCGCGATCTCTACGGTCATGAACACCATCAGCACGACGATCACTTCGGTGTGGAACGGCATCTACAACACCATGAAACCTTTGTTGGATGCGTTCCAATATCTGTTTGAGACCATCTGGCAGGCAATCCAGATCCTGATCGGCGCAGCACTGACCGCGATCCAGACGAAGATCACTTCCATCTGGAACGCCATCGTCGCCTTTGTGACTCCGATCCTGACTGGATTGCAGACGACTTTCTCTACGGTTTGGTCCGCAATCCAGACAGCCATCTCCACGGTGCTGACAGCAATCCAGACCGCAGTGACGACGGTATGGAATGCCATTGTATCGTTCTTGACTCCGCTGCTGACTGGCATTCAGACCCGGATGAGTACGGCATGGAATGCGATCAAGACGGTCATTTCGACTGTCCTTTCTGCGATCCAGTCTACGGTTTCTTCCATCTGGAGCGCCATCAGCAGCAAGATCTCCGGTGTGGTAAATGGTATCAAATCGGTGGTTTCTTCCGGCTGGAATGCCATGAAATCCACAGTATCGTCCCTCAGTAACAGCATCAAAAGTGCGGCGACCACAGCTTTTAACTCCATGAAATCCGGGATTTCCTCTACGATCTCCGGTATCAAGACCACCATCACGAACGGCTTTAACAGTGCAGTTTCCTTTATCAAGGGTCTGGCTGGACAGGCATTCTCGTGGGGCTCTGACATGATCGGCAACATTGTGTCCGGTATCCAGTCGAGGATTCAGGATGTGGCAAGTGCCGTATCGGGAGTGGCAGACCGTATCCGTTCCTTCCTGCACTTCTCTGTGCCGGATGAAGGACCTCTGGCAGATATGGAAAGCTGGATGCCGGATTTCATGCAGGGTCTGGCAAACGGTATCACGACCAACACCAGCCTTGTGACTGCGGCGGCGGAGAACCTGTCCACCACGCTGTCTACCTCCATCACCAACTCCATGAGGGGTGTGGAGCAGGCATACAGTAAGAGCTGGGCAGCCATTAGCCAGACGGTGAAAACCGGAACGGCAGGTGTAAGTGCCGCGATGAAATCTGCATGGAGTTCCATTACGACCAGTACTGCCAGCACATGGAACAGCATCAAGACCACCATCCAGACCAGCTTTGCGGCGGTGAAGACCAATGTGACCTCTGCGACAGCAGCAGTGAAAACGTCCATGACCAGTGCATGGAATGCAGTGAAGTCGCTGACAACGACCAGCTGGAACGGCATTAAAACGGTCATTACCACAGCGTGGAACGGGATCAAGTCCCTTACTACTTCTGCGACTGCTTCTGTAAAATCCTCCATGACAAGCGCATGGAATGCGGTGAAAACTCTGACGAACACCAGCTGGAATGGTATCAAGACGGTGATTACGACAGCGTGGAACAGTATCAAGTCTCTTACAACTTCCTCTGTATCCGCAGTTCGCAGTACGGTCACAAGCAGCTGGAACACACTGAAATCCACCACGACCTCTGCTTTCAATAGCATCAAGTCCACAGTGTCTTCGGCAATGTCCAGTCTGCGCAGCACGGTTTCTTCCGGTGTTGCAAGTATCAGGAGCAGCTTTAACTCGCTCGGTTCGATTGCTTCTTCGGCATACCGTTGGGGCGCAGATATCTGTTCCCAGATGGCGGCAGGTGTCCGGGCAGCAGCCGGTTCCGTGATCGCAGCGGCAGAAAATGTCGCAAGCAGGGTTAGAAGTCTGCTGCATTTCTCTGTGCCAGACGAAGGTCCTCTGTCCGATGCAGACACCTATATGCCGGACTTCATGAAACTGCTGGCGACCGGAATTAAGAAAAATGTCAAGAGCGTGGTCAAAGCCGTGAAAGGATTAGCCGGCTCCATGAGCGATAACCTCACGACACCGGTCGATTCTCTTGGAAACTGGATGGATTCTGTGGTCGGCAGTTTTGCCACCACGATCAAGAGAAGCCAGAGCGGTATCGGCAGTGCTGCAAGGGGTGTGGGAAGCGGTATCCAGTCCCAGCTGATGTCCGGGTTTTCCGGGCTGAAAACACAGTTCCAGGCAATCTGGACGGATTTGCAGGGAATCACCAAAGCAGCAGTCGGTGGCATGAGCGATGAGGTAAAGCAGGGTTTTGCGGATATGAAGGATTCCATTGGAGAGCTGAGTTCTCAGACCAGTTCCCTTGGAAATGGAATTCGCAGCCTTGGCGATACTTTCAACTCGGATTTTCTAAAGAGTCTGGGCAATGGCATCAGCAAGGTTGGTGACACGGTCAATACGGTCACCGGTCTTGTGGACAAGCTCGGTTCCATGAAGAACACCATCGGAAACCTCGGAAGTACGTTGCAGAACCTCGGCAATGTTCTTGGCTCCGAAAACGGAGGCGGTCTGCTGTCCAACATCGGCAGTTTCCTGTCGAAGATCGGCAGCGCAGATGGCGGTCAGATCGTGTCGAACTTTGGCAACCTGATCTCCGGGCTGACCTCCAAAATGGGCGGTCTGGGAGAGGGAATCTCCGGTATCATCTCGAAGCTGGGAAGCCTTGGCTCCAGCGGTGGGGGAATCCTGTCGAATCTGGGCGGGCTGCTTTCCGGTGTAGTGACGAAGATCGGCGGCTTAGGCGGCAGTCTTTCTGGGCTTCTGTCTGGTGTGGGTTCCACATTGGGCGGAATTGCTGGTTCTGCCGGCTCCGCAATCGCAGGACTGTTCGGCTCGGTTGGCACGGCCGTATCTGGTCTGGCGGCAGGTGCGGGTACGGCTCTTGCAGGCGTAGCAAGCTCCGCAGGTGGTTTCCTCGCATCCGCAGGCACAGCACTTGCTGGTCTGGCGGGTCCTGCAGGTATCGCAGTGGCGGCCGTTGGCGGCATCGGTCTTGGACTGACCGCTCTCTGGAAAAACTGCGATGGCTTCCGGGAAGGAGTCACGAATATCTGGAACAAGGTCACTTCGGTATTCTCGAATGGAGTAAATGCCATCAAGAACGGTATCTCCAATGCGGCTTCTGCCATCGGCAACGTGGCATCGTCCATCTGGGGCGGTATCAAGAACGTGGCTTCCTCGGCAGTCAGCTGGGGCAAGGATATCGTTGGCGGTATTGCAGGAGGCATCAAGAAGGGTGTGAGCTGGGTCGGCAGTGCGGTCAAGAGTGTGGCAAGCGGTATCCGTTCGTTCCTGCACTTCTCTGTGCCGGATGAAGGACCTCTGGCAGATGCGGACACCTATATGCCAGACTTTATGAAGCTGCTTTCCGGCGGCATCAAGAAAGGCGAGGGCGAACTAATCAGCCAGATCAAGTCGATGGCAGCAAAGGTGCAGCAGGGTATGGAGGGCATCAGTTCCTTCAGTCTGCCGGAACTGACCCTGCCGCACTTCGATGGCTCTGGCTGGAACTTCCCGCAGGCGGCTCTGGCCGGAGGCGGTACCACCCGGACGACCAACCTTGGTGGCGTATATATCACGGTCAACGGCTACAATGCCCGGAACGATGATGAACTCGCACAGACCGTTGCCGATAAGATCAACGGCATGATCCACGAGGATGATTCGGTCTTCAAGTAAAGGAGGAGATGCGTATGGGCTATAACACCCCAAAGCAGACAGTATCACAGTTTCAGCTCAAAGGCAGATATGCCAGACAGTATCTGTCCTTTGCCGGGAAGTCCAGCAAGGACTTCCTTTTATATTTGTCTGGCCCCGGTGTGTATGATTCCCCGGCTGCGGATGTGGAGAGCACCTCCGTACCCGGCAGGAACGGGGACATCATCACCGAGAATGCAAGGACAGGCAGGCGTAGGTATCAGAACGTGGATATCAAGTATAAGGCATTTTTCTTCAACGGTCTGCCTGCCAAGACCGCAGCGGTCAAGGCATGGCTGTTATCTCCGATCGGGTATCAGAAATTGCAGGACACCTACGACCCGGATTTCTTCCGGATGGCAGTCTGCAAGGACGCCCTGGAATTTGATGTGACAGCCCAGAAAGCCGCTGAGATGGAGCTGACATTCAACTGTAAGCCCCAGCGTTGGAGCGTGGATGGGCAGAGGGTGATCCGGCTGGATGGCAGGTCGACCTTAAAGAACCCCTTCGCTTTTCCGGCACAGCCTATCTTCAAGATCTACGGGGATTCTGGCGGCGAACTGTATGTGGGTGAGGAGAAGATCACCATCCACAGCATCAAGGACTACGTGCTGCTCAATTGTGAAACGCACAACGCTTACAACGCTTCCGGCTTCTGCAATGAGACCATCCTTTCGGATGATTTCCCGGAACTGCCGGAGGGAAAGACACAAATCGCATGGACAGGCGGCATCACGGCGGTGGAGGTGACTCCACGCTGGTGGACGCTGTAAGAGGGAGGTGCAGCCAGTGATCCCATGTTTATATGCATCAACAGAGATGAAGTTCAATCATAACGGTATTGGAAAGCTGGCAGATGCACAGTCTTGTACCGTAACGGAAAAGAGAAACGGAAGCTATGAACTGAAGCTGGTCTGTCCGGCAGATGGCATCCATGCAGAGATGCTGGAGGAGGGGAATATCATCCTTGCCAAGCCATCCGATACCATGCAGTCTCAGCCGTTCCGCATCTACAAGATCACGACCCCGATAGATGGCAAGCTGGAAGTGCAGGCACGGCATATTTCCTACCAGCTCAACTTTATCACGGTATCACCATTTTCAGTGACCGGATGTGGCGGGGCAATGCAGGGGCTGAAAAGCCATGCGGCTTCCGACTGTCCTTTCGATGTCTGGACAGATGTGGAAACCAGCGCGACTTTTACGCTGGGGGTTCCATCTTCCTTCCGAAACTGCCTCGGAGGTATGGCCGGATCAGTTCTGGACGTTTTTGGCGGTGAATTCGAGTGGGACCGGTATACGGTCAAGTTCCATAAGGCAAGAGGTGCTGACCATAACGTCCACATCATCTACGGTAAGAACCTGACGGATTTCAAGATGGAAAAATCCATCGAGAACACCATCACGGGTGTACATCCGTACTGGGTAGACAACGAAACGCAGGCGGTCATGGAACTGCCGGAGAAGGTAGTGCTGCAAAGCAAACGGTCAATTCCTTACCAGAAGGTCACCGTGCTGGACTGTACCAGCAATTTTCAGGAAAAGCCGAGCGAAGCGGCACTCCGGGAATACGCACAGAACTATATCGACACCACGGACTTAACGGAGCCGGAGATCGATATCAAGATCGACTTTTTACAACTCTGGAATACACCGGGGTATGAGGACATCGTGGAAGCAGAGCGTGTTTCCCTTTGCGATACGGTCCATGTGTTTATCTCAAAGCTGGGAATCGAAGTCAGTTCCAAAGTCACCGAAACCGAGTATGATGCGCTGCTGGAACGCTATAACAGCATCACGCTGTCAAACTCCACGGTCAGCAGCCGGAATTCTTCTCTGACCGGTTCGCTCAACAGCATCCGGAATACAGCGACGATTGCCTATGATACGGCAGTCCGTGCGGAAACGGCGGTGGGAGAGCAGGTCGGTGGGATCACAGCATCCATCATTTATGACGGTGCGCTTTTTGCTGCGCTGTTTGGCCTTCATTATAAAAATGAAACTGACAGTAAGGGAAATACGACCCGATATGCATTCAATGCGGCGACTTTGAAACAGTCAACGGTCGCATGGAAGAACAGCGCTGCCGGGTTGTTTGTATCCACGGATGGCGGTAAGACGTGGGGTTATGGCTGGGAGGCGGATGACACCGCAGTCAGGACAGCGATCCTGCTGGAACAGACCCTCAAAGAACTGGATGACCGCTATAAGAAAGCCACGGAGCTTTCTGAGGAGCTGCTGAAGGAACTGGATGAACGGTACAAAACAGCGGCTGCTATCTCCGCCGAACTTCAGAAAACACTCGACCAGCGGTACGAAACTGCCAAAAAGCTTTCCAAAGAGTTGTATGAGGAACTGGATAAGCGGTATGGCACCTTTACGAAAATCCCAGAAGATCTGCAGAAGGAGTTGGATGAGAGATACAGCGTGGCGAAGAAGCTGTCGGAAGATGTCGAAAAAGAACTGGATAAAAAGTACCAGCCGAGTATCCCGGTATCGGAAAACGCACCGAAGACCCCGGCGGCAGATACGCTCTGGGTCGATAAGAAAAATCTGCGGTTAAAGCTCTGGGATGGAGAACAGTGGCAGACCATCGGCTATGAGCCGGAACAGCCAACGGAACCGACCACACCGACGGAACCGGAAAAGCCGGAGCCGGAAAACCCGGACACCGAAGAAAAAGATAATGGGGGCAAAGAAGAAACAGATGACAAGAAGACCGATCAGGAAGGAGGGAGCGCGTAATGATCACAAGCATTTATCAGGAAGTGGAACTGTCGCTGACGGAGAATCTGATCCCGGTGACAGTTCCGGTCAAGCAGTATGACAACAGGGCACGGAAAGTCAGATGTGTCCTGTATAACAACTCGGTTCAGTATTCTGTACCACAGGACTGCATCGTTGCCTGTTCCGGTACCAGACCGGACGGCACGATCTTCCACTACACCAGCGAGACGGCATCCGACCTTGTGTTTGTTGAAAATGGGGCGGTCGTCTTTACAATCACGACCTTCATGACCGCACAGGCCGGGCGGTTTCCGCTGGATGTTGTTATGCTCAGCGCAGCAGGGGATGTCCTTGGGTCGTTCTCTCTCACATTGAAGGTGGAGCGGGCAGCCATCAACAACGGCAAGATCGCCACTTATACCTACGCTGGCGTGGTGGAAGCCATCCGCAAGGGACTGCTGGAAGTGTATATCACGGATGATGGCTATTTTGCCGTTGTGTCGGAGGATGGACTCGGCTTCAGTGACAAGTCGGAATCCAGCACCATCCAGAAATTCATCGAAAATCTTTTGAACTGTACGGTTACGGATGACGGTTATCTTGCCTTCACCACCGAGGATGGTCTGAAGCTCATCTTTTCAATGGATGGTGACGGACGCTTGATCGTAGAGTTTGCAAACGGCTGATGCAGCCGGGAAAGGGGAAAATATGTCGGAATATATCGGCAACCGAATCGTCCCTCGCCATGATGGTGTCTGGGACAAAGCAAAAGAATATGAACCTCTTACCATTGTGTATGAGGAATCCACAGGCGACAGCTATATGAGCCGGAAACCTGTGCCGGCCGGAACGCTTCTGTCACAGGAGGAATACTGGGCGATGTGTTCCCGGTTCTCGGAGCAGATGGCTCTGTACCGTCAGAATACGGCAGAAGAAGTGGAGCAGTTCCGCAAGGATACTGCGGCAGATGTAGAGCAGCTTCGTACAGATACTGCATCAGATGTGGCAGTCCTGCGCAAGATGACCGCACAGGATGTAGCGGATATCACTCAGAAAGTCGATGCAGCGAACAGTGCAGTTGCAGCCAGTAAGTCCGAGATGGATAAGACTGCAGAAACACTGAAAGCCCAGATCAATGCCAACGTCAAGGCATCTACGGACAAAAATGCCAACTATGCGCAGGAGCTGGTAGATGCCCGTGTGGATGATGAGGGAAAGACTTATCCCACAGTCGGTGACAATATCCGTGCAGTCGGCAGGGTGCGTTCCATGCAGAATATCATGAAGAACTGGGTGATTAAAAATGGTTTTGTAAACC
Source organism: Clostridium sp. AF27-5AA (assembly GCF_003478415.1). NCBI lineage: Bacteria > Bacillati > Bacillota > Clostridia > Eubacteriales > Clostridiaceae > Clostridium > Clostridium sp. AF27-5AA. The sequence continues at coordinate 63,907 of NZ_QUFH01000001.1, forward strand.
AGAATGGAAATCTTTTAGCCTCAGAGGACTGGCGGGCGGCATATATGGTCCCTGTCAGTGGCGGGGCAATTCTGGTGGACGGTCCGTTCGGCTACATGAGTGGCCGGGATGACTATAATAACGTGGTCTGTTATGACATGGACCGTAAGTTCCTCGGTGGCTGTTTCCGGGCAGAGAGCGGCAAGGTCTATGACAACTATGTGATCACACTGCTTCCGAATACCCGTTTTATCTCTGTCACCACCAATGCGAAACTGCAGTCGAAACTCTCTGTGTATTTTTACGACAACATGCTCCCACTGAGATTGCTGTCAAATTATGCAACTGGTTGGCAGTGGATGAACGGCAGCGTGGATATCAGGTTCACGGGCAGCAAGGTGACAGTCACATTCCCGGAGGGGAAGGACGTATATGTCTGCCGCCGTACAAATGGTACACAGTATGAGCAGACGAAACTGGGGGCAGAGAACAGTACTTCGGTTGATTTTACTGCGAAAGGCTGGTGGGCAATCTATTACGATGGAATGGAAGTATCTGCTGATGAAACGGGAGAAAAGATTGAACTGCCGGTCATCAAAGTGGAAAACACGGTCGGTGACTGGGGCGGTTTGTTTACAAGGAACCGTTTTGTGTTTGCGATCCTTTATCAAGCAAATGTTGTATATGCGGCTCCTTCGAACAGCGGTACCGTCATCAACGGAATCGATTATGGAAATCCGGCGAAAGCGGCGTATAATTCGATGACCTGGCACAAGTACCGTTCAGCAAAGATGTTCCTCGCTACAGGCCAGTTTGCGATCGATATGGTCAACCGCACCATTCAGGTCACGAAACGTATCCTGGCGGTTGTCGATAACGGTGCTTACTACTGGATCAGTGCTAGTGAGGAGCCGGTACCGATGTTGGATAGTACGGAAGCAGAAAAGCATCACATGCTGATCCTTGCCTATGACTCGTCCATAGATCAGATCAATCTTTATAACACTGCACAGTTCCGGGCATTGGGAGTAAACGGCTACTATATCGCTGCATGGTATGAAAACCATTTCTGGTATCCGCACATGGGTTCCTCTTTCAGCATTGTGCTGGATGGCACGACTTATAAGGCCGGTGAGCTTTTCGATGAAGAACGGCGTGATTCCTATATCGAAAAGAAGTATGAGGACCGCTTCCAGCAGCTCCGCACGGATCTTGCCGGTAAGGATTCCCGCCATATGTATCTGGCAAGCGGCGGTATTACCATTGACCAGGATGGCGGTACGATCCAGGTCAGTACCAAGTGTCTGGGTGTTCCGGATACGTTCCACTATGAGTGGATCATGGCAGGCGATCCGGTAGAGATGGCATTTAACACACCCAGCTCGACATTTGGTATGCCGATGCGCATCCTCGCTTATGATGCCGGTACGAAAACCATCAATCTGTACGACACCAGCCTGTTCCGAAAGCTGGGTACGAATGGTTTCTATATTGCATCCTGGTATCAGAGCAAGCTGTATAATCCGCACATTCACCCGGATGTGAAGTTCATTGTGGGCGGTAAGGAATACAAAGCGGGTGATCTCTTCGCAGATAACGCGGCATCTTTCATCCCGAAGCGTATCACGGATTATGTGCAGAAAGCCATTACTCCGGCTGTAGAGGATGATATCGTGACTCCGTCCCACTGGGACTGCATGGAGGGTCGCCAGCTTTCCATCTTCTTTGACTGTCTTTCCCGCCACGATGGCAAGGAAAATCTGTATGTGCTCGCCAGAGGCACGAATGCACCGAGCCTGACCCGGAACGAGTATTGCATGAACTACACGCCGACGAAGGACAGCACGGATTTTGCACTGACCGTCCGCCGTCTGGATGAAGATGACTGCCATACGGTATCGTCCAAACCTGTGCAGGTCAGGGTCCACCATAAGCTGAAGGACAAGCTCACGAAGAATATCTGCATCTGTGGAGACTCTCTTGTGGACAATGGTTCTGTGGCAACGGAAGTGTACCGTCTGCTGGCAGAGGATAATGACTGCGTGATCCACCAACTGGGAACGAGAGGACCGTCTGGCGGCAAGCACGAAGGACGCGGCAGCTGGACATTTGCCCGGTATCTGGCAGACACGGATTACGCCGGCAAAACGAATGCGTTCTGGGACAAGATCAAAGGCCGTCTGGATTTCCAGAAATACTGCGAGACCAACGGCTACGAGGGTATCGACTACTTCCTGATCGCACTCGGCACCAATGACGTGTCACAGGGAACAACACTTTACCGCACGGAGGCAGAGGTGCAGAAGTTCGTGGATCAGGCAAAACAGTTCATTGATGCGCTGCTGGATAAGGAAACGGGCTTCCCGAACTGCAAGATCGGTATCGGCCTTTGCGGACCCGGCTCGGATTATTCTTATCAGTGCGGTTCCAGCATGGGTATCTTTCATATGAGCATCAACACGCTGAACCTTGCACTGATTAAGGCATTCGATGCTGGCAAGTACCGCAAAAACGTGACTTGTTTTGCCCACGGTCTTCGCACGGACCGCCGTCTGGCATTTCCGTATTCGGACAAGTCGGTGACGAACCGGTTCACGGAAACCAGCCGGACGCTGACCAACAGCATCCACCCGTCCGGAAGAGGCTATCAGGCATGGGCAGACGGCTATTACTGCCAGATCCGTGCATGGCTGACGGAGGACAGCAAATAAATTTCCACCGTCCCTGACAGACATACCTCCAAAATGTCTGTGAAACGGTGTTCATTATAGAAGGAGTATACACAAGGCGGCATCGACCGTCTATTTTTTATGCCCGGATTGGGCAGGAAAGGACAAGATTATGCAGAATGTGATCGACAAGATTGAATGGATGTTTGCAGGTCTGGGTGGTTTCCTGGGCTGGTTCTTCGGCGGGTTTGACGGCTTCCTGTATGCACTTGTAGTGTTCGTGGTCTGCGACTACTTCACCGGAGTGCTGGCGGCAGCGATCAAGCATGAGCTTTCTTCTGAAGTTGGCTTTAAGGGCATCGCCAAGAAGGTGTGTATCTTTGTACTGGTCGGCATTGCCAACATCATTGACACACAGATCCTTCAGAATGGGGCCGCCATCCGTACTGCAGTGGTGTTCTTCTATTTGGCGAATGAGGGCCTGAGCTGCCTCGAAAACGCAGCAGTCATTGGTCTTCCGGTGCCGGAGAAGCTCAAGGAGATGCTGGCACAGCTGAAGGAAGAAAAGGAGAATAAGGACGAGTAATCAGTGGGGAGAGGTGTAACAGCCTCTCCCTCAATTTTTAGGAGGTAAGCAATATGAGTAAGAAAGAGTATCCCGCAAAACTGACGACTGGTTATTACCGCGTGCGTGAAGTCTGGGAAGATGAGGCATCCCAGTTTGGCGCGTACCGTCTGTTGGCGAATGCAAAAGCCAAGTGCGATGAGAACCCCGGCAGCCGCGTGTTCGACAATGACGGCAACGTGATCTATCCGGAAGAGGCTGTCCCGGATACCGGCGCAGATGAGAGTGAAGAGAAAGCAGTCGTGGACGATATCCCGGAAGATAAGCCGGAAACCACACCCCCTGTGGAGGATACCCCGGCAGAGAAAGAAGCCGAAGACGAAGTGGATGAGAATGAGTTCCCGACTGCGGAGGAGCTTCCGGCGACCATTGCCTACGGCAAGCTCAAGACCCTCATGAACATCCGTAAAAAGCCGAGTCTGGAAGCGGAGGTCGTAGCGGTCTACAAGAAGAATGCCCTTGTGGAAGTCGTGCAGTTCTGTGATGGCTGGCTGAAGATCAAGTGTGCCGAAGCAGAGGCTGGTGTCGCATATGTCCTGAACAGTGCGGACACCTATGCGTTCACAGCTGGCAGGATCTATACCGTTGTTCCCGGTGATAATCTCTGGAAGATCGCGGAAAAGGAACTGGGAAGCGGCAGCCGCTGTGCAGATATCTGTGTGCTGAATGGTCTGACTTCCAATGCCATCCGGGTCGGCATGAAACTGCTGATCCCGTAACAACAGAATAACCACAGCGCGAGGTTCAGAGTGATCTGGGCCTCAATTTTTTTTAGCAGGAGGAAATCATTATGGGATATACCAATAGTCCACTCGTTGTTTATACAAAATTCTCCCCAAACCATTCCGGGCAGAGGACACACAGCATCGACCGTATCACACCGCATTGTGTGGTTGGTCAGCTTTCTGCGGAAAGCATCTGCGGCTGCTTCACCAGCACAAGCCGTCAGGCAAGCTGCAACTACGGCATCGGCACAGACGGCCGTGTGTCGCTTTGTGTCGAAGAAAAGAACCGCAGCTGGTGTTCGTCCAGCAATGCCAATGACCAGAGGGCGGTCACCATCGAATGCGCCAGCGACATGAATGAGCCGTATGCCATGAACAGTGCCGTATATGACTCTCTTGTCAAGCTCTGCATTGATATCTGCAAGCGTAACGGGAAGAAGAAGCTCCTGTGGCTGGGTGATAAAAATAAGACACTCAACTATGCTCCGGCGGCAGATGAAATGGTGCTGACCGTTCACCGCTGGTTTGCGAATAAAAGCTGCCCTGGAAACTGGCTGTATGCCCGCCTGGGTGATCTGGCCGCAAGGGTAACTGCAGCACTGGGCGGTTCATCCTCATCCGGCATGCAGGCTTCTTCGCTGAAAAATCTCTCGGAAGCAGAAGCAGTTGCAAAGATCGGTCCGCTGTTTACTGCGAACCAGAAAACCACGGGCATCCTTGCCTGCGTGTCGATGGCACAGTTCATTCTGGAATCCGGCTACGGTAAATCTGAGCTGGCACAGAATGCCAATAACTGCTTCGGTATGAAGACTTCGCTTTCCGGGAACAGCTGGAGCGGCAGTAGTTGGGATGGCAAGTCTGTCTATACCAAGAAAACACAGGAGCAGAATACCGATGGCAGTTATGTGACGATCACTGCTGACTTCCGCAAGTACGCTTGTGTGGAAGACTCTATTGCCGATCATGCGGCATATCTGCTCGGTGCGATGAGCGGCAGCAGGAAACGCTATGAGGGTCTGGCAGGCTGTACCGATTACAAGAAAGCGGCACAGATCATCAAGGCTGGTGGCTATGCTACCAGCCACACTTATGTGCAGAGCCTCTGCAGTATCATCGAGCGTTGGAACCTGACGCAGTATAATGCGACCTCCGGCAGCCATACCACCATTTCCGGCTGGTATCGTGTCCGTAAGAGCTGGCAGAATGCCGCTTCCCAGAAAGGTGCGTTCCACGACCTCACCTATGCAAAGCAGTGCGCGGATAAGAATCCTGGCTATTATGTTTTTGATCCGGCGGGTAAAGCCGTCTACCCGGAACCGAAGTCTTCAGTCCCGTATACTGTGCGTGTGTCCATTAAAGACCTCAACATCCGCAAGGGTCCAGGAACAAATTACGGTAAGACCGGTTATTACACCGGGAAAGGCGTGTTTACTATCGTGGCAGAATCTGCCGGTGCTGGCTCTGCGAAGGGCTGGGGCAAGCTGAAATCCGGTGCAGGGTGGATCGCACTTGACTTTGCGGCCCGTATCTAAAAACAGTCCCCGTCCTCCTTGGGCGGGGCATACATATGGTGCAGATAAGACAATAATCCACCAGATTATTCTCCGTCTTTCTGCATCGGAATTACTTGATAATATCACGAAACAGAGGGAATATGTGACTGCTCAAAGAGAAGAAAACGGGCAGGAAAGGAGCGAAAACTATGAGTACTGGTACGGATTTCCTTGCAAATCTGCAGAAAAAGACTGTGAAGAATACAGTACAGCAGAAACAGCAGAAGAGAGTAAATGCATCTGCTGTGGATGTCTCGGCTTTACTGGAAGCCGCTCTTGGGAAAAAGAAACCTGTGGAAGCTGTGGCAGATGTTCGTCAAAGTACGGATGCTGCCACAGCTTCTTTTTTAACACTGGCTGATACGCACCAAGGCAGGTCTACTCAACAAAAACCAAAAAACGCATCAGATAAAAAACAGACACCCCAAAAATCAAAAGACATCGTGGACGCCGGTATCACAGCTCTTATCCAGAAAGCTCTGGATGCCAAAAAGGTCATGGCAGAGCCGGACATTGCAGAACGGCTGCAGAGCAGTATGGAAAGTGAGTTTACGAAGCTCTTCACACCGGAAGAACCGCAGGATAACAAGTTCGTTTCGACGGCGACCTTCCGGGCTACCAAAAAGAAAGCCGGAACCCTTAATGTGGCAGCTTACATCCGCGTTTCTACGGACATGAGCGACCAGGAGAACTCCTATGAAACGCAGGAAAAATACTTTAACCAGCTGATTGAAAATAATCCGGCATGGAATGCAGTCGGTGTGTACTCCGATTACGGCATCTCCGGCACTTCCAAGGAAAAGAGAACCGGATTCCGCCGACTGATGCGTCATTGTAAGGACGGGAAGATCGACCGCATTGTGTGCAAGTCCATATCACGATTTGCCCGAAACACGGCTGACTTTATGAGTGCACTGGATGTCCTGCATGACTGCGGGGTAACGATTCTGTTCGAGAAAGAAAATCTGGATACGGCAGACCCGACCAGCGACTTCATCCTTACGACACTGGCAGCCATTGCACAGGAAGAAAGCCGCAGCATTTCCAGTAACATCCGGCTGGGGCAGAAGATGCGCTTTCCGAAGGGGGATGTTCCAAACAAGATCATGTACGGATACCGCTACAATGGGAAGATGGTTACCTCCGAGAGCGGATATGAGTATAAAGATATTGAGATCGTTGAGGAAGAAGCCAGGGTCGTCCGGCGCATTTTCCATGAAGTCGTGGAAGGGAAAGCCTATACGGAGATTGCGCGGGGACTGAACATGGACAAGATTCCGGCTCCTGTCACCGACGCAGTGAGAGTAAGAAAGAAAAAATCCAAGAAAGGGCAGTTAAACAGTGATCTGCTGGATGGATGGACAGGCGGGAATATCACGCGGATCGTCCGCGCCGAGCGGTACATGGGTGCAGTCCTTATCCAGAAGAAGTTCACATCGGATTATCTGACACATGAAGTACGGGACAACAAAGGCGAAGTTCCTCAGTATTTTGTCCGGAACCATCATCCGGCAATCGTTGACGAGGACCTGTTTGAAAAGGCACAGGAAGTCGTAAAAGTAAACAGCGATTTATATAACAGGACAAGATCCGGCAAGAAGCCGAGAGCGTTTTCCCAAAGACTAATCTGCGGGGAGTGCGGTCGCTTTTTCCATGTGACAAACGGAAATGGGAACTATCCCATCTGGCGGTGCCCGACGAGCAGCCGGACGACAGGAAAACGTATCTGCCATGCAGAAAAAGTATACGAGGAACAGATTGTCCGAGCCTTCCGTAAAGCAGTCCTGGAGAGGTTCCGGCTGACGCTTAAGCCCATCCATGACAACGTGGCTGTGGCAGACATCATGAGCGGACGGTTCAAAGAGCAGTATGACAACTTCACCCCGGAAGCAGATTCTTTTGTAAGCCAGATGCTTGCACGGCTGGAGAGCATTCAGAAGCTGGATTTTATGGAACGCGACCGTGCTTTTTATAAAAAACAGATTGCCGCAGCCCACACCAGTGTGGAAAGCACCAGTAAGAAGATCCGGCTCCTGAAAAGTCAGGTGGATGTGATGCAGACCCGTCTGGAACTTCTCGGTGACGAGATGATCGACCCTGCTTCTATTGAGGAGAAGAAAAAGCTCATTGAGAAACTGGAGCGTGATATTCAGAAGGACACGGACACTGAGCAGAAGCTGACCGAACAGCTCGACTATATGGAAGACTACTGGGAAGAACTGGAGGGCGACTATGAACGAAGGGAAAAGGCAATCGAGTGGATGAAGCAACTTCCGGCGGGGCGGGATGGTACGGTGGCCTTTCTAAATGGAGTGACCGAAGAACACTGCAAGGCCTTCCTCCTCTCCATCACGATCCATTCACCGCTGAAGTTTACGGTCCACTGGTTCGATGACACCAAGACCGAGGTAGAGATGGATTCCAATATTGAAGATTACCGCAATACCGCAAGCTATTATGACGGGCATACGATGCGCGACGGCAGCCAGCGGAAGAGGCATGTAAGATAAGACCAGTTGCAAGGCTGGAAGAAAGGAGCAGATTATGACAAGACAAAAAGTGGATGTGATCCCCGCCAGTGTGCGCTCGGTACAGAACGGCGGGCAGCTGAAAAGCCAGAGCAACATCCGTGTGGCGGCTTACTGCCGTGTTTCCACGGGAGATGAGAGTCAGCAGACTTCCTACACGACACAGAAAGCATTCTACAAAGACCTCATCACCCGGAAGCCCGGCTGGATTTTTGCCGGCATCTACGCGGATGAAGCAAAATCTGGTACGAACCGGGAACATCGAGAGGAATTCAACCGCATGATAAAAGATGCGATGGATGGAAAGCTGGACTACATCGTTACAAAGTCCATTTCCCGATTTGCACGAAACACTATTGACTCCCTGACCTGTACCCGTGAGCTTCGGCAGCTGAAGCCGCCCGTGGGTATCTATTTCGAGAAAGAGAACATCGACACACTGGATGCCAAAGGTGAGCTGATCCTTACGATTCTTTCTGCACTGGCACAGGATGAGAGCCGTTCCATTTCCGATAACATCCGATGGAGCATCCAGAAGAAGTTCCAGTCTGGTGTCCCGCATATCAATCTGAAACGGATGCTGGGATATGAGCTTGGGGCAAATAAGCAGTGGGTCATCGTGCCGGAGCAGGCAGAGATCATCCGGTACATTTTTGACCGCTTCGTGAAAGGCCAGACGGCGAATAAGATCGCACTGGAGCTGAACCAGATGGAAAAGTTCACGGTCAACGGAAAGAAATGGAGTGCCAGCTCGATCCTGATCGTCCTGCGGAATGAGAAGTATGTGGGCGACATCGAGATGCAGAAGACCATCACCAAAGACTTCCTTACCCACCGTTCAAGCATCAACAAGGGCGAAGCACCCCGCTACTATGTGAAGAACCATCATGTGGGTATCATCGACCGTGTGACTTGGGACAAAGTGCAGACCATGCTGTTCGAGAAGCCGAGGGCAGACATGACGAAAGGCCCCGGCAAGAAAAAGGTAAAGAGCATTAAGGGTTCTCCGTTTGGAAACCTGCGCTGCGGTGCGATCCTGGAGAATGGGCCGGATGCCGGAAAACCCTGCGGGGAAGGATTCTTCCGTACAACCTACACGGGTGTGGCAAATGGTTACAGCGATGAGCGGAGTCTTAAGGCGACTGGTGAGGATACCGGAGAGTATCTGGAAAAATACGCTTATTCGTATCCCGTTTGGCGGTGCAAGCGTAAGGTCGGGGAGCGGGACGGTGAGCCGCCGAAGAACGGTTCTCCCGACCAGAAAGCGTATTGCCGGAGCAAGAAAGGCTGCATGTCAGATGAGGAAAAGGAAGCTGCAAACAAGCGCTGCCCCTCAGAACGCTACCATGAGTGTGCGCTGGAGCAGAGTTTCATGGAACTGCTCTACAGCATGAAGCGTGATTTTGAACAACACGGAGATGCCTCCATGATCGTGACGATGTTTGACAATGCCTATGAGCAGGCTGTCCGGCTGGCGAATAACAACAGCATCTCGGTGCAGAGGATGGCAACGGTGGAAAATCAGATCAAGGAGATGGAAGAACGCCTGCAGGATGCCATCAGCCATCAGGTGGCGGCGCTTCGGGAAGCTGCACTGGAACAGAATGTGGAACTGAATGAAGCCCTTTCCAACGGGGAGGTGACTATTGACGACATCGACCTGGACATCCGAAGCGGACTGACACCAGGAAGCATCGGAGTAAGCTTCTATGGGACAGAAACGGAGGAAGGCTCGGAAGCCCAGATTTATACAGAGCTTGTGAACGACCTGCAGGAACGGCTGAAAACACTCCAACAGGAAAGGCAGACGATAGAGGAAGAACAGGGCGTGCTGGCGATCATGAAAAAGAACTTTGAATATTTCCTTGCCTGCCTGAAAGAACTGCCGGATACCAATGCAGGCGGAATGCCGTTAAGAGTCAACGGCCTGGATGTACAGGGAAGTCTTCTGAGAGATGTAGACGGCAAGCCCATCGAGGGCCGGGTGTCTGCCGTGACCAGGGGCAGGCTCAAGCTGACTCCTGAGCGGATCGCAGAAGCACCAGATATGCTCCACTTTGAAAAAGGCATCTACTGTGCTTTTGTTGAGAGCGGAGTACTGCAGGGGGATGTGGCAACCTATAAGACAAACTTCGGTGTGACACTGACCTCAAAGGGCAACCGCAGAACGCTTGACAGCTTCATGGGCTATAAGCGGAGTGACATGGACGGCAATGTGGTCTATGTGGACGCTCCTTATAAGGTGTACGGATTCAGCATTCAGTACCGCAGATACCTGACAACTGCAGCGAAGCGCGAGAGGGAAGAAGCGGTGTGATGGAAGGAGACAGGACCCTGCCGGGTGTGGCTTTTTGAGGCTGCATCTGGCAGGGCTTTTTTTGTTTTTAAGGTTTTATTGTGCTGCTATTTTGCCTGCTTTTTTGTCTTGGCTTTTTTACCCGTAAGGATTGCTATGTGCAGAATCCTGTTATATGTTGTGGGTGGCGAGAAATACACATACGACAGAAAATACACATAGCGAGGAGTGTTTGAAATGAATGAGGTAGCTGGGATGCTGGCAGAGAAATATGGCGCAACAGCTGATGAGATTGTGGCGGCCGGTGCTATGAAATTATATCTCCAGAGCATGGAGCCGGCAGAGGCACTGAGAAAGGTGAGGGCTGTGTATGAGCCAAAAGTGATCCGGCTTGACAGTGGCGAAGGCGTGCCAGTACAAAGCAATATTGATGGTGCAAAGTACGCTGCATTCATCGATGAGTCAGTGACATTTGCTAATCAGAAGATGAGAGAGCGTCGGGGTGCACTGGCAGAAATGGTTATGGAAAAGTTGAAAGCCGTGGATGGAAAATGCCTGATCGAGTGTGCCAGCGAGGAGTTCATAAGTTTTATCGAAGATGCTTATCGGTGTCTAAGGCGGGGAGAGAGATAATACAGGAATTTAAGAAGTCTGCAGTTGATGAGATAAAAGAACTGGATGAGAAAAGAAGTGCATAATTGAAACTTATCGGCCCACTGGCGTATTGTGTAGATTCCTACATGGTCCGCTGGTGGGCTTCTTTTTTTGTCCTTATCCGCATAAACCACAGACAGCACTTCGGCGTGTTCCAAAGTGCAGTTGTGGCTTATGCGGGCCTTTTTGTTATATGATCAACAAGTTATAAAATCAAACTCCTAAGCCGTATAAAATTGCTTTCATCTCCTTTACCATCCGGGTGAGAATCTCCTGTTCAATTGCATTACAGTCTAAAAGCAGACGGTGGATCTCGGAATTGGCAGTGGACGCGGAGTGCGTCAAACTGTCTACAAGAAGATCATCTGCTGAGACATTTAGTGCGTTGGCAATATCAACCAGTGTATCAAGACTGGGACGGTTAATGGCGGTTTCGATAACACTGATGTGTTTTCGGGTCATATTAAGCTGTTCACCGAGTGCCTCCTGTGTGATTCCGGTCTGTTTACGTGCGTTTGCGATACGTTTACCTAAAGATTCATAATCAATAGCCATGTATGTTCCTCCTTATGTGCACCCGCATAAGGCAGTTACGATTATCCCGCAGAGAAAAATACATAGCAACTTAATTACAGAAATTCTAAGGCCGCAAAGGGCTACACCTCTATCTGTTATGTGGTCTAAGGCTGTTTTGCTACTTGGTATGTAGCAAAATGCGAAACGTGCTACATGATAGGTAGCAGTCAAATCATCAATCAAACCTTATAATATAAATGTAGAAAAGACTGCGTACAGAAAGGGACGATGATGACGAACAAAGGAGAAAAAGGGATTCTTACATTATACAGTGATGTACAGGCGACTTCTGTTCGTTGGCTGTGGTATCCATTCATAGCAGTTGGAAAGATCACATTGCTGCAAGGTGACCCCGGTGATGGCAAATCCACAATGATGATGCACCTGATAGCCGAGCTGTCTAAGGGAGGAACCCTGCCAGATGGTAAAACCATCGGAATGCCGCAAAGGGCTATTTACCAGTGCTCAGAAGATGGCATTTCAGATACCATTAAGCCCCGGCTTGAAAAATGTGGGGCAGATTGCAGGAATGTGGCCTTCATAAATGAAGAAACATACAGCGGCCTGACACTGGATGATGAGCGCATCCGGCAGGCTATTATAGAATTCCGGCCGCGGCTGGTAGTTATTGATCCGATACAGGCATATCTTGGAAGTGATTCCGACCTCCAGATTGCAGGAAGAGCCAGAAGGCTGATGCAGCGCCTTGGCATGTGGGCATCTATGTATGACTGTGCCATTGTGCTGATCGGACACCTTAATAAAAAAGAAGGAACAAAGGGCCTTTACCGGAGCCTTGGCAGCATCGATGTTGTTGCAGCCGCCCGGAGTGTCCTGCAAGTAGAACGGGATGCGGAGAAGTCAGATATCCGCATTGTGCGGCAGATAAAAAACAGTCTGGCTCCGTCAGATGGTGAAATCAAATTCTCGATAACAGCGGAGCAGGGCTTCAAATGGCTGGAGTGTGAAATTAAGCCAGATCCATCAGCGGAGCCGGAAACACCAGTTTTTGAGTCAAAATCTGAGAAGGCGGCGTATCTGATCAAGAAGCTGCTTTCCGGGGGTGACATGAGATCTAGAGAAATCTATATGCGGATGAGCGATGAAGGTATCAGCCGCAGGACAGCAGAAAATACAAAGAAAGAACTCGGCATCCGGAGTTACCGGAAGATGCGACAGTGGTACTGGAGCATGAAGCCGGAGAAATGAGAGGAAGCAAATGATAAGCAGTGGAGCAGAAGCGGCAGACCGCAAGCAGAGAATCAGAGACAGATATAAAGGCGTGGATACTTCTGAGTTGGAAGTTATCCCGGCAAAAACTGTGGAGGGGCTTGGAGAAAGCACCTCTATCCGTCGTGTTGCCGCTTATGTCCGTGTTTCCACTGATAATGATGAACAGACTTCTTCGTATGAACTTCAGAAAAATTATTACACGGATTATATCAAGGCACAGCCGGGATGGGAATTCGTTGGAATCTATGATGATGAAGGCATCAGCGGTACATCATTGGAGCATCGCAAAGGAATGCAGCAGCTGATCGAGGACTGTAAGGCCGGAAAGATTGACCTGATCCTCACAAAGTCCATCGCCCGTTTCGCCAGAAACATTGTGGACTGTCTTTCCGTCATTGAAACACTGAAAAATCTTGACCCGCCCGTGGGTGTAAAATTTGAAGCGGACAACATCTACACACTGGACAGTAACGGGCGCATGATCCTGACGATTTTGGCATCCGTGGCAGAGGAAGAATCTCATTCCAAGTCTATCATTATGAATTGGTCCATTGACCGTAGGTTCAGCCGTGGACTGTTCCTTACGCCGGCCCTGCTCGGATATGACCAGGACGAGGATGGCAGCCTTGTGGTGAATCAGGACGAAGCACAGACGGTGAAGGTGATTTACTATCTGTACCTGAATGGATTTTCTTTCACCGAGATTGCAGAGCTACTGACAGATTATGGCCGGAAGACAAAACTGGGGAACACGGAGTGGAATCCCGGCACTCTTGCAGGAGTCATTGCTAATGAACGCCATTGTGGGGATGTATTGGCAAGGAAGACCTTTACACCGAATTTCCTGACGCATAAATCAAAGAAAAACAACAACGACCGGACGCAGTACCGGCAGAGAGATCATCATGAGGCAATCGTGTCCAGGGAAGTCTATAATGCGGCAAATCATCTGCGGGCATCCCGGAGTTATACAAAGAAAAATCGCCCGCTGCCAGTCCTGAGTGTGGTGGATGATGGAATCTTACGCGGATATGTGCCTTTTGATAAGGACTGGACAGGATTTTCAGCTGAAGAATACCGGGAAGCATCTGAAAGTGTGATTCGGGAGCCGGATGATTCTGTTGTGGGTGATGTGAAAAATCGGCTTAATTTGACAGGATATGAAGTTGTGCGGGCACAGTATTTTGCTACTTTACAGAATCCGGCTATGACGATCTCCAATGGCAAGCTGCGTTTTAATACAGCCTGCCTGAAAAAGTTTGAAGATGTAGAGTATGTAGAACTGCTCCTGAATTCGGTTGACCGCTGCATTGCAATCCGTCCGTGTGAAAAGAGCAATCCCAATGCGATCCGCTGGGGTCGGCTGAAAGAAGGACGCTGGTGTGCCAGCACACTTGGCTGCCGTGGCCTGGCAAAGACTCTTTTTGACATCATGGAGTGGGATGAAGACCTGCGTTATCGGTTCCGTGGGCAATTCGTGGAGGACGGCGATAATAAGCTGATGCTCTTTGAACTGGATGAGCCGGAGATGATCAAGGTTGAAGAAATCGTTCTGCCACCAAAGGAAAACACCGAGGATGCAGAGGGCGAAACGGTCAAAAAAACGATTTACATTTTCCCGCCAGAATGGGCAGGTACTTTTGGAAAGTCGATCACAAGCATTGCACAGGTCGGGATTTTACAGCAGGAGAATTACTCTGGAAACTGGGATGTACTCCGGCCGGCAGCAGAGATAGATGAAATGAATACTTTTACCGCAGATGGTCTGAACGCTCTGCTCCATGAAGCGGAAAAAATAATGGAAGGATGGACTGACACAGATGAATGAAAATACGAACGCCATGCCGCCAGAAGAGCAGGCAGAAAATGATAGAGACGCAAGAGCGGAAGAATTAGAAAGTACATTTTCCTATGACGGATACCAGGTCGTGCGGAAGGAGCTGTTTGCACATCTTCGTGACCCTGCGATCGTGATCCGCAAGGACAGCATCACATTTAACACGGCCTGCATCACTGGGCTAGAAGATGTGGTTTATGTACACGTCATGTTCAACAGTGATTTGAAGCGTATTGTTGTACGCGGCTGTGATGAAAATGACAAGGATGCCCTGCGTTGGTGCATTGCCAAGCCAGACAAGCGAAAAAGCCGGAAAATGACCTGCAAACCGTTTTCAGAACTGGTGTATAAGGAAATGGGCTGGGATACCGAATGCCGGTATAAGATGCTTGGGTACAGAATTTCGTTTGAAGGGGAAACTCTGTATGTTTTTGATCTGCTTGTTCCGGAGATCTTCCATGAAGGCCAGAAACGAAAAAATGGAACAGACCAGAAAAATGCGCAAGAGACAAAGCCTGCAAATACCAGAAAGGGATTTTACCCAGATGATATTGCGGGTACTTTTGGCGTACCTGTAGAAGAACATCTGAAAGAATCCGAAGTTAAGCAAATGGATGGCTATGTATCAGTGGGGATGCTGACGGGTAAGACCGTCCCCGACACCGGGCTTGATTAAAACGGCCACTAGGATTCCAAGGGGGAAGTGCGCCCATTTTTAAGGAGGGGAGAGTAGTGAACGAAAGAATATGGAACCAGCGGATGCTGGGTCTGACTTTTAATGTTGAGGATGGAAGGATCACAATCTTCCGCAGCACGTTGGAAGCATTAGGCTGGCCAACCCACTATCGCTTTCTGTACAACCGAGAGGCAAAACAGGTAGCTGTGCAGAACTGTACGGCTGAGGATGCAGGAGCTCATAAGACACCGAAGCTGACTGTGAGCAACAGCTGCGAGATCAAGTGCGTGGCGTTGGTGCGGATGATCTACCGGGACATGCGGTGGAACCGGAACAATACATATCGTCTGGAGGGGAAAAACGTCCCCAGACAGCAACTTGTGAGTTTCGATCTGGACATTCCGTTTTTGGTGGAAAACGGGAAAGCTCTGGACGAAAATCCAAGCCCCACAAAGCCCCTGTGTGGCGAAGAATTGTCCGCTGCGGAAAGTTCCTCGGCCTCGCCAATTAAACGCGACAGTGGGGCGCTGTGAGAGGTGTGTGGCGAAGTCGGCAAAAGGCAGCCAATCGGGTCAGAATCCAGGATGCTTGCAAGGTAGCAAGGTGGAAGGTGACCGGGTGGGCAGGAGACAGTGCGGACA
The DNA here is from genome assembly GCF_003478415.1 of Clostridium sp. AF27-5AA. Taxonomy (NCBI): domain Bacteria; kingdom Bacillati; phylum Bacillota; class Clostridia; order Eubacteriales; family Clostridiaceae; genus Clostridium; species Clostridium sp. AF27-5AA. The sequence continues at coordinate 79,899 of NZ_QUFH01000001.1, forward strand.
TGTCTACTCAACAAAACAGTGATTATAATCACTCCTGACAAGTCTACTCAACAAGTGAATAAAATCACTTTTGTACCTATGAACGATAAAAATAAGTGATTAAGCTCACTTATGGCTATTGGAAATAAGTGATTATGTTCACTTAGAAAAAGTGAGCTTTTTACGCCGCCCAGAGTTTTGGATGAGGCTATCATTTGGTAAAAATAAGTGATTATAATCACTGAAAATCATTACAAACTGAAATAAGTGAGCTTAATCACTTATAAAGAAAAAAGTGAATATTTCACGCTCTGATGTACTTTGAGGTCGTCGATTAGTCAATAATCGGCGGCTTCTTTTTTATGCCCGGAAAAGCGGGTATGTAGCGACATATGGCAATAAGTGAGCTTTATACGCCACCGTCGAGCAACTTCTCCGAACAAATTTGAGTGCAGAAACTATGACAGCAAGACCCAGCACTTTGATACGTCTGCGGTTGAAGCTGTAATCAAGTTGGTCATGGAGTATAACCCTAATGCCATTATGGTTATCAAGTCTACGATTCCTGTGGGTTATACGGCAAGTGTAAGAGAAGGTTGATGTGATCAATGTTATTACTGCTCCGGAGATAGAGATGCTGATTATTCATAGCGAAGGAGCTTATGAGCGATTTAAGCGTTCAGGAAAGAAACCGAGTGAATTCTGTAAACCAGATCTTCGTATGCATAATGTGAAATCGTATGATTTTGTAAAAGATTATTTTAGTAATCCACTGACATTAGTTAATGCAATAAAAGAGTACCGTAGAACCGCAAATATTCCTAAAGGTGAATATAGTTTATCAGATCTGTTAAAATAAAGATTTGCCCACTGGCGTACCGTGTAAATCCTACATAGTACGCTGGTGGGCTTCTTTTTTTGCCTCATCCCGCATGAACCACAGACAGCACCCCGGCATGCTCCGAAGTGCAGTTGTGGCTTATGCGGGTTTTGGTGTTATGTGGTCAACGGGTTACAAAATCATACTCCCAATCCGTATAAAATCGCTTTCAGTTCCTTTACCATTCGGGTGAGAATCTCCTGCTCAAGTGTGTTGCAGTCCAAAAGCAGACGGTGAATCTCGGAATCGGCAGTGGAAGCCGAGTGTGTCAGACTGTCTACGAGAAGGTCGTCTGCTGATATGCCGAGAAGGTTGGCAACTCTGATTTATTTCGTACCAAAAATCCGATCCCCTGCATCCCCCAGACCTGGGCAGATGTAAGCGTTTTCATTCAGGCAGCGATCGACATGACCGACATAGATCTGGACATCCGGATGTGCCTCATGCAGTCTCTTTAATCCTTCCGGAGCAGCGATGATTGCCATGAATTTGATGTTCTTTCCGCCGCGTGCTTTGATAAAGTCGATTGCCTCCACTGCGGAACCGCCGGTTGCCAGCATCGGGTCGGTGACAACGATGGTACGCAGTTCGATCGGGGTTGGCAGCTTGCAGTAGTATTCGTGCGGCTCATGGGTTGTCTCGTCGCGGTAGAGTCCGATGTGACCAACCTTTGCGGACGGAACGAGTGCCAGAATACCATTTACCATACCGAGACCGGCACGTAAAATCGGGACAACGGCAAGTTTTTTACCAGCCAGCATCGGAGTGCTGCAGGTTTCGATCGGAGTTTCTACTTCCTGATCTTCCAGCGGAAGATCGCGAAGCGCTTCATAGCCCATCAGCATCGCAATCTCATCGGTCAGGGAACGGAATTCGTTGGTTCCGGTGTTCTTGTTGCGGAGGAGCGAGATCTTGTGCTGAATCAACGGGTGATCGAGAATTGTTACATTTTTCATATTCATAACCTGCCTTTTCTTGAATTTTGATGATGAACGTTTTTTCGTAACGGTGCATAGCGCAGACCGCTTGCTAATTTTGTGCTATCTTCATGCCGTCATTTCCCAAAATCTATATACATATGTGAAATGTATCGCCCTGATGGCATATTTTCTTTAATTATACACCGAATTGTACAGATTGAACAGTCTGTTTTATGATGTATTTTGTTAAAAAGCATCGGTAAAGTTACTGTTCCGGGGTAGGCACTTTTGGAACTGAAAGTGCCGTAAGAAAACGTGGTGGCAGCAGGAATTTGCCGTATTTAAATGCGAAGCCACGGCAAATTCCGTTACTGGGCACGTATGCGTGAACAGTAACTCGGTAAAAGAGCGGTTTGTCATGAAGTAGTGCAGAGCATTTGTAAAAGAATGCAGGTGCTTTTATATGTTTATTAGAATAAAAAATAATACCAGTATTATATATAAGTAATACTTCTGAAAACAAATCAATAAATCTAACTGGAAATGAGAATAGAATGTGGTAAAATATAAAGTAGTGAATTATTGCACAACAATGAAGGAGGAAGCTTTGCCATTATGAAGACTGTATCGATAGCAGAGGAACTGAAAAACAATTCTTATCCGGGACGCGGAATTATCATTGGACGGACGCCGGACGGAAAGAAGGCGGTTACGGCATACTTTATCATGGGAAGAAGCGAGAACAGCCGCAACCGTGTGTTTGTAGAAGAAGGTGAGGGCATCCGCACACAGGCATTTGATCCGGCGAAGCTGGAAGATCCGAGTCTGATTATCTATGCACCGGTCCGTGTGCTGGGAAATAAAACGATCGTGACCAACGGCGATCAGACTGATACGATTTATGAGGGAATGGATCGCCAGATGACCTTTGAGCAGTCCCTCAGAAGCCGCGAGTTTGAGCCGGATGCGCCGAACTACACACCTCGTATTTCCGGTATCCTGCATATCGAGGATGGCGGTTACAACTATGCGCTGTCGATTCTGAAATCCAACGACGGCAATCCGGATTCCTGCCATCGTTATACATATGCGTATGAGAAGCCGGTTGCAGGCGAGGGACATTTCATCCACACCTATATGCACGACGGCAATCCGCTTCCGAGCTTCGAGGGCGAGCCGAAAAAGATCGAGATTCCGGACAGCCTGGATGAGTTTGCAGCGACACTCTGGGAGAATCTGAACCCGGATAATAAGGTATCTCTGTTTGTGCGCTATATTGATATTGCGACCAGAGAGACACAGACGAAGATCATTAATAAAAATAAGTAGGAACAGACTGGAAAATAGTTAAAAAAAGTCAAAAACCGTCTGAAAATGAAAACAGGTCAGAGATAAACGCTCTGCGAGGATGCGCAGTGATTCTGTAAAGAATATGTCAGCTTCGCTGACCAGAATCACGCGCTAAGTCTCACGGACGTTCGACTTGAAACAGCATTTGAATCATGCGTTTAAATGGGTATACAGGAGGAATGAAGATGAACGAACTTGAGTTAAAATATGGATGCAACCCGAACCAGAAACCGTCCCGCATTTTTATGGCGGACGGCAGTGAGCTTCCAATCAAGGTACTTTGCGGCAAACCGGGATATATCAATTTCCTGGATGCGTTCAATGGCTGGCAGCTGGTAAGAGAACTGAAAGAGGCAACCGGGCTTCCGGCGGCAACTTCTTTTAAACATGTTTCCCCGGCAGGTGCAGCGGTAGGACTTCCGTTAGACGAGACGATGCGTAAGATTTACTGGGTCGATGATATGGGAGACTTATCTCCGCTTGCGTGTGCATATGCCAGAGCACGAGGTGCAGACCGCATGTCTTCCTTCGGCGATTTTATTTCTTTGTCGGATGTCTGCGATGCAGATACGGCGCGCATCATCAAGAGAGAAGTATCGGATGGCGTAATTGCTCCGGGATATACCAAGGAGGCGCTGGAGATTCTGGAATCAAAGAAAAATGGCAAGTACAATGTCATTGAAATCGATCCGGATTATGTACCGGCTCCGGTGGAGCGCAAACAGGTATTTGGCGTGACCTTTGAGCAGGGTAGAAATAATCTGACAATCAACCGTGAGCTGCTGGAGAATATCGTGACTGAGAATAAAGAGCTGCCGGATAACGCGAAGATCGACATGATCGTATCTTTGATTACCCTGAAATATACACAGTCCAACTCTGTCTGCTACGTGAAGGATGGACAGGCGATCGGTATCGGCGCAGGTCAGCAGTCCCGTGTACATTGTACCCGTCTGGCAGGTCAGAAAGCCGACAACTGGTATCTGCGCCAATCTCCGCAGGTGTTAAATCTTCAGTTTGTGGATGGAATCAAGCGTGCAGACCGCGACAATGCGATCGATGTTTATATCGGAGAAGAATATATGGATGTGCTGGAAGAGGGCGCATGGCAGAAAATTTTCAAGGTAAAACCGCCGGTATTTACCCGTGAGGAAAAACGCGCATGGCTGGACGGCATGAAGGGTGTAACCATTGGTTCTGATGCATTCTTCCCGTTTGGCGACAACATTGAGCGCGCGCACAAGAGCGGAGTTCAGTACATCGCACAGCCGGGCGGATCGGTTCGTGATGACAATGTAATCGAGGTTTGCAATAAATATGGCATTGTAATGGCATTTACGGGAATTCGTCTGTTCCATCATTAATGAAAAAGGGCGTGTGAAAAAACTCTCGTTTTTTTCACACGCCCTTTTTATTTCGAAATAAAGTGGCTATGATTTCTTATATTTTGCCTCATAATCCCGCAGGCTTACAAGCGCTTCTTTCGACATCGGAATCAGCGCGATCAGGTTGAAGACGGTCATCAGACCGACACCGACATCACCGAGATCCCAGACAAAGGTGTAGGCGGTCAGTCCGCCGACAAACATCATGATCAGGGCGAGAATCTTGTACGCCGTCTGGGCGGCCCAGGTGTCTCCGAAGAGGTAGCTCACATTGGAGCGGGCGTAGAAGAGGATGCCGATGAAGGTCGTGAAGCTGAACAGCCACAGGATTACGGCTATGAAAATGACGCCTAATTCCCCGAAATGCCAGCTCATCGCCGCCTGCAGCAGATCCATGCCCTCCAGACCGGAGATTTTATCAGCCGGGACCAGCAGCATGATCATGGCTGTACAGGTGCAGAGAAGCGTGTCGATGAAAACGCCCATCGCCTGCATCAGTCCGACCTTGGCAGGATGGGAGGTCTCTGCCGTCGCTGCCGCACACGGGGCGGAACCGCTTCCTGCTTCATTGGAGAAAAGTCCCCGTTTGACACCGTTCATCAATACGGCGCCGAAGCCGCCTGCGATTGCCTGGCGCAGACCGAGCGCTTCCTCAAAAACGCGGGCAAAAACGCCTGGAAGCTGGCGGAAGTTCACGATAATTAAAAACAGGGTCAGGATAATGTAAATGCCTGCCATGATTGGAACCAGCAGATCCAGAACCCTGACGGAGGCATTTTTCCGAAGAACGATGACTGCCGCAAGGAGAACTAAAAACAGGCATGAGTAGATCGGCGGGATGCCGAAAGCATTCTTAAAAGAAGAGGTCACGGAATTACTGATGACCTGGCTGATACCGCACCAGCAGATCAGACCGGAGAGCGCAAACAGTACGGAGAGAAGATTTTTCTTCGAAACCGGCGTTCCCTGTTTCTGGCGTTTGCTGTTGCTCCAGTCGTGAATGTAGTAAGCAGGACCGCCGCGGTAACCGCCGTAGAGCGGATCCGGCTGTTTGTGAAGCTGGGCTAAGGTCGCCTCGATGAAAGCGGTTGCCGAACCGAGCAGCGCGGTTACCCACATCCAGAACAACGCACCGGCGCCTCCGGCGGAGAGAGCGGCAACGATACCGACAAGATTTCCCATACCGACGCGGGTCGCAGTTGACACGATCAGTGCCTGGAGTGCGGAGAGAGAGCCGCCTTTGTGTCCGGTTTCGGCCTTTTCCAGCAGCGCGCGCAGCATATCCGGAAGCATTCGGATCTGCAGGAACCGCGTCCGGATAGTACAGAAGATACCGGTCGGGACGAGCAGAAGAACCAGAAGCGGCAGGTTGATGGTTGTTCCGCCAGGAAGCGGCAGATGAATCCAGTCACCCCAGAGGAAATAGTAGGTTTTTTCGATTAAATTGATAATTGTATTCATGTTTTCACCCCAAAATTTTATATAGTAAAGGTGCGCCCGCAGGTGCTTGACGATTGATTGAAAGATAGTTATAATGAGTGGCAGGGAGTTTTCAGACTCTCAGTATCATAAGGAAAAGGAGAATTCATATGCAGTACGCAATTGCACATTTAGATCCGAATGAGGACAATCCTTCCATGGAAGAGAATCCATGCATTAATGTTGATTTTGAAAACGAAGAGGAATCATGTCTGGAAGCTGCAACCATGATGATGGATGAAGGCTACAAGATGGTAACTCCATTTTTCATTGAGGATGGCGGCAAAGCGGGCACATACTCCTGGGAGTATGTCAATGCCCATCTGGTTGTCCGTACCAAATAATGTTTCACGTTGTTGTTTAAAACTGTATTGTTTTAAAGTGTGTGAGACTTAAAATGCCGGAAAGAGAAGATCTTTCCGGTTTTTTATATTTACATGTTAGCTGTCCTTGCACGTTTATAATAACTATTTCTTGAATATGTAATTAAATCTACTTATTTATATTCCGTATTGTACCGCACAGTTGAGGAAAGTGCAAGGGGAAAATGAGGGATTGTTACTGGAATTTTAAATAAAGATAAATAGTAATAAGTTGAAAGTCGGGTGTAAATCTCCTATAATGGACAGAAGAATCTTCAGGCAGAAAATGGCATACAGGGAGGCAGATGGAGACGGAAAAGAAACAGACAGATGAAAAAAAGGAACTTCGAACCGGATTTACGACCGGAACCTGCGCGGCGGCGTGTACGCGGGCGGCGGTGTTGTTTCTCTGCACAGGGGAAGCACCTGCGGCGGCAGAGACAGTGACACCTTCCGGCGTCCGGGCGATTCTGCCGATTGTCCGGGCAGAGCGGGAGGAAGATAGCGCAGTATGCGGTGTACAGAAGGACTCCGGTGACGATCCGGATGTGACGAATGGGACATTGGTTTGTGCACGGGCCGTTCTGGCTTGTCATGATAGCATAACTGAAAGCGGTTACACAGACCCGGCGTATCCGGGAATTGAGGTAACCGGCGGCGAGGGCATCGGCATGGTGATGCGGGACGGTCTTTCGTGTCCAGTGGGGCATTACGCGATCAACCCGGTACCGCGGACGGCTATTTTCCGGGAGGCGGCTCTGGCACGCCGGGAGGCGGGCATGCCGGAGTTACCTTTGCGGATTGAGATTTCTATCCCTTCCGGGCGGGAGCTGGCGGAGAAAACGTTTAACCCGCATCTGGGGATCATCGGTGGTATCTCGGTGCTTGGAACAACTGGGATTGTGAACCCGATGAGTGAGGCGGCATTGGTTGAGACGATCCGGCTGGATATCCGGGTGCACGCCCAGGAGGATGTTTCGCTGCTGGCAGTGGCGCCAGGCAATTATGGAGAACGATTTTTAAAAGAAGAAACCGGGCTTTCGATGGAAAATTTCATCAAGTGCAGTAATTTTATCGGGACCAGCTTTAAAATGCTTTCACAGGAAGGAATTCACCAGGCGCTTTTGGCAGGGCATGTTGGAAAACTGGTCAAAGTGGCAGGTGGTGTGATGAATACACATTCCCGGTATGGTGACAGACGGATGGAGATTTTGTCTGCATGCGCGCGGACCGTTGGATTTCCGGAGGCAGATGCCCTGCTGCCGATGAATACGACTGAGGAAGCGGCAGATTTCCTATATGAACATGGATATCTGAAACAGGTCATGGAGCAGGTAGCGAATCAGGTCAAAGCGGTATTGGAAGAAGAGAGCGGCGTTCAGACGGAGGTAATGCTATTTTCGAGCAATTATGGACTGATGGCGCGGACAGCTGGGGCGGATGCGTATGTGCGGGAGCTGCTGGAGATGGAGAGAGGCATGGAAGTAATGATAGATAGAATAATCGTAAATTACGAAAAGTTGAGATTCGAATATTAAATAAAAAAGGAGAAATCACATATATGGTATATTTCGTCGGAGCTGGTTCGGGAGCGCCAGATTTAATCACAGTGCGGGGAGCACGCCTTTTGAATCAGGCAGACCAGATTATTTACGCAGGTTCTCTGGTCAATCCAGAGCTTTTGGATTATAAAAAAGAATCAGCCGTTGTCTATGACAGTGCGAAAATGACGCTGGAAGAAGTGGTCGAAAAGATCCAAGAAGCGGAATCGACGGGTAAGATGACGGTGCGGCTTCACACGGGCGACCCCTGCGTGTATGGTGCGATCCGGGAACAGATGGACGAGCTGGACAAGTTAAATATCTCTTATAAGGTATGTCCGGGCGTCAGCTCTTTCTGCGGCGCGGCATCTGCATTGAATCTGGAATATACCTTGCCGGGCGTTTCGCAGAGCGTGATTATCACCCGGATGGCGGGGCGGACGCCGGTGCCGGAGCGGGAGAGCATCGCGTCGTTTGCAGCGCATCATGCGACTATGGTTATATTTTTAAGCACGGGAATGCTGAAGAAGCTTTCGGAAGAGCTGATAAAAGGCGGATATGAGGCGAACACGCCAGCGGCGATCGTGTACAAAGCGACCTGGCCGGATGAAAAGCGGGTTGTCTGCACGGTTGCCACGCTTGCAGAGGCGGCAGAGCAGGAAAATATCAAAAAAACAGCTCTGATTATCGTCGGGGATGTGACTGCCCAGGCAGGATACGAGCGCTCACGTTTATATGCGCCAGAATTCACAACTGAATTCCGTCAGGGGACGGATGGTTTTGTATATGAGTAATAGAAAGGGATTGTTATAAATGGAGCAGTTGAAACTTCGGGTCAGGAACGGTATCTGCATTTGCTTTACTGCACAGGGAAAAGAGACGGCGACGCGCCTGCTGGAGAAATTAAGCCAGCAGATGGAAGAGGCGTTTGACTTTTTAGATTATACAGGATCCGAACATTCGAAACCGCTGAAACAGGTGGTCAAGGAAGCATTTCAGGAGAAGGAAGCAATTTTGTTTGTCGGGGCGGCGGGGATTGCAGTCCGTTTGATTGCGCCGTGGGTGCAGGATAAGCTGAAAGATCCGGCGGTGCTGGTGATCGATGAGCAGGGGCGTTATGCGATCCCGATTTTGTCTGGACATGTGGGCGGATGCAATGAACTGGCAGAGGCAGCGGCGCAGATTCTGGGGGCAGAACCGGTAATTACGACGGCAACGGATCTGCGGCAGGCATTTGCAGTTGATGTATTTGCAGCGGAAAATGAGCTGGTAATCAGTGACCGGGAACTGGCGAAACAAATCTCTGCGGCGGAGCTGCGAGGTGAAAAAATTGGCTTTTTCAGTGATTATCCAGTAGATGGAATCGTTCCGGCAGAGATTACTCCGGGCGTATGGCAGAAGGAAAACATCTATGTGACGCTGAAACAGGGCGGATGCCCGAAAAATGCCCCAGCGTCTCTGGTGCGCCGGGATATGGTGATTGGGCTGCAGGAGAAGAAGGAACAGCGGGATGCAGCCAAAGCAGCGGCGGTAGTGGCAGTGGAAACCGGCGATTCGGCGAAGGCGGCTGAGATAGATATGTCTGTCGGAAAATCCGATATAGGATCGCTTGGGCAGAAAAGTGAGCAGAAGAAAGAGCAAAGTTATGAGCCGGAAAATGAATCAGGTACGCCGGAACTTCTGCGCCTGTATCCGCGAACGGTTGTTCTTGGAATGGGATGCCGCCGGGATTCGTCCCTGAATGCTGTCCGGGAGATGGCAAGAGTGGCACTTTCTCGGGCGATGATTGATAAAAGTGCGGTGCGGGCGATTGCAACGGTGGATCGGAAGAAAAATGAGATGGCATTTCTGGCGCTTGCGAAGGAGTGGGATGTGGAACTGTGGAGTTTTACCCCGGAAGAGCTGGAGAGTGCCGGTACGAAGTTTGCAGAATCGCCGTTTGTGCGGAAGACAGTAGGGGTAGGAAATGTTTGTGAGCGTGCAGCCGTCATGGGGGTGCGCCGGATTTACCGGGAACGGGAGATGGATGAGAAAAATCTGCCTGCGATCGATCTGAGAGTGCAGAAAATGGCGTTTAACGGTGTGACGGCAGCAGTAGCGGTTCCGGCATCGGAGCAAGTAAGGAGGCAGCAGTGGAAGAAAAAAAATTATACGTGATCGGAATTGGACCGGGGGCGAGAGAACAGATGACGGTCCGGGCAGACCGCATTTTGCGGGAAAGCCAGGTGATCATCGGTTATACGGTATACGTGGACCTGGTAAAAGAATTTTATCCACAGGCGGAATTTCTGACAACGCCGATGCGCCAGGAAAAGGAACGCTGTGAGATGGCATTAAAAGCGGCACAGGATGGTCGGAGAACAGCAATGATCTGCAGTGGGGACAGCGGCGTCTATGGCATGGCGGGGCTGGTGCTGCAGATGGCAGAGGCATACCCGGATGTGAACGTGGAAGTAATTCCAGGAGTGACGGCAGCGCTGGGAGGTGGAGCCATTCTTGGTGCACCGTTGGGACATGATTTTGCGGTGATCAGCCTGAGTGACCTTCTGACGCCGATGGAAGTGATCGAAAAAAGGCTGCGTGCAGCGGCGGAAGCGGATTTTATTATCTGCCTCTACAATCCATCCAGCCGGAAACGCCACGATTATCTGGAGCGTGCCTGCCGGATTCTTTTAGAGTATAAAAGTGGTGAGACTGCCTGCGGATATGTACAGAATATTGGCCGCGAGGGCGAGGCGGTGCACCTTCTGACACTGGCAGAACTGGAAAAGACGCAGGTGGATATGTTTACGACCGTATTTATTGGAAATAAGGAAACGCAGATGTTAAATGGATGTCTGGTGACACCGAGGGGATACCGCGATGTGTAAAATATGGATATTTGGAGGAACGACAGAAGGGCGCCTGCTGGCGGAATATTGCAGCCGGGAAAAGATTGAGGCGTGGGTCAGCGTGGCTTCGGAGTATGGAGAGGAGCTTTTGCAGGAGGAACTGATGGAGTCTGGGAATGCAGGGAATCCAGATTTGAACCATAATACTTGCCTTGCAAAGAAAAACTTGAAAACGGTTCAGGCATCCTCAGTGATAAAAGTCTTACGTGGACGGATGGATCGTTACCAGATGGAAGAATTTATCCGAAACCAGGGGATTCATCTTGTGATCGATGCAACACATCCGTATGCCAGACTTGTTTCAGAAGAAATCCAGGAAGCGTGCGGACGGATCGGTGTCCGCCTGGAACGGTGCCTGCGCGCAGAGGGCGAACAAAACAAAGCACGTGATTGGGTCGAGGTTGATTCCATTCAGGAGGCAGTGTCATTTCTTTCTTCTGTTTCCGGCGTGATTTTTGCCACAACCGGCAGTAAAGAACTGGAAGTCCTGTGCCAGATACCAGATTATCAAAAACGGGTGTATGCGAGAGTGCTTCCAACTTCGAATGTTTTGAAGAAATGTGAAAAATTGGGGATAACTGGCAGCCATCTGATTGCGATGCAGGGACCTTTTTCCACCGAAATGAATACGCTATTTCTCCGACAGACAAAAGCGGAGTGGCTATTGACGAAAGATTCCGGGCGTGCGGGCGGATTTCAGGAAAAGGTGGAAGCGGCGCGTGAAAATGGAACCAGAGTGGTTGTGATCCGCAGACCGGAGGAGGATGGCATTTCGCTGGAAGAGGCGATGGAGGTGCTGAAGAAGGCGGATGAGGGGAAGGTTGGAGAGTTAAAAACACATTTGATTCTGGCGGGAATTGGCATGGGACAGCCGTCCCAGATGACAGGGGAAGTCCTTCGGGCAATTCGAGAGAGTGACGCCTTGATTGGCGCGGGGCGTATGCTGGAATCCGCGGAGAGAGCGCTGCAGAATGATTTGCTGATTAGCAAGGAAGGAAAAGCTGAAAACAGACAGGAATCAGCGGCTGCGGTGGAAAAAGAAACGAAGTGCTATAAAGCATATCTTCCTGACGATGTGATACAGATTGTATCGAAGCACCCGGAATGGAAGCAGGCGGTCATCCTGTATTCGGGTGATACCGGCTTTTTCAGCGGGGCATCCAGGATGGCAGAGCGGCTGCGGGAAGCTGGTTATCCATTTACCGTCTATCCGGGTACATCCTGTGTCAGTTATCTGGCGGCACGCCTGGGGACGCACTGGGAAGATGCGGCGATTTATTCCGCACATGGAAGAGAATTGTCTGTCGATCGGGTGATGAAACGTCTGTGTGATCCAGAAGAACCGGCTAAGCGTGCGTTTATTCTCATGGGCGGCAAAAATGGAGCTGGACAGTTTTGTGAACGTCTGACACAGGCGGGATATGGAAATGTACAGGTGACGGTTGGTGAAAACTTATCGTACCCGGAAGAGCAGATCCGGAGCGGAACCGCGGAAGAAATGAAAAAATTGGAATTTGCGGATTTGAGCTTGATACTGCTGGAAGTCACGGATGAAATAAAGAATGTAAAGCAGCTGAAAAGGTTTGAACAAGAAGATAAACGTTTGCTTTCTGCAGATTCTGTCGGAGTATTTCCACGTATCATGCTTGCCGCCCCCAAAAGCGGCAGTGGAAAAACTCTTTTGACCTGCGGACTGCTTGAAATCCTTCGCCGCCGCGGTCTGAATCCGATCGCGTGCAAATGTGGACCGGACTATATCGATCCAATGTTTCACCGCTATGTGCTCGGCATTCCCGGGCGAAATCTCGATAGCTTTTTTCTGCCGGCGGAAAGCGTGCGGAAGGTTTTGGTGGATGCAGTGCGGGAAGAACAGGCGGGAATTGCAGTTTTAGAGGGTGTCATGGGCTATTATGACGGCTTGGGCGGAACAGAAACGTCCGCCAGCAGCTGGGAGATTGCAGAGATCACAGACACGCCGGCGATTCTGGTGCTGGACTGTAAGGGCGCATCCTTGTCGGCGGCAGCAATGGCATCTGGATTTTTACATTTCCGGAAAAAAAGCCATATTGCCGGAGTGATTTTGAACCGGGTTTCTTCGATGTATTATGAGCGGCTGGCAGCAGCCGTGGAAGAGGCGTCGGGGCTTCCGGTGCTTGGTTATCTGCCGGAATCCGAGGAATACCGCATGGAAAGCCGCCATCTGGGACTTTTTCTGCCGGGCGAGATCGATCGGCTGCGCGAGCGGATCGGGCGATTGGCAGATCAGATGGAAAAGTCGATCGCGGTGGAGCGGGTGCTGGAAGTGGCAGGGATGCTTCCATTGAGGATAGAAAACAAAGAGAAAGAAAAAGCAGAAAACGAATCAATGGAGGCGGAAAGTATAGCGAAATTCCCAGCATGTCAAGAGCAAAAAGTCACCTCGCGCGTCCGCATCGGTGTTGCCCGTGACGAGGCATTCTGCTTCTACTATCAGGAAAATTTCCGCCTTCTGGAACAGATGGGGGCGGAGCTGGTTTATTTCAGTCCACTGAGGGATAAAAAAATCCCGGACAGAGTGGATGGGCTTTTATTTGGCGGCGGTTATCCGGAGAATTATGCACGGGAGCTGGCAAAGAACGCGGCGATGCGTGAGAGTATCCGGCGGTCGATTGCGGCGGGAATGCCGTTTCTGGCGGAATGCGGTGGATTTTTATATTTACACCGTACTCTTGAAGGAAGCGATGGAAAACACTGGGAAATGGCTGGCGTTTATCCATTTGACGCTTACCGGACGAACCGCCTGCGCCGGTTTGGCTATGTGCGTCTGCTGACCTCATCCGGTCAGGAAATTCACGGGCATGAGTTCCATTACTGGGAGAGCGAAGATCCGGGCACCGACTGGGAAGCAGTCAAACCGACCGGAAACCGAAGCTGGCGCTGCATCCATGAAAAGGGAGGACAGATTGGCGGATTTCCGCATCTCTATTATGCATCCTGTCCAGATTTTTTGCGAAAATGGCTGGATGTATGTGCCAAAGGGAGTCAGAAAAAATATATCAATTGAGTGAATTTATATGAGAATCTAGAAAATGGGGAGTACCAAATGCGAGATGAATGGTTTATCCGGGGCAAGGTCCCGATGACGAAGAGTGAGGTGCGGACCGTGTCATTGTCCAAGCTGGAATTGTATGAGGACTGTGAGTTCTGGGACATTGGCGCGGGAACGGGTTCTGTCAGTGTGGAAGCGGCGGTAAGCTGTCCGGGGATTCATGTGTGTGCGTTTGAATATAAGGAAGAGGCGGTTGAACTGATCCGGGCAAATTGTGAGAAAGCCAGAACAGAGGCGGTCACGATCGTGCCGGGAAAGGCGCCGGAGACATTTGCACAGGTAAGTGTTCACCGACCGGATCGGGCATTTATCGGGGGAACAACCGGACAGATGCGCGAGATTCTGGATGAATTGTTCCGCTTGAACCCAGATATCCGGATTGTGATCAATCTGATTGCGCTGGAGTCCCTGACAGTGCTTATGAGTTACCTGAAAGAGCGCGGGATAGAGGCGGAGATTCTGTCCATGCAGATTGCAAAAGCGGAGAAGATTGGTTCCAGTCATTTGATGAAAGGGCAGAATCCGATCTATATCATATCACTGGGAGGAAATGAAGCGTGAAGAAAATGATTCAGCCAGAGGCATTAAAAGTGGGCGCGAATCGTATAAGCGCGAACGATGCAAGGAGTGTAAAATTAGATTTTGCACCAATGGAGGGAATCACGGGATACGTATTCCGGCAGGCGCATGCAGTCATTTATGGGGGCGTTGACCGGTATTACAGTCCGTTCATTGCACCAGGTTCCAGCCATAAGCTGACATCCAGGGAGAGGAACGATATTCTTCCAGAGCATAATCAGGGATTATGCCTGATCCCGCAGATTCTGACACATTCGGCGGAAGATTTTCTGTGGGTTTGCGAGGAACTGGCGGAGTATGGATATAGGACGGTTAATCTGAACCTGGGCTGTCCGTCGGGGACGGTGGTTACGAAGAAAAAGGGCGCGGGATTTTTAGCCGAGCCGGAAGATTTGAGCTTGTTTCTGGAGGAAGTTTGCAACGGATTGGAAAAAATCCACGCGTCGGATGGAAAGCCGGTGCGTTTGTCGATCAAAACCCGGATCGGCATGAAAGAAGCGTCTGAATTTCCACGCCTGCTTGCTATCTATAATCACTATCCGCTGGAAGAACTGATTGTACACCCGAGAGTGCGCGAGGACTATTATAAGGGGAAAATACGGATGGAGTCATTTGCGTATGCGCTGGAGCAGAGCCGCTGCCCGGTCAGCTATAATGGAAATCTTTTTTCGGCGGCGGATGCGTCTGCACTTATGAAAGAAATTGTAGGACAAGATGAAGCATCTGATAGCGGTAAAACGCAGAAAAAAATGAAATTAGCCGCACTGATGTTTGGGCGCGGTGCGGTTGCGAGCCCGTGGATTTTTGGAGAGGTGCGGAATCTGCCATCCTCGAATCATCTCCAATCTTTCCAGCAGTTCCACGATCGCCTCCTGACCGGTTATGCAGAAATCATGTCCGGCGACCGGAATACTTTGTTTAAAATGAAGGAACTCTGGTACTATTTCCAGTGCCATTTTCCGGGATGTGAAAAAGAATTGAAGAGGATTAAGAAGGCACAGAAGCTGTCTGACTACCGGGCTTCTGTTCAGGCGATGTTTGCGAGCGGGCGGTTTGTGGAAGATGGTTTTCGCAACCCGGCACCATAGGAGTGATACCGGGCTGTCCTGTAACCATCCTCTCATTCAGGCAGTACAGTGTTGCGAATATCAAATTTTACACAGATTTTACATTTCCTGCTGGTTATTTTTACATTTATTTGATATAGTGAAGACATACTATGTGTAAAGATCAAAAGATGATGGGAGAATATGTATGTCTATTAGTACTTTGGGAACACTCTTTCAGTTCATTGGAGGACTGGGAATGTTCCTGTATGGAATGGAGTCGATGGCGGATGGTCTGCAGAAGTTTGCGGGCAACCGTTTACAACGTGTGCTTGAGATCCTGACTTCGAACCGCTTGCTGGGCGTGCTGGTGGGCGCGGGTGTTACCGCGATCATTCAGAGTAGTTCCGCGACGACGGTTATGGTCGTTGGTTTCGTAAATGCCGGAATTATCAATCTTCTGCAGGCGACCGGCATCATCATGGGTGCCAACATTGGTACGACTGTGACGAGCTGGATTGTGTCGATGAGTGAGTGGGGCGAGGTGTTAAAGCCAGAGTTCTTTGCACCGGTTCTCTTCGGTATCGGCGCATTCATCACGATGTTTGCGAAGAGCCACAAGAAAAAAGAGGGTGCCGAAGTCCTGATCGGTTTTGCACTCCTGTTTATCGGTCTTTCTTTCATGTCCGGTTCGATTGAGCCGTACCGGGATGCGCCGATCTTCTCCGAGTCCTTCCGGGTACTGGGACAGAATCCACTTTTAGGTATTTTAGTCGGTCTGGCAGTTACCGCAATCATCCAGAGTAGTTCCGCGTCCGTCGGTATTTTACAGATGCTGGCGATCAACGGCATGGTAAACTGGCAGTCAGCAGTCTTTATTACATTGGGACAGAACATCGGTACCTGTGCGACCGCGCTGTTATCTTGTATCGGTACGACCCGTACGGCAAAGCGTGCGGCGGTCATTCACCTTCTGTTCAATGTGACGGGTGCAGTTGTATTTGGCGTCGCTTTATACATCGTGTTTATGATGAATCCGGAGCTTGCGATGACGCGTGCGGACAGTGTGGGAATTTCGATTTTCCATACGATATTTAACGTTGTCAACACCTGCATTATGTTCCCGTTTGCTGGTTTCCTGGTAAAGGCATCGGATGTGATTGTTCCGAAGCCGAAGGAGACAGAGAAAGAGTGGTCGGCAAACAGTGTCGAGACCGAGATGATCCGTCACTTAGACGACCGTATCCTCGAAACTCCGTCCTTTGCGATTGAGACGGCGTGCAACGAGGTTGTCAACATGGGCAAGGTAGCGGTTGCCAACTTAAAAATAGCGACAGCAGCCTTAGTAGATGCAGATGATAATTTTTGTGAACAGGTATTTGAAAATGAAGAGACGATCGACCGCATGGAGAAAATGCTGACCGAATATCTCTTAAAGATCAACAACCTCTCCTTGAATGATGAACAGCATCTTCTCGTTAAGAATATGTATTATACAATCGGTGATCTTGAACGTGTCGGTGACCACTGTGAAAACTTAGCAGAGCTTGCCAAGAAACGGATTGAGAATGTGAATATTGATTTCTCGGATCTGGCGCTGAAAGAGCTGCGGACGATTGCAGATGCAACGCTTAAATCGGTCGAGGCGTCCGTGGAGGCGCGTCAGGCGCATGACATGCAGAAGGTGCGTCAGACTGCCCGCTGGGAGGAAGAGGTTGACAGTATGGAAGAGGAGATGCGCGAGAACCATATGAACCGTCTTTCCAATGGAGACTGCAAGATTGAGGGCGGTGTTATCTTCCTGGATGCACTGGCAAATTATGAGAGAATCGCGGATCATGCCAAGAATGTAGCTGGCTACGTAAAGGAAGAGATGCAGTAATGAAATATCGGATATATGTGATTGAGGATGATGAAAATATCCGGAATCTGATCTGCGTGGCACTGGAAAACTTCGGTTACTGCGCCAGCGGATTTGAGACGGCAGAGGAAGCGCTTGACAGCCTCTCGGAGCTGCTCCGGAGAGGCAGGGAGGCGCAGCGGGAGTATCCGGCGATGTTTGTATTCGACTGGATGCTGCCGGGGATGGACGGCATGGCGGCGATCCGCAAAATCCGGGAGATGCCGGACTTTTCCGCAGCCCCGGTCCTGATGCTGACGGCAAAGGATCGTGAGATGGATATTGTACAGGGACTTGACAACGGTGCTGACGACTACATGACGAAACCGTTCGGTATTCTGGAGCTTTCGGCGCGCGTCAGAAACCTTTTAAAGCGGGTGGAACCTGCAAAAGAGGAGGTTTCCAGCCTGACGATCGGTGAAGTCAGCATCAACCGGGAGACGCGTGAGGTGATTGCCTGCGGCGACCGGACGGAGCTTACACTCAAGGAATTTGAACTTTTAACATATCTCATGGAACATATCAACCGGGTGGTGACGCGCGACGAGCTTCTCGATCATATCTGGGGCTATGACTATGATGGGGAGACGAGAACGCTGGACATGCACATCAAGACACTCCGGCAGAAGCTGCATGATGCCGGAGCTCAGATCAAGACAGTGCGCGGCGTGGGCTATCGGTTTTTAAAGGAAAAAGAAGCGGGAAAGTGATGAAACGATGCGAAAAGCGATTTTGACGAAATTTATTCATCTGTTATTCCTGGCGCTGGTTCTGAATACATTTATCGCTCTGGTGGTTACCAGCAGTGTATTGCTCAAACGGTCAAGGGAGGACATGCATTTTGCATTGGAATCCGTTGACCGTATGTTGGATTATACGGGAAATGTGGAAGAACAGCTGATGGATTTGAGCGACCTTACGGACGACAATAATAGCCGTTATACGCTGATCCGGATGGATGGCACGGTGGTGGCTGATACGGAAGTAGCGCAGGTGAATCAGATGGAAAATCATCTGGAGCGCAAGGAAGTGAAGGATGCGCTGGCGACGGGCTATGGATATTCGGTGCGGCGCTCCGGAACGTTAGGAATGCAGATGGCGTACGCGGCGATCCGTTCATCGGACGGCAAATACATACTGCGCCTTTCTGCCTGTTCAACCGGTTTGGGTGAATATATCCTGATGTTGATTCCGGCCGCTTTTTTGAGCTTTGGAATAGCTTTTTTTGCATCGGCAATGGAGGCGGAACGGTTTTCCCAGTCCATCACGCGTCCTTTGCAGGAAATTTCCAGTGAAATGGTGCGGATGGATGACGACTACACGCGTTTTCAGTTTGAAAAATGCCCGTATGAGGAGATCAATGTCATCGCGGACACGACGACGCGGATGTCCCGAAATATGAAGAAATATCTGGAGCGCATTGAGAAAGAAAAACAGATCCGGCAGGAGTTTTTCAGCAATGCATCGCATGAGCTGAAAACACCGATCACTTCGATCCGCGGTTACGTCGAGCTTTTGGAAAGCGGCATGGCACAGGATCCGGGCACGGCACGTGATTTTCTGGGACGCATAAAAAAAGAGGCAATGCGGATGACGAACCTGGTGGATGATATTTTGATGATCTCCCGTCTGGAATCGCGCGGTGCGAAAGCAGATATTGTGACGATCCGCACGGTGGAACTGCTGGAGGACAGCCTGTCTTCGATTGCCGCGCAGGCGGCGTCGCGCGGCATCACAGTCCATAAAGAGTGCGAGAATTTCACGATTCGTGCCGATCTGCGCCAGATGCAGGAGCTGTTTAACAATCTGTTGACAAACGCGGTCAAGTATAACAACGAGGGCGGCGAAATCTGGGTGCAGGTCAAGCACTGGGGCGCGGATATGATACTGACGGTCCGCGACACCGGCGTCGGCATCCCGGCGGAGAGCCAGAGCCGTATTTTTGAGCGGTTTTACCGGGTGGATAAAGGGCGCAGCCGCAAACAGGGCGGCACCGGGCTTGGTCTTTCGATCGTCAAGCATATCGTGAATTTTTATCATGGAAGCGTGAAGGTAGAGTCGGAAGTCGGAAAAGGTTCAACGTTTACGGTGAAACTGCAGATCGCGGAAGCAAAATAAAAAAGAGTCAACCTAAATTCCCTATAAAATAGCGGAATTTTAGGTTGACTCTTTTTGGAGTTTGTAGTATGATTGCTTTAAAGCGTAACAGTTCAGCTCTTTAAAGCGAAAAATAAATCATGGTTTGAAGCATAAGAGGAAAATCTGTTACATACGTTGAAAAGGTTCAGGAGGATGATATTATGAGAAAGACAAAGAAATTAGCAGCCCTGATGCTGGCTGGCGCAATGGCGGCATCCCTGGCAGCCTGCGGAGGACAGACAGCAAGTACGGACACGACAGCAGCGGAGTCCGCAGACGGAGAAGAAAGCAAAGAGGCAGAGCAGACAGCAGACGGCGAGACCTATAAGATTGGCGTATTACAGCTGACCCAGCATGTGGCACTGGATAAGACCAATGAGGGCTTCGTGGCAGCGCTGGACGATGCAGGCATCAAATATGAGATCGACCAGCAGAATGCAGCTGGCGAGCAGTCTGCATGCCAGACGATCGCAGAGAAACTGGTCAACGATAAAGATGATTTGATTTTTGCAATCGCAACCCCGGCAGCACAGGCAGTTGCAGGTGTGACGGATTCGATTCCGATTCTTGTAAGCGCCGTTACCGATCCGGCGGCTTCCGGTCTGGTAGAGAGCAACGAGGTTCCGGGCGGCAACGTATCGGGTACTTCTGATCTGACTCCGGTTAAAGAGCAGATTGATCTGATGCAGCAGATTATTCCAGATGTAAAAAAGGTCGGGCTTCTGTATTGCAGCGCGGAGGCAAACTCCGTTCTTCAGATTGACATGGCGAAAGAAGCACTTGATACAGCTGGTATTGAGTATGAAGATTACACCGTTTCCAATTCCAATGAGATTCCTACCGTTGTAGAATCTATGGTTGGCAATGTAGACTGTGTATACACACCAACCGACAACATGATCGCAGCTGGTATGGCAACCGTAACGATGGTAACAAATGAGAATAAACTTCCGGTTATCTGCGGCGAGAAAGGCATGGTAGATGCAGGCGGTCTTGCTACTTACGGTATTGATTACTACCAGTTAGGCTACATGACCGGTGAGCAGGCCGTTAAAATCCTGACTGAGGGCGCCGATATTTCTAAGATGCCGATCGGTTATCTGGACGCTTCCAAGTGCGAGCTGAGTGTCAATGAAGAGACAGCGCAGACGCTGGGAATCGATGTATCTGGACTTGAGAAATAAAGAGTACCAGAAAGACCTAAACTTCAAATGAGATGGACTGTCAGATCAGAAGCATAAAATAAATATGCCGATCTGGCAGTCTTTACAGTTAATCAGATGAAGAAAATACGAAACACGGGGAGGTAAAAGTTTGAGCGGTTTATTAGTATCCCTGCAGGGCGCGGTCGCACAGGGCGTTCTTTGGGGAATCATGGTATTGGGAGTTTACATTACATTCCGCCTGATGAATATCGCGGATATGACGGTAGACGGAAGTTTCGCGCTGGGTGCCTGCGTTTGTGCAGTCCTGGTAGTCAACAAAGGAGTAAATCCGGTGCTGGCACTTTTAGTTGCAGTGGCAGCCGGTGTCGTGGCTGGTGCGGTAACGGGTATTCTTCATACTGTATTTGAGATACCAGCGATTCTGGCAGGAATTCTGACCCAGATTTCCCTCTGGTCGATCAACCTCCGGATCATGGGAGGAAAGAGCAATCTGCCGCTTCTGAAAGTCAAGACACTTATCAGTGGTCTGGCTACTTCCTTCGGGATGACTCAGGCACAGGCATCGATGATCGTTGGAATTGTGCTGGCGGTGGCGGCTATTCTGTTTCTTTATTGGTTCTTCGGAACCGAGATCGGAAGTGCGATGCGTGCAACCGGTAACAACGAGGATATGGTGCGTGCGCTGGGCGTGGACACTCGTATGGCGAAGCTTTTATCCCTGATGGTTAGCAACGGCCTGGTCGCTCTCTCCGGCGCACTCGTCTGCCAGAGCCAGAAATATGGTGATGTTGGAAGTGGTACGGGTGCGATCGTCATTGGTCTGGCGGCGATCGTCATCGGCGAAGTCCTGATGGGACGATTGACCTCTTTTTATTGGAAACTGACCTCCGTGGTTGTCGGTTCGGTCATTTACTTTGTGATCCGTGCGGTTGTACTCCGCATGGGTATGGATGCAAACGACATGAAGCTGCTCTCTGCTGTCATTGTAGCACTGGCACTCTGTATTCCGGTAGCACTCGCTAAATATCGGCTGAGAAAAGATTATTCAGAAGGGGGCGAGGAGTAATGCTGACGATAACAAATGTAAAGAAAACTTTTAATAAAGGAACTGTTAATGAGAAAAAAGCCTTAAACGGTATCAACTTACACCTGGCACCGGGCGATTTCGTGACGATCATCGGCGGAAACGGTGCTGGAAAATCCACCATGTTAAATATGATCGCAGGCGTATATCCGATCGATTCTGGTAAAATCGAGATCGACGGTGTAAACATATCTAGGGAGCCAGAATACAAACGCGCTAAATATATCGGCAGAGTCTTCCAGGATCCGATGCGCGGCACCGCCGCCAATATGGAGATACAGGAAAACCTTGCCATGGCACTGCGCCGCGGCAAATCCAGAGGACTCGGCTGGGGCATCAAAAAGAATGAAAAGGACTTCTACCGTGAGGCATTGGCACAGCTCGATCTGGGGCTTCAGACCCGTATGACCAGCAAAGTGGGTTTACTCTCCGGCGGACAGCGCCAGGCGCTCACCCTTCTGATGGCAACTCTCCAGAAGCCAAAGCTCCTTCTCTTAGACGAACACACCGCCGCCCTCGATCCTAAAACAGCCCGCAAAGTCCTCGATCTTACCGAAAAGATCGTAGACGAACAAAATCTGACCGCGCTTATGGTTACCCATAACATGAAAGATGCGATTCAGATCGGCAACCGTCTGATTATGATGCACGAAGGTCGGATTATCTACGATGTAGCAGGGGAAGAGAAGAAGAATCTGCAGGTAGAAGACCTGTTAGAGAGATTTGAAAAGGTAAGCGGAGAAGAATTTGCGAATGACCGTATGATGCTTGCCAAATAAGCAGAGAGTATAAGATTTGAAGGTTTTTATCAAAATCATTAACCGATAACAGACAAAAAGTATACGGAATGAAAAGTGGGTCAACAAATTAAAAACCACGACTATAAGTGAGAAAGAATGCCCTCCGGCGGCGCGAGCGGTCGGAGGGCATTCTTTCTCACTTATAGTCGTGCATTCTCCTCTCCCATATTTCCAACTAATTCCACCTTTCACGACTTAACCATTTATCTACAACTTAACACTTCTGTAATAATTCATTTATAGAAAATTCATTTTTTCCTCCATATCCTTCCTTGGCAATTCCCTACGAATATGATAAAATAAAAATTACGTTTAAGATATTAAGTCATAATTTCAAGAAAAATCAGGAGCGATCCATATGTTAGAAGAAGAAAACAAAAAAGAAACGCAGGAGTCAGAACAGGTGCCAGCGGCGGAGCGGATTCAAGAGCCGGAAGCAGTTCAGAGTCAGGAATCAGAGCCAGCTCAGGATCAGACACCAAATCCGGTCCGGGAATCCGCGGGACATTCGCGCAGGCGCCAGGGCGAAGATAAGAGTCAGAATCTGCGCTTCGGAGTGATAGCAGCAGGGGTGGTGATTGCTCTTGCAGTTGCAGCATTTGCAGGCAAGTCCCTGCTCAGCCGTCAGGCGGGAGCCGGAACTGCAAAGAATGGGGCGGCGACAGCATCAGAGCTTTCGAAGGACGAGGCATCCGAAGAGTCCAGAGCGGAGGAGATCAAAGAGAAAGAAGCAGTGGTAGCTTCCTATAAAAATTTGGGTATCGTGCAGGTGTCCGGTTATCTGAATATGCGTGAGACGGCGAGCACGGACGGCAACATCATCGGCAAACTGATGGGCGACAGTGCGTGTGAGATCGTGGATGATTCAACCGAAGGCTGGTATCAGGTCGAATCTGGCGGTATTTCTGGTTATATCAGCTCAGAGTTTGTTCTGACCGGGGATGAGGCGAAGAAAAAAGCGTTGGAACTGGTTGAAAAGCGGGCGCTCATCACGGCAGATTCCCTGAACATCCGAAAAGAGCCGAACACGGAGTCTGAGGTTGTCGGTCAGGCATTGAAAAATGAGCGCTATGTGGTCGAGGGTGAGCCGGAGAATGGCTGGATTCAGATTTCGAGCGGTTATATTTCTACGGATTATGCGGAGATCAAATACGCACTCAATGAAGCGCGGAAGCTGGATATGCGTGCGATGGTGCTGAATTTATACAAAAATCTGGGTATTTCCAGTGTGGATAATTACTTGAATGTGCGCGATCAGCCAAGTGAGGATGGCAATATCATCGGTAAGATGACGAGCAAGTCTGCCGGAGAGATTCTGGAGACGAGCGAGGACGGCGGCTGGTATAAGATCCAGTCGGGTCCCGTCACTGGATATGTGAAGGCGGAGTATATCCTGACAGGAGATGCGGCGAAGCAGGAGGCGATGGAGGTTGCAGAACTGATGGCGATCGTTTCAACCGACCGCCTGAATGCCCGCACGGAGCCGAGCACGGATGCGCCGATCTGGACGCAGATCTCTAACAATGAGCGTTACGATGTTATAAGCCAGCAGGATGGCTGGGTCGAGATTGCGCTCGATACGACGAGTGCGTATGTGGCGACTGATTTCGTAGATGTGCGTTATGCATTGCCGGAGGCGATCCCATTTACCCCATTAAAAGAAAAGGAATCCTTGCGGACCCAGATTGTCAACTATGCGCTTCAGTTTGTCGGAAACCGTTATGTCTGGGGCGGTAATGACCCGCATTCGGGTGTGGACTGTTCTGGTTTTACAAAGTATGTATACAGCCATGTGGCGGGCGTGTCCCTGCCGCGGGTGTCCCGGGAACAGGCGCGGACGGGTACGAAGATTGATTCTTCGAAGATGCGTCCGGGCGATCTGATTTTCTATACGAATCGCAAGGGAACGGTCAACCATGTGGCGATGTACATTGGCAATGGTCAGATCGTCCATGCGGCGAGCCGGAGAAGCGGCATCAAGATTTCTACCTGGAATTACCGGAATCCGTACCGGATTGTCAATATGCTGGGAGACTGATAGGGAGAGGATAAGATGGAAGAGCAAAAGACAGAAGATTATAAAGAACGCCTGCATAAAGCACGTCAGAAACGAAACGGCAAGGATCCGATGCACTGGTTCATGGTCGGAGGATGTGCGGTCATCGTGGTGCTGATTGTGGTCATCATCGTGAAGCTGGCACAGGGCGGTACGTTCGGAGGTTCTGGAAACGCCCGGGTGGCATCGGCATCCGAGGCAGAGGTGCAGGAAACCGTGATCGGAGAGACGCTGCCGGAGGATGAGGAACAGGCAAAAGAGGACGAAGAAAAGAAAAATGTAGTCGAGTCCTACCAGAATCTGGGTATTGTGGATGTATCTGGTTATCTTAATATGCGTGAGAGCGCCAGTACAACCTCCGATGTCATCGGCAAACTGATGGGCGGCAGTGCGTGCGAGATTCTGGACGATTCCCAGGAAGGCTGGTATCAGATATCTTCCGGCGGTCTGGAGGGCTACATCAGTTCAGAATTTGTACAGACCGGCGAGGCGGCAAAAACAGAGGCATTTGAGCTGGTCAAGAAGATGGCGGTCATCACGACTGACAAGCTGAATATCCGGAGTGAGCCGAGTGAGGACGCGCAGGTGCTGGAACAGGCGCTGAAAAATGAGCGTTATTCCATTGTCAGCGAGCAGGACGGCTGGATTCAGATCAGCGGGGGCTATATTTCAGCGGATTATGTGGATGTGCGCTATGCGTTAAATGAAGCGCGTAAGCTGGATCTGCGGACGATGGTTCTCAATATGTATGACAATCTGGGTATTTCCAATGTCAATAACTACTTAAATATCCGCGTGGAGCCGAAGGAGGATGCGAAGATCATCGGTAAGATGACGAGCAAGTCCGGTGGTGAGATTCTGGAAACGACCGAGGATGGCGGCTGGTATAAGATCAAGTCCGGTCCGGTTACTGGCTATGTTAAATCCGAATTTATTCTGACTGGAGATGCGGCGAAGCAGGAGGCACTGCAGGTTGCACAGCTGATGGCGATCGTATCAACTGACCGTCTGAATGCCCGTACGGAGCCGAACACGGACGCGCCGATCTGGACGCAGATTTCCAACAGCGAGCGGTATTCGGTTATGAGCCAGCAGGATGGCTGGGTGCAGATTGCACTGGATGAGACGAGTGCCTATGTAGCGACTGAATTTGTCGATGTCCGGTATGCGTTAAATGAGGCGATCGAGTTTACACCGGTTGAGGAGACCCCGGAGCCTGAGACCAAGGCGGCGAGCAGCAAGGGAGGCTCTGGAAGCAAGAGTAGCAGTAACGGTGGTTCTGGCAGCCAGAAAGCATCTTCAAGCGGCTCCTCCAAGCGTGCGCAGATCGCAAACTACGCGACTCAGTTCCTTGGGAATCCGTATGTATGGGGCGGTACCAGCTTGACAAATGGTACGGATTGTTCTGGATTTACGATGTCGGTTATGGCACACTTCGGCGTCGGCCTGCCGCATCATTCGGGTTCCCAGGCGGGAGCAGGAAGAAGTATCAGTTCTTCCCAGATGCGTCCGGGTGATCTGATCTTCTACACAAACAGCGGTGGAACGATCAACCATGTAGCACTCTATATCGGCGGCGGGCGCGTGTGCCATGCATCGAATGCAAGGGATGGTATCAAGATTTCCACCTGGAATTACCGTACCCCGGCGAAGATCGTCAATGTACTGGGCGATTAATTCCATGGAAAGTCAATAAAAATTATTTGAAAGAGAGCAGGGAGAAAAGGCAGCTTTTCCCAGCTCTCTTTTTTCTGTTTCATAGGAAATTGTGTCCTATGAAATAAAAAACGCATCGCGGGGATGCGCACTCGCGCGAAGCAGAAACATGTCGCAAGTGACCGCGCGAGACGCCCGAATGTGCCAAGGTACATCCTTGTTTGTATAAAAAGCGGTTTCAGTGAATAAAGATAATAGGAAGACAGAATACTAAGAATGAATTAGGCAGTTGAGAAAAAACATTGAATCCGCGTGTAAGATGGAAAGAGCGCAGAAAAGAGGAAAATATGATTCGGGCAAATCGTGAAAACAGGGAATGGGAAAATGAAGCGTGGGACAAGCAGGCAGATAAGGTGGGAGAAAGTCGGGAACAGGCGCAGGAGGATCCGATTCAGAAGCGTGAAAATGGACAGACGGATATTACGGGAAAGAATGGCAATCACATTGAATTAATCTCGATCATCGGAGAGATAGAGGGACATGAAAATTTGTCCGGCAATACGAAAACGACGAAATATGAGCATATTCTGCCTAAGCTGGCGGAGATCGAGGAGAGCGGTGAGACGGAGGGAGTTTTAGTCCTGATTAACACGGTGGGCGGCGATGTAAGCTGTGGACTGGCACTGGCGGAGATGATTGCTTCGCTCAGCAAACCGACCGTTTCACTGGTCATCGGAGACAGCCATTCGATCGGTGTGCCGCTCGCAGTGGCGGTCGATCACTCTTTTATTGTCCCGACCGGGACGATGATGGTACATCCGGTACGGATGACGGGGATGGTGATCGGTGCCGTGCAGACGTATGATTATTTTGAAATGATTCAGGATCGTATTTTAAGCTTTGTGTCCGGACACAGTCAGATCTCCTATGAGCGCCTCCGGAGCCTGATGCTCAATACGGAGATGATGACAAAAGATCTGGGAACGGTCCTGGTTGGCGGGGAGGCGGTCCAGGAGGGACTGATCGATGAATGCGGCGGGATCCGGGAAGCGCTTGCATGGCTGAACCGGGCGATCGATGGGAAGAAACAAGAAATAGATGCACACGACCGGATGACGAAGACGGATTTTAGTGAAAATCTGAAAAGAAAGTAGAACATACGTGCGAAAATTTTAGGAAAGCGTTGCTTTTTTCCCTGAATTTGGGTATACTGAATGAGATAATAAGAATGTAAAATGAGAAAAGCAGTCTGCGGGAGGCTGTATTTTGTGAAACAGGAGGAACCGCAGATACATGGGAAATATTGGAGGCATGAGACAGGTGGCAGATACAAGCAGGAAAAGACAGAGTACAGAGCGTGCCGGGGAGACAGCTGGGACAGAGAAAAAAGCCGGGCGATCCAGAAAGTCCCCTGCGGCGAAGAAAGCGGAGGAGACGCTGAACGAGAAAAAGAGTAGGGGGAAGAAGAAAGCTTCGTCTGGAAAAGGCACCGCGAAAGGAACAGGAAGCCGAAGCCGCGCCAGCCAGGCGCCGGAGCTGGTGGAGAAAAGTGGTACAGGGGCATTTATGGGAACGGAAGTGGCGATTATTGTATCATTTGCAATATCGGTACTTTTGTTTTTGAGCAATTTCGGGCTTTGCGGCTTTGTCGGAAGTTTTCTGCGATCGACTCTGCTTGGCGTATTCGGCGTGATGGGGTATCTGGTGCCATTCCTTTTATTTATGGGGACTTGTTTTTATCTTTCAAACCGAGGCAACCAGAAAGCCGTAGCCAAGTTGGTGGCGGTTGGCGAGGTGCTTCTGGCATTTTGCGGACTTTCCCAGCTTCTCATGGGAGGCGGTCAGCATCTGGACTGGAATCTGGGCGATTATTACGCGCAGGCAGGCGGAGGCGGCTTTATCGGTGGCATTCTGATGCTGCTGTTGTGCGGAACAGTGGGAACGATCGGAGCAGTTCTGATTCTGCTGGTGCTTTTGGCACTCGGTGCTGTGTGCATTACGGAGCGTTCCCTGGTAAACTTCGTTAAACAGGGCAGCGGAAGGGCATATGAGTATGCGAAAGAAGATATGAGCCGCCGCCGTGAGATACATGAGGAGAAAAAGGAAGAAAAACGCCGTCTGCGGGAGGAGCAGCGGGTCCGTGGCGTTGATCTCGAGGGCGCCAAGCTGACCGAGCTGCCAGTGATGCGGAATTTCTTGGAAGGAGTCCCGGAGGGAACCGTGCTGGGACCGGAGGACGCACCGGAGGAATTCCGTGAGATGCATGGAAGGCAGGAAAACTTGCAGGATGAGGCCGCGGCTTATGATGATTGGACCGATGTTCCGGCAGAGGGAAAAAATCTGGCACAGGATTCCGGACAGGGAGTAGAGAAGGAGAATCCGGCAGATGTATTTCGCGGGCAGATATTCCACGGTGGCGGAGCGGTAGAACCAGAACCGATGGAGTATGAAGAAGAGCCGGTGGAATCGGAGCAGGATACATATGCATACGCTGGTTCAGAATCCCAGTTTCAGGAAGAATCGGGGCGCGAGACGGCGCGGGCAGTAAGGGAGACAGAATTTGCAAAGGAGCCCGCAGAGACAGAGGACAGTGCGAGCGACCAGCTGTTGAAACGCCTGTATGTACGCCGTGATACCCGGACGATAGAAGAATTTGCCGGCGGCGAGAGTCAGAAAGGTCCAGGCTATTATCCGGTAGAGACACGGGAGAGACCGGCTGCGGAGGCGACCCCCGGTTTGACCGCGGAAGAGACCTCTGGTTTGACCGCGGAGGAGGTTCATACAGATTTAGGACATCAGGATGTCTTTGAACCATCGGAAGACGAGTGGGAAACCGTTTCGATGGAAAATGAGAATGAAGGGAACGAGCCTATATCTGGGGAAACAGATTCCGAGCCAATCGATGGCTATTATAAGACGCTGGAATCGGAGCGGGGCGAGGCAAAGGGCAGTTTCTTTGTCCCGGAGGACTCCAAAACGGTCGTGACCGCATCCGGAAAGGTGATCGAGACGGATACAGAGGCGATACAGAAAAAACTGGAGCAGAGACGGGAAGAACGAAAAGCACTTCCAGTTGAGGAACTGACGGTTCCAGAGCAGATCGAGCGCAAGGAAGAGGAAGAAAAGAAGATCCAGAAAGAATACATATTCCCGCCATTGACACTTTTAAAACGCGGCACAGGACAGACCGATTTCTCGGATCAGGAGTACCGGGAGACAGCGATCAAGCTGCAGCAGACGCTCCAGAACTTCGGCGTGGGCGTGACGGTTACAAACATCAGCTGTGGACCGACGGTTACCCGCTATGAGCTTCACCCGGAGCAGGGTGTCAAGGTCAGCAAGATTGTAGCGCTGGCGGATGATATCAAGTTAAATCTGGCAGCGGCGGACATCCGTATCGAGGCACCGATTCCTGGCAAGGCGGCGGTCGGTATCGAGGTTCCGAACAAGGAGAACCATGTGGTTCTGCTGCGCGATCTGCTGGAGTCAGAGGCATTTAAGAAATATCCGTCCCGGCTGGCATTCGCGGTCGGAAAAGATATCGCAGGTCAGACGGTTGTCAGCGACATTGCGAAGATGCCGCATCTTCTGATCGCGGGTGCGACCGGATCGGGTAAATCAGTCTGCATCAATACGCTGATCATGAGTGTGATTTATAAAGCGAAGCCGAGCGAGGTCAAGCTCATCATGATCGACCCCAAGGTGGTTGAGTTAAGTGTATACAACGGTATTCCGCATCTTCTGATTCCGGTTGTGACCGACCCGAAAAAGGCGTCCGGCGCCCTCAACTGGGCGGTGGCAGAGATGACCGACCGTTACCAGAAGTTTGCAAAATACGGCGTGCGCGATCTTAAGGGTTTCAATGCCAAGGTTGAGTCGATTGCGGATATCGACGATCCGAAGAAACCGGAGAAACTGCCACAGATCATCATTATCGTGGATGAGCTTGCCGATCTGATGATGGTAGCGCCGGGCGAAGTAGAAGATTCGATCTGTCGTCTGGCACAGCTGGCGCGTGCAGCGGGCATTCATCTGGTGATTGCGACGCAGCGACCATCGGTCAATGTCATCACCGGTGTGATCAAGGCAAATATTCCGTCGAGAATTGCTTTTTCCGTCTCTTCCGGAGTGGATTCCCGTACCATTATTGATATGAACGGCGCGGAGAAACTGCTCGGAAAGGGCGATATGCTGTTCTATCCGTCGGGCTATCAGAAACCGCAGCGTGTACAGGGCGCGTTTGTGTCCGACAATGAGGTTTCGGATGTGGTCGGATTTTTGAAACAGGAGGGGCTGACCGCAGAGTACAGCGCTGAGGTTGAGTCCAAGATCCGTTCGACGGCGATGGATGCGGGCTTTGGCGGCGGTGAGCGCGATGCCTATTTTGTACAGGCAGGTAAATTTATTATTGAGAAAGACAAAGCATCCATCGGCATGCTGCAGCGTATGTTTAAGATTGGCTTCAACCGTGCCGCGCGTATCATGGATCAGCTTGCAGATGCAGGCGTGGTCGGTGAGGAAGAAGGCACGAAGCCGCGTAAGGTGCTGATGAGCATGGAGCAGTTTGAAAACATGATGGAAGAAGGATATTAAAAAGCGGAATCATTATAAAATATCAAAATCAGGAGGTATCCTATGAAGCTTAAAAGCTGGCTGAAAGAATTGCCGTATACATTATTGCAGGGCAGCCTGGAGACGGAGGTTGACGAGGTGGTCTACGATTCAAGAAAGGCGGCGCCGGGGACGGTGTTTGTGTGTATGCGCGGGGCAAACGTCGATTCGCATACCTTTATCCCGGATGTGGTTGAAAAGGGCGCGCCGGTTCTGGTGGTCGAGCATCCGGTTGAAGCGCCTGAGAACGTGACGGTCATTCAAGTGGAGAATGGACGGAACGCGCTATCGCTTCTTTCGGCGGCACGTTTTGATTATCCGGCGCGGAAGATGACGGCGATCGGTGTGACCGGCACGAAGGGAAAGACGACTACCACTTATATGATCAAGGCGATTCTGGAGGCAGCCGGACAGAAGACGGGTCTCATCGGAACGAACGGCGCTGTGATCGGTGAGAATCATTATCCGACCAAAAATACGACGCCGGAATCCTACATTTTACAAGAATATTTTGCAAAAATGGTGGAAGCGGGCTGCCGTTACATCGTGATGGAGGTTTCTTCCCAAAGCTACCTGATGCACCGGGTAGACGGACTTTTCTTTGATTATGGAATTTTCCTGAATATTTCCAATGATCATATTGGCCCGAATGAACATGCAAGTTTTGAAGAATATCTTTACTACAAAAAGCAGCTTTTGAAAAACTGCCGGACAGCGCTCGTCAACCGCGATGATCCGCACTTTGATGCGATCGTAGAAGGGGCGACAGCAGAGATCCTGACCTTTTCATTGGAACAGGCGGCTGATTTTACAGCGGATGACATTCACTATGTACGCGAACATGATTTCGTGGGCGTCGAATTTCAGACGCATGGACGATATGAGCACGATCTGCGCGTCGGCATTCCGGGCAAATTTAACGTGGACAATGCGCTGGCGGCAGCGGGCGTGTGCAGCTTCTTTGATCTGCCGAAGGAGAAAGTCTGCCATGCGCTGGAACATATCCAGGTCGATGGACGGATGGAGATTGTATATAAATCAGCAAAGTGCACCGTGATCGTTGACTACGCCCACAATGCGGTCAGCATGGAAAGTCTTCTTCTGACGCTGCGCGACTACAAGCCGAAGCGTCTCGTCTGCGTCTTCGGATGCGGCGGCAACCGGGCGCGGGATCGCCGGTACTCGATGGGAGAGATTGGCGGAAAGCTGGCAGATCTGTCGATCATCACGGCGGATAATTCCCGCTTTGAGAAAGTGGAAGATATTCTGGCAGATATCAAGGTCGGACTTGCAAAAACCGATGGCAAATACGTTGAAATCCCGGATCGCCGCGAAGCGATTGAGTACAGCTTGTCCCATGCGGAAGATGGCGATATCATCGCGATCATCGGAAAAGGGCATGAGGATTATCAGGAGATCGAGGGCGTGCGCTATCATTTCCTTGACCGGGAAGTAGTGCAGGAGACGGTGAAGAAGCTGCATATGTAATCAATTTGGAGGCAAAATATGGACCATATTACAGTCAGACATATCGTGGAAGCAGTGTCGGGAACACTGCTCTGCGGAGATGCAGATACGGAGTTAAAACACATCAGCATTGATTCCCGGAGTATGCGCGGGGCGGATCTGTTTGTTCCGCTGATCGGGGAGAAATCAGACGCGCATCGTTTCCTGGTTCAGGCGATGGACAATGGGGCGGCAGCCGCACTGACTTCGGAGCATGAGGCGGCACCGGAGGGCTTTCACGGCGCGCTGATCCAGGTGAAAGATACGAAACTGGCATTGCAGACGATCGGACGCTGCCTGCGGGCACGCCTTTCTATCCCGTTAGTTGGTATCACCGGCAGCGTGGGAAAGACGACGACGCGCGAAATGGTGGCGGCGGCGCTTTCAGCGAAATATAAGACATTCAAGACACCGGCAAACCACAACAGCCAGATCGGTGTGCCGCTCACGATCTCGGAGATTTCTGATAATGATGAGATCGGCGTGCTGGAACTGGGAATGAGTGAGCCGGGCGAGATGGCGGTGATCGCGGAGATTGCGGCGGTGGATTCGGCAGTCATGACGAATATCGGTGTGACGCATATTGAGAATCTGGGCTCTCGCGAGAATATCTTAAAAGAAAAGCTGCATATCCAGGACGGTATGAAGGCAGGCGGAATCCTGTTTGTAAATGGAGATAATGATATGCTTTCCACCGTGCATGCAAAAGCAGGCTGCCATACCGTCCGTTATGGACTTGGAGCAGATAACGACTACCGCGCCGAGGATCTTTCATATCCGGATGGATTTCCGTCCTTTACGATGGTACACGGCGAGGTGCGCGTCCCGGTGAAGCTGACTGTTATGGGCGAGCACAATGTCATGAATGCGCTGGCTGCCCTGGCGGTTGCGGATGCCTACGGTGTGCCGCTTGCCGATGCAGCGGAAAAGCTGCTTGAATTTGGCGGGTTCAAGAACCGTCAGCAGATTTATCATAAAAATGGTTATACGATCGTGGACGATACCTACAATGCAAGCCCGGATTCGATGAAAGCGGCGATAGGTGTGCTTTCTTCCCTGCCGGCAGGACGCAGAATTGCGGTTCTGGCAGATATGAAGGAACTGGGAGAGAATACGATTCAGTTCCACCGTGAAGTTGGTGCGTTTCTGGCGGAAAAACCGGTCGATATCCTGGTTGTATATGGCGAACTGGCGCAGGCGATCGCCGAGGGAGCAAAGAAAGTCAAACCGGATCTGCATGTCGTTTCGTTTGAAGAGGACGAAAAAGAAGATATGCTTGACTGGCTGGATGCACAGATCGGTGAGGGAGATGCAGTCCTGTTCAAGGGTTCCAACAGTATGAAGCTGGGGGAGACGGCAGCGAGGTTTATCTCAGTCGAGAAGACTCCCACCTCTTCAGGTGGTAAGTAATAGCAAGTTTGTCTCAGTGGGAGTCCATTCTCCGACTGAGATAAACGCTCCGCGAGGATGCATAGTGATTCTGTAGAGAATATGTCAGCTTCGCTGACCAGAATCACGCGCCAAGTCTCACGGACGTTCGACTTGAATTAGAAATAGAAAGAGAAGGAATCATGGCGTATCAATACGCGGATATTATTATAGATATATCCCATGAGAAGGTGGATCGCCCGTTTCAGTACCGGATTCCGACGCATCTGGCGGAGGAGATTACGGCGGGAACGTGCGTGACGGTACCGTTTGGAAAGGGTAATTCACTTCGGACTGGATATGTGGTGGGAATGGAAAATACGGCGGAGTATGACCCATCCCGCATCAAGGAGATAGCTGGGATCGCACCGGGCAGTATGTCGGTGCAATCTCAGCTTATCCGTCTGGCGTGGTGGATGCGGGAACGTTATGGCGCGACGATGAACCAGACGCTCAAAACCGTACTTCCCGTCAAGGAAAAGATAAAACCGCGCGAGAAAAAGACGCTGCATTGTCTTTTAAACCAGGAAGAGCTGGAAGCGGCAATCCTGGCGGCACAGAAGCGGCATTATAAGGCGCGGGTGCGGCTCCTTGAGGCATTCCGGGACAATCTGGATATTCCGATGGAATTTGCCCGACGGGAGCTTGACCTGACCCTGGCGGCGATCCGCCCGATGGAGGAACAGGGACAGCTTTCAGTGAAAGTTTCCCGTGAGGAACGCGGGTTAAACCATGCAAAACTGCCGCGTCCAGCCGGACAGACCGTGCATCTCAATGAAGAGCAGCAGGCGGCGGTTGACCGTTTCTGTGAGGATTATGAGACGGGGAAACGTGAAACGTATCTGATTCACGGCGTTACGGGAAGTGGAAAGACCGAAGTCTACATGGAGCTGATGGCGCGTGTCCTGCGAGATGGAAAGCAGGTGATTCTGCTGATCCCGGAAATTTCGCTGACATATCAGACGGTGATGCGGTTTTACCGGCGATTTGGCGATCAGATCGCGATTCTGAATTCCCGTCTCTCTGCGGGAGAACGCTATGATCAGTGGGAACGGGCGGCGCGGGGCGAGGTTTCCGTGATGATCGGACCGCGGTCGGCGCTGTTTGCCCCATTTTCCAATCTGGGACTGATTCTGATCGACGAGGAACATGAGGGCGCCTATAAGAGCGAGACGATGCCGCGCTATCATGCAAGGGAAGTAGCGGCGGAGCGCGCCCGGCTTTCCGGGGCTTCGCTGGTCTTGGGCTCAGCGACTCCTTCTCTGGAATCGTATCTGCGGGCGCAGAATGGCGAATATGTGCTTCTGCCCCTGCATCACCGGGCAGTGGCGGGAAGTATCCTGCCGAAGGTACAGATCGCTGATATGCGTGCGGAGATGCAGGCAGGCAATAAATCGGTGTTCAGCCGGTCATTGGATGCAATGTTGACAGAGAGACTCGCACGTGGCGAGCAGGCGATGCTTTTTATGAACCGGCGCGGCTATTCCAATTTTGTTTCCTGTCGTTCCTGCGGAAAGGCGGTGACCTGTCCGCATTGTGATGTTTCCCTGACACTACACGGGAAGAACCGTCTGGTCTGTCATTACTGCGGCTATACGATTCCGCTGATGAAGCAGTGTCCGTCCTGCGGATCACCGTATATTGCCGGGTTTGGGGCCGGAACGCAGAAGATGGAAGAATTTACGAAAATTCGGTTTCCGGATGCGAGGATCCTGCGGATGGATGCGGATACAACGGCAAAAAAAGGCGGACATGAAGCGATTCTGGAGGCATTTGCAAATCGTGAGGCAGATATCCTGATCGGCACGCAGATGATTGTAAAAGGGCATGATTTTCCGGGAGTGACGCTGGTCGGAATCCTGGCGGCGGATCTTTCCTTAAATACGCCGGATTACCGCAGCGCGGAGCGGACGTTCCAGCTTCTGACGCAGGCGGCTGGCAGAGCGGGGCGCGCCGGGAAGCCCGGCGATGTGGTTATCCAGACGTACCGGCCGGAACACTATGCCGTGCAGGCGGCAGCGGCGCAGAATTATGAGCTGTTTTACAGCCATGAGATCAATTACCGGAGGCTGCTTCATTATCCCCCAGTCTGCCAGATGGCTGCGGTTTATTTTGCCTGCGGCGATGAGGTGGTGCTGGATGAATGTGCGGAAATGGCGGCGCGGCGGCTGCGCGAAAGTGCTGAGTGTATCGGTCCGGTTCCGGCACCGGTATACAAAGTTAATGACATCTACAGAAAAATTTTATATATAAAGTGTGAAAAATGTGCTATACTGGATCAAATCAGGGGTCAGATTGAAACCCTGGCTGCCGCAGATACAAAATGGCAGGCGGTCCAGATTCAATACGATATATCATAGAGAGGAAGAGTGTATAAAATGGCAATCCGGTCAATTAGAACTATTGGCGATGAGGTACTGAAAAAAGAGTGTAAGGCAGTGACGGAGGTAACCGATCACACACTTGAACTGATAGAGGATATGTTTGACACGATGTATTCAGCCGGCGGCGTAGGTCTGGCAGCACCGCAGGTCGGTATCCGCAAACAGATCGTAGTAATCGACGTGGAGGACGGCAACCAGTATGTCCTGATCAATCCGGTCATCGAGGAAATGTCCGGCAGCCAGACTGGTCAGGAAGGCTGCTTAAGCGTTCCGGGCAAGGCTGGTATGGTAACTCGTCCGAGCCACGTAAAGGTACGCGCGCTGAACGAAAAAATGGAAGAGTTTGTCCTGGAAGCAGATGATTTCCTGGCACGTGCGATCTGCCATGAGTGCGATCATCTGCACGGACATCTGTATGTGGAGTTGGTAGAAGGTCCGTTAGAGGATGTAACGGCAGAGGAAGAATAAAGCACATTGGCAGAATGAGAGAGAAACAAGAGTGGGGTGACAGGCAGATATGAAGATCGTATTTATGGGAACACCGGATTTTGCGGTTCCGACACTGGAAGCGCTCTATCAGAGCCGGCATGAAGTAGCGGCGGTGGTGACACAGCCAGATAAGCCGAAGGGACGCGGCAAGGCGATGGCAATGCCGCCTGTCAAGGAAAAAGCGCTGGAATATGGAATCCCGGTGTATCAGCCGGTGCGCGTCCGCAAGGATGAGGCATTTTTTGAGGAATTGACGAAGATTCAGCCGGATGTGATCGTCGTGATTGCATTTGGCCAGATTCTGCCGGAGCGGATTCTGAACCTGCCGAAATACGGCTGTATCAACATCCATGCGTCGCTTCTGCCAAAATACCGTGGGGCAGCCCCGATCCAGTGGGCGGTCATCAATGGCGATGAGGTCAGCGGTGTGACGACGATGCAGATGGATGTCGGTCTGGACACCGGAGATATCCTGGATACCGTGGAAGTACGCCTGGATCCGAAAGAGACAGGCGGCAGCCTGTTTGACCGCTTGAGCCTTGCGGGAGGAAAGCTGATTCTCTCCACGCTTGAGAAAGCGGAGGCGGGAATCCTGCATCCGGTTAAACAAGATGAGGCAGTGGCAACCCATGTGACAATGCTCGATAAGTCGATGGGGCAGATTGACTGGTCGATGGATGCGGCAGTGATTGAGCGCCTGATCCGCGGCTTAAATCCATGGCCGAGCGCTTATACAAAATTTGAAGGAAAAACCCTGAAAATCTGGTCGGCGGATGTCGAGGAAGATGCGGCGGGAAGGCCGTCACCGGAGACATTCGGACAGGTGGTACGTGTCGGTAAAGATGCATTCTCTGTCCAGACCGGCAAAGGGCTTCTCACGATTCGGGAACTTCAGCTGGAAGGCAAGAAGCGGATGGATACGGCGGCATTTTTACGCGGATATCCGGTGGAAACGGGAGTAAAGCTCGGATAAAATAATGCTTCAGCAGGAACTGAACTGCTACAGGCAGCCAGGCGTTTGAAAGGAGTTGGAGTGATATGTACGGATACGGATATTACAGTATGTTTGATCCGACGATGATTCTGGTATTAATTGGTGTATTTCTGTCATTAGGGGCATCTGCGAAGGTAAAAAGCACCTACGCGCGGTTTTCAAGAGTCCGGAGCATGACCGGCATGACGGGAGCCGAGGCGGCGAGACAGCTTTTAAATTCACAGGGCATTTATGATGTCCAGATCCGCCAGGTGGCAGGCAGCCTGACCGACCACTATGATCCGCGGACCAAGACCGTGAATTTATCTGAGAGTGTATATGGTTCTACTTCAGTCGCGGCGATCGGTGTTGCGGCGCATGAGTGCGGACATGCGATGCAGGATGCATCTGAGTATGTTCCGCTGCGCCTGCGCGGTTCAATGGTGCCGGTGGTCAACATCGGCGCACAGCTTTCCTGGCCTATGATCCTGATTGGTGTCCTGGTCGGCGGCATGGGATCTCCGATCGTTTCACTTGGAATTCTTTTATTTTCCTTGTCGGTGCTGTTCCAGCTGGTGACGCTTCCGGTTGAGTTCAATGCATCCGCGCGTGCGGTACGTCTGCTTGATTCAACAGGGATTCTTCGCGGGGAAGAAGTTGGATATACCAAACAGGTGCTTGGTGCGGCGGCACTGACGTATGTGGCAGCGGCGGCTGGTTCGATTTTACAGCTTCTGCGTCTGATTATATTATTTGGAGGACGACGCGATGACTGATGGAACTGCGCTGCGTGAAATAGCGGCAGAAATTTTGACCGAGATTCTGGAAAAGGGACAGTATACACATCTGGCCCTTTTTCAGGCTCTTTCTAAATATCAGTATCTGGAAAAATCAGATCGCTCGTTTTTAAAACGGATTGTGGACGGGACGGTGGAGTATAAAATCCAGATTGATTATATTATCAACGCATATTCCAAAACAAAAGTTCATAAGATGAAACCGTTTATCCGCACACTTCTGCGGATGAGCGTGTACCAGATTTATTATATGGACCGTGTACCGGATTCGGCGGCGTGCAATGAGGCGGTGCGCCTTGCGAAAAAACGTGGATTTTCCGGACTTTCCGGCTTTGTAAATGGTGTGCTGCGTTCTGTGGCGCGTGGAAAAGGCAAACTGACCTTCCCGGATGATTCAGTGCGGTATTCAATGCCGGACTGGATTTTATCTCTCTGGAAGGAAAACTATGGGGCAGAGACGACCCGCAGGATGGCACAGGCTGGTCTGGAGAAACGTCCGTTTATGGTACGGTTTGCCGAGAACCGTGCAGGGAAAGAAGAGATTCTTGCCTCCCTGTCCGCCCAGGGTGTGACGGCAGAGGAGACAGCGGCGGGAAGCGGCGTTTACCGTCTGACGGGAGTGGACTATCCAGAGAGTCTGGATGCGTTCCGCGAAGGACTAATCCGGATTCAGGATCTGAGTTCGTCGCTGGCTGGTGATGCGGCGGGTATCAAAGAGGGTGATTTTGTACTCGATGTCTGTGGGGCACCGGGTGGAAAAGGGCTTCATGCGGCAGATCTGCTGCACGGAACTGGACAGGTTGAGATCCGGGATGTGAGTGATTACAAGGTATCTTTGATCAAGGAAAATATTGCCCGCAGCGGCTGTACAAACGTCTCTGCCTGCGCCTGGAATGCGTGTGAATTCGATGCTTCGATGGAGCAGAAAGCGGATGTGGTCATTGCCGATTTGCCGTGTTCAGGACTTGGCATTATCGGACGCAAGCCGGATATCAAATACAACGCTTCAATGGACGGAATCCGGGACTTGGCTGCATTGCAGCGGCAGATGCTGTCGGTGGTCTGGCAGTACGTGAAGCCGGGTGGAGTGCTGGTTTACAGCACCTGCACGGTCAACCGTCTGGAAAATGATGAAAACCGGGCATGGTTTTTAAACGAATATCCATTTGAGCCGGTTGATATCAGTGGTCGTCTGGGGATTGATTTTCAGGAAGACAGCCTGAAAGAGGGATACATCCAGCTCTATCCGGGCGTTCATCCGTGTGATGGATTTTTCATCTCTGTGATGAAAAGAAAAGGATAACTGGACGGAACAGTGTATGAATACAGGAAAGACTCCGAGAGTGCATATAGGAGAGAGGGAGGCAGTCCGATATGGAAAAGCAGGATATAAAATCAATGACGCAGGAGGAACTGCGTGCCTTTTTGGTGAGTCTGGGCGAAAAACCATTCCGGACCGCCCAGATCTATCAGTGGATGCATGAAAAACTGGCATCTTCCTTTGACGATATGACAAACCTTTCCAAGGTACTCCGGCAGAAGCTGCAGGACGCGTGCGAGTATGTATCACTGGAAAAGGTACGGGTGCAGATTTCGCAGATCGATGGAACCCGCAAGTACCTGTTCCGCCTCGCGGACGGCAATGTCATCGAGAGTGTCCTGATGCGTTATAAGCATGGAAATTCCGTTTGTATTTCCTCGCAGGTGGGGTGTCGGATGGGCTGCCGTTTCTGTGCTTCGACCCTGGACGGCCTGGAACGGAACCTGCGCCCGTCGGAGATGCTGGACCAGATTTATCAGATTCAGCGCGATACAGGCGAACGCGTTTCCAACGTGGTTGTGATGGGATCGGGTGAACCGCTGGACAATTACGATAACCTGATCCGCTTTATCCATCTTTTGACGGAGGAAGGCGGACTGCATATCAGTCAGCGGAATGTGACGGTTTCCACCTGTGGGCTGGTTCCGAAGATCCGGGAGCTGGCAGATCAGGGACTGACCATCACGCTGGCACTTTCTCTGCATGCGCCGAATGACGAGGTGCGGAAGAGCTTGATGCCGATCGCGCGTACATATGCGTTAAAGGATGTATTGGCGGCCTGTCATTACTATTTTGAAAAAACGGGACGCCGCATGACGTTTGAGTACAGTCTGGTGCAGGGAGTCAACGACAATCTGGACGAGGCGCGCGAGCTGGCGGCGCTGATTCAGGATCAGCACGGGCATGTGAATCTGATTCCGGTCAATCCGATCAAGGAGCGCTCTTATGTACAGTCGGGACGGAAAGCGATCGAAGCATTTAAGGGATGTCTGGAATCCAAGGGAATCAATGTGACAATCCGGCGCGAGATGGGGCGCGACATAGACGGTGCCTGCGGACAGCTCCGGAAGAGCTATATGGATAAAGAGCAGGAGAAAGAAGGTGCGGCAGTCAAATGAAAGCATACGCACTGACGGATATCGGAAAAACGCGTAAGGTCAATCAGGATGCTCAGTTTGCCAGCACGGAGCCGGTGGGAGAACTTTCCAACCTGTTTGTCGTGGCGGACGGAATGGGCGGTCATCAGGCGGGAGATTTTGCTTCGCGCTATCTGATCGAGCATATGCCGGAATATATCAAAGAGAGTGGTGAGAATGAGCCGGTCGCGGCGCTTCGAAAGGGGATCGAGGCAGTCAATCAGGAACTTTATATCCTTTCCTGTGAGCGCGAGGAGCTTGCCGGCATGGGAACAACGCTGGTAGCGGCTTCAATTCAGGGAAATACACTCTATGTGGCAAACGTGGGGGACAGCCGTCTCTACCGGATTGAGCGCTCCGGCATTCATCAGATTACCCGGGATCATTCCTACGTGGAGGCGATGGTCTCGCTGGGACAGATGAGCCGCGGCAGCCGGGAATATGAGACGAAGAAAAATATCATTACCCGCGCAGTCGGGATCGGTGGGCATGTGGAGCCGGATTTCTTTGAGGTTTCACTGAACCCGGGCGATTACGTACTGCTGTGTTCGGACGGGTTAACCAATATGGTGGATAATTCAGCAATTTACCGGATGGTGCTTCTGCCGGGAACCCTGGACACCAAGGCAAGGGCGCTCACGGCGCTCGCAAACCAGAACGGCGGGAAAGATAATATCGCGATCATATTGATTGACCCGCAGATCAAGGAGGTGAGAGAATCATGATGCTGAAACCGGGAACTTATCTGCAGGATCGCTATGAGATCCTCTCACTGATTGGCACGGGCGGCATGTCAGAGGTGTATCAGGCAAAATGCCACACTCTGAACCGTCTGGTGGCGATCAAGGTTTTAAAGGATGAGTACAGCCAGGATGCGAATTT
Source organism: Clostridium sp. AF27-5AA (assembly GCF_003478415.1). Classification (NCBI taxonomy): domain Bacteria; kingdom Bacillati; phylum Bacillota; class Clostridia; order Eubacteriales; family Clostridiaceae; genus Clostridium; species Clostridium sp. AF27-5AA. The sequence goes on from NZ_QUFH01000001.1 coordinate 121,727, forward strand.
CGTCAGCAAATTCAAGATGGAGGCGCAGGCGGCGGCAGGGCTTTCCCATCCAAATATTGTGAGTGTTTATGACGTTGTGGATGAGGGCAGTCTTCATTATATCGTCATGGAACTCATCGAGGGAATCACGCTGAAAAGCTACATTCTCAAGAAAGGTCATCTGGGCGTCAAAGAAACGATTGGAATTGCCATCCAGGTAGCGCAGGGGCTGGCAGCGGCACATGACCAGCATATTGTGCACCGGGACATCAAACCGCAGAATATGATTATCTCGCGTGACGGCAAGGTGAAGGTGGCGGATTTCGGTATTGCCAGAGCTGTATCGTCCCAGACGATTGGGGTCAATGCGGTCGGTTCCGTGCATTATATCTCGCCGGAGCAGGCAAAAGGAAATTATAGTGACGGACGAAGCGATCTGTATTCACTGGGAATCACGATGTATGAGATGCTAACAGGAAAACTTCCGTTTGACGGGGATACCCCGGTTTCAGTGGCACTGGCACATCTGGAAGAACCGGTGCAGCCGCCGAGCCGCATCAACCCGGAGGTGTCGGCAAGCCTGGACCGCATTATTTTAAAATGTACCCAGAAAAAGCCGGAACGCCGTTACCAGAATGCGTATGAGCTGATCGCGGATCTGCGCCATGCGCTGGTGGATCCAAACGATGATTTTCTGAAAAAAGAACCGGAATTTGATGAAAATTCCCCGACAGTCGTGCGCGGGGCCGAGGAACTGAACCGCCAGATGGATGCACAGAGAAATCGAAATCTGGAACAAACGATGGAACATCCGGCAGTGAGTGAAAAGACCGGACCGGTTCCGACAGAAAATGAACGTGGTGAGGTAGTCTGGAAAGAGCCGGAACAGCCGGAGAAAGAGATAGAAGGTTGGCAGGAAGAAGAGACGGATGTCTATGAGGAAGAAACCTCAAGGCGCCCGGACCGTAGACGGAAGGGACGCCGTATAGAAGAAGACAGCGAGGATGTCAATCCGCAGATGGAGCGCCTGCTTACGATGATTGGAATCGGTGCAGCCGTATTGATTGTGGTGGTTGTGATTGTCATTGCTGCGAAGTTGACAGGCATCTTTAATCTGGGATCTGGTAGTCAGAAGCATCCGAAGACGACCGTTGAAGCTTCTTCGGAGGCGTCTGAGAGCGAGAGTCTGGAATCAACGGAGTGCAGGGTTCCGTCACTGGACGGCATGACGGAGGATGGGGCGAAGACAGCATTGGAAAAGCAGTCGTTGAAAATCCGTTATGAATATGCAAAGTCGGAAACCTCTGAAAAAGGGAAGGTCATCGGTCAGAGTATTGCCAGCGGCACGGTTGTCTCGAAACAGACGGAAGTTATCGTCACGATCGGAGAAGGCAATGAGGCAATAGATTTGACGAAACTTGGACTGGAAGAGATGTCCGGCGAGGATGCGGAGACGCTTCTGGCAGAAGAAAATAAACTGACCGTAGTAGTGCAGAAAGAGAGCAGCGATACGGTTGCCTCCGGTATAGTGATCCGATACAGTCCGTCCAGCGTGGATCCGGGCGGCACGGTGACGCTGTATGTCAGCACAGGTCCGAACGTACCGACGGTACCGATGCCGAGGATTACAGGGCTTTCAGAGGAAAATGCAAAAGTTGTTCTGGAAGCGGTCGGATTAGGGCTTGGCGAGCGCAAGGAAGCGAAGAGTTCAGAAGTGGCAAAGGGCAAGATCATCAGTCAGGATGTCCTGGAGAAAACAGATACACCGGAGGGAAGTGCCATTGGCTATACAGTCAGTCTGGGAAAAGGAACCCGCTATGTGGCGGCGATCAACGATGAATTTCAGATGAGTGAACTGTTTGGACCAAGTTCCGGAGATACGCATATCCGCGTCAGTATTGTGATGAAGCAGACGATTGCCGGCAATACTGTGACTAAGACGGTCATGGAACCGAGGGAGATCGGCGGGAATATCACACTTCCGATTCATTATAATATCGAGGGAGCGGACGGTGTGCAGACAGGCGAGCTGCAGATCCTCGATCTGACGAACGATAGGGTTCTAAAAACGTATCAGCTTGAATTTGTGGAAGTTTCAGATAATTAATAAGAGGTAGTTGTAAGGTACAGGTATGCAGGGAAAGATAATTAAAGGGATCGGCGGTTTCTATTATGTACACGACGGTATTGGAAAGGTATATGAATGCCGGGCAAAGGGGATTTTCCGAAATCGCGGCATCAAGCCGCTGGTAGGCGATGACGTGGAGATCAGTGTTCTCGATGAGGAGAAGGCGACAGGCAATCTCGACGAGATCCTTCCTCGTAAAAACCGTCTGATCCGCCCGGCGGTTTCAAATGTTGATCAGGCGGTGGTGGTTTTTGCCATCACCGATCCGATGCCAAATTTAAACCTTCTCGACCGCTTCCTCGTAATGATGGAACGGCAGGAAGTTCCGGTCAGCATCTGTTTCAACAAGATCGATCTGGTCGATGCAGCCGAGCAGGAGAAGCTGCGTGCGATCTATGAACCGGCGGGCTATCCGGTGCATTTTATCAGCACCTACGAAAAATCAGGGCTGGAGGAGTTTCATCGGTTGATCATTGGGAAAACAACGGTCTTAGCAGGACCTTCGGGTGTCGGAAAATCGTCGATCACAAACTTTATCCAGCCGGAGGCACAGATGGAGACTGGCGGTATCAGTGAGAAGATCCGCCGGGGCAAACATACGACGCGCCATTCAGAACTGTTTTTCGTGGAAGAGAGCACCTATATGATGGATACGCCGGGATTCAGTTCTCTCTATATCGAGGATCTGGAGCCGGAGGCGCTCAAGGACTTTTTCCCGGAATTTGAGCCATATGAGGATGAATGCCGTTTCTTGGGCTGTGTCCACATTGGCGAGCGCGAATGCGGCGTCAAGACGGCGGTGCAGGAGCATAAGATCGGGCAGAGCCGGTATAACAATTACCGTTTGATGTATCAGGAATTAAAAGAGAAAAAGAAATACGGCAGAAGCAGCCGTTGACAAGAAATTGGGAGGAAAGAACCATGATTATATTATCACCTTCGATTCTGGGGGCAGATTTTACGAAGCTGGGAGAGCAGGTCGCTGAGGTGGACAAGGCAGGCGCGCAGTACATCCATCTGGATGTGATGGATGGCGCGTTTGTGCCGAGTATCTCCTTTGGAATGCCGGTAATTAAGAGCCTGCGCCCGGTGACGGATCGTGTGTTTGACGTACACATGATGGTGGAAGAACCGGGACGTTATGTAGAGGATATCAAAAAAGCGGGGGCGGATCTGATCTGTGTGCATCAGGAAGCCTGTCTTCATCTGGACTGCACGATCGCGCAGATCCGTGAGGCAGGGCTGCAAACAGGTGTAGCGTTAAATCCGGCGACCCCGGTCGAGACACTGGATGTTATTTTGCCGGAGGTGGACATGGTTCTTCTGATGACGGTCAACCCGGGATTTGGCGGTCAGAAATTTATTCCATATACGGTAGAAAAAATCAAGAAGCTGCGCGCAATGTGCAGCGAGAGGGGACTTTCCACCCGCATTGAGGTGGACGGAGGAATCACGCCGGACAATGTGCGGACGGTATTGGAGGCAGGAGCCGATGTGATCGTGGCGGGAAGCGCCGTATTTAAGGGAAACCCGGCTGGGAATGTAAAAACATTTTTAAATATTTTTCAGGAATTTGAACAGGGATGATGAAGATGAAGCGTTGTTTGATTGTGACAGGCGGAACGATTGATATTGCGTTTGCGAAAGATTTTCTCTCACAGCGCTCGTATGACTATGTAATTGCGGCAGATGCGGGGCTGGAGGTTCTGCGCCCGCTGCATATTTCTCCGAATGCGGTGGTCGGCGATCTGGACACGGTGGATAAAAAGGTTCTGGAAGAATATCAGAACCAGCCGGACATCGAATTTGAGATCCATAAACCGGAGAAGGATGAGACGGATACGGAGCTGGCGCTTTTGACGGCGGCGCGCCAGGGCTGTGAGGCAGTTGATATCCTGGGGGCGCTGGGCGGCCGTATGGATCACGCCATCGGCAATATCCAGCTGATGTATCAGTTTTTCTGCCAGGGAATGGAAGTGAATATTTATGATGCCCGCAACCGCCTGTATCTTCTGGGCGGGCATAAGGTATTTCACCGGGAAGAGGTGTATGGAAAATACATTTCGTTCCTGCCGATGACCGAGACTGTCGAGGGACTGACGCTGCGGGGATTTAAATACCCGCTCCAGCGGCGGACGATCGGGCTGGGGACGAGTCTCTGCATCAGCAATGAACTCAAACGGGAAGAGGGCATTCTGGAGCTGGAGAGAGGTGTCCTTTTGTGCGTGGAGGCACATGATTAATCAGGATAAAAAAGTGGCAAGTTATAACTGACCTGCTTAAAATGATAAAAACTGTATGTTTTTCAGGGGACAAGATTGTGCTATGATGAGTCCAATAACAAGGGAGGATGAAACATCATGGCAAACAAATCAAATCAGGCTTACAAGATCGCGATGGTCGGTCTGCTGGCAGCTCTCTCCTATGTCGTATTTACATACGGACAGGTGAAGATCACACTTCCGGGCGGCGATGCAACTTCCATTCATCTGGGAAATGCAGTCTGTGTCATCGGGGCACTCTTAGTCGGCGGCTTTTACGGCGGTTTGGGAGGTGCTATCGGCATGACGATAGGTGACCTTCTCGATCCGGTTTATATTGTATATGCACCGAAGACATTTATCTGCAAACTCTGCATCGGACTGATCGCCGGATTCGTAGCACATCGTCTGGGCAAGATTGACCGGAGCACCGATAAGAACCACATCCTTGGTTTTACGATTGCAGCAGCGGTGGCAGGTCTTTTATTCAACGTCATTGCAGATCCGCTGATCGGATATTATTATAAACTCTGGATCATTGGTAAACCGGCGGCAGAGCTCACACTTGCATGGAATATCGCAGCGACTTCGATCAATGCGGTGACATCTACGATTGCGTCTGTTGTTATATATATGGCAGTTCGTCCGGCACTCCGCAAGGCAGGTTTTCTGGATGCATTGTCTGTAGAAGCGAGAGCATAAGGCAATTTATCTCAGTCGAGAAGAATTAAAATGAAATACATACAGGAGACTGTGGTTGGGCAGAATGGGAAAAACATCTGTCCGGGCGCAGTCTCCTTGTTGCGTCATTGGAGTGTGCGGCTTATGAAACACAAATGTATAGATACACGCTTGTAGAAACCAGAATCATGCTGCAGGCAGTCGTATCTGCCGCGAGAATATGTTAGATTATAAAGTTGCTTAAAATGATGTTGGGGTCAAAAGACGTTTTGACCCCTCTGATACCAGATTGCTCCGCACTATATGCTCCCGCAATCTTCGAAAACATTCGTAATTCGCTCATTTTTCTTTGAAAAATGGCTACTTACTCATGTTTTTGGCGGGTTCCAAGGTCAAAAATTCTCCTGCAAGCAAGCTTGCGTCGAACTTCTGACCTTTTGACCCTGGTATCTTAAAATTAAGAAAATGAGGAAAAATTATACATGGAAGGAATTCAGAAGAAAATAGCGGTTTTAAATGACCTGTCAGGCTACGGGCGCTGTTCGCTGACGGCGGCGATGCCGGTTATCAGCGCCCTCAAGGTACAGTGCTGTCCGGTGGTGACGGCGGTGCTGTCCAATCACGCGGGATATCCGGAATGCTATATGGATGATTATACCGATCGGATGGAGGCATACCTGGAGCCGTGGCGGAAGATGGGATTTGAGATGGACGGAATCATGACTGGATTCTTAGGTTCTGCCAGACAGGCGTCGATCGTGGCAGATTTTATCCGGGATTTCAAACGGGAAAATACGCAGGTTTTGGTAGATCCGACGATGGGCGACCACGGACATCTCTACAGCGTCTGTGACGAGGATCTGATCGAGGCGATGCGGGAGCTGATGCAGTATGCGGACGTTGTCACGCCAAATCTGACGGAAGCCTGTGCCCTGACGGACACGCTGTATCAGGAAAATGGATGGAGTAAGCGCAAGCTCTCAGATCTGACCTGGAAGCTTCACCTTTTGGGCGCGCGGTCAGTCATTTTGACGGGCGTGGTCAAGGGCAAACAGATCCTCAACGTGATCCATGAGCGCGGCAAGGAGCCGGTCTTTCATGCAACTAAATTTGTGGCGGGCAATTACCACGGAACCGGGGATGTCTTTGCAGCAGTCATCGGTGCCAGCATGGTGCGAGGTGTGCCGATGGAGGAAGCCGTCAGACGGGCGGCAGCTTTTACAAAAAAATGTGTGGAAAAGACAGAAGAACTTGGTGCCCCGGAGCAGGACGGACTGTGCCTGGAGGCGTGTCTGTCCTATTTGACGAAGTTGAGTTAAATATAATGGGGCAGTCTATCCTGTTTTGTATAAAGAAGAACAGAGGTTACAGTTCACGGGTAGGCACTTTTGGAACCGAAAGTGCCGTAAGAAAACGTGGTGGCAGCAGGAATTTGCCGTATTTAAATGCGAAGCCACGGCAAATTCCGCTACTGTTCACGTATGCGTGAACAGTAACGAACAGAGGAACTCTTGAAACAGGGCTTTTCATTCGTACAAAGTTGTAGTATAATTATAACTAGTTTTCGTGCAGTTAATTGCATAACAGTAGGAGGAAGATATGTTAGATCTTAAATTCGTCAGAGAAAATCCTGACATTGTAAAGCAGAATATTAAAAATAAGTTCCAGGACAAGAAAATTCCGCTGGTAGATGAGGTAATTGAGCTGGATGCCAAGAACCGTGCAGCGAAGAAGGAAGCAGATGATCTGCGTGCAAACAAGAACAAGATTGCAAAACAGATCGGCGCTCTGATGGGTCAGGGAAAGAAAGAGGAAGCAGAAGAGCTGAAGAAACAGGTAGCAGAGCAGTCTGCCCGCCTGTCTGAGCTGGAAGAGCAGGAGAAGGATCTTGGCGAGCGCATCTTAAAGATTATGATGACCATCCCGAACATCATTGATCCGAGTGTTCCGATCGGTAAAGACGACAGCGAGAACGTAGAGATCGAGCGCTTCGGCGAGCCGGTTGTACCGGATTTCGAGATCCCGTACCACACCGAGATTATGGAGAAATTTAACGGCATCGATCTGGACAGTGCCAGAAAGGTAGCTGGAAATGGTTTCTATTACCTGATGGGCGATATCGCAAGACTTCATTCTGCTGTTATCGCATATGCAAGAGATTTCATGATTGACCGTGGATTTACCTACTGTATCCCGCCGTTCATGATCCGCAGCAATGTTGTAACCGGCGTTATGAGTTTCGATGAGATGGATGCGATGATGTACAAGATCGAGGGCGAGGATCTTTACCTGATCGGTACCAGCGAGCACTCTATGATCGGTAAATTCATTGATACCGTAGTTCCGGAGGAAGAGCTTCCGAAGACACTGACCAGCTATTCTCCGTGTTTCCGTAAAGAGAAGGGCGCTCACGGCATCGAGGAGAGAGGCGTATACCGCATCCACCAGTTTGAGAAACAGGAAATGATCGTAGTCTGCAAACCGGAAGACAGCAAGATGTGGTATGACAAACTGTGGAAGAACACCGTGGACCTGTTCCGTTCCATGGATATTCCGGTTCGTACTCTGGAGTGCTGCTCCGGAGACCTGGCTGATCTGAAAGTAAAATCCGTTGATGTAGAGGCATGGTCCCCGCGTCAGAAGAAATATTTCGAGGTTGGAAGCTGCTCCAACTTAGGTGATGCACAGGCAAGACGTCTGAAGATCCGTGTCAACGGCAAAGACGGCAAATACTTTGCACACACCTTGAACAACACTGTAGTAGCTCCGCCGCGTATGCTGATCGCATTCTTAGAGAACAACCTGCAGGCAGACGGTTCTGTCCGCATTCCGGAGGTTCTGCGTCCGTATATGGGTGGTAAGAGCGAGATTCGCTAAGTTCATTTGAGTCCAGTAAAAAAACGCCATGGGTTGTGTGCCTGTGGCGTTTTTTACTGGACTCATTGTGAATTGCAGAAATATAGACATTGTCTTTTTTCAGGCAGCATTATGATGGCAGTTCTTCCAGCTGATTCGACGGCGTCGCCATCATCGAATAATTCGTATGATAAATCACAAATCCCGGAGCAGCGCCCGCTACTTTTTTGACCTGCTTTTTCTGTACATAATCGATCTCAACTTTTTCATTTTCCCGTCCCTTGGAATAGTAGGCAGCCAGCCCGGCGGCTTCCTCGAAGGTGCGGTCCGGAAGCTCTTTTCCTTCGGATTTCACAATGACATGGGAACCCGGAATTCCTTTTGCGTGGAACCACCAGTCATTTCCAGTCGCGATCTTGAAGGTCAGCTCCTCATTCTGGTAGTTGTTTTTGCCGACGTAGATATGGAATCCGTCGGAGGAAAGGTAGTGGAATGGGCGGCTTGTGATTTTTACTTTCTTTCCAGCCGGACCGTGCTTTTTGATGAAGCCATATTCCGTCAGCTCCTGCTTGATCTGGGTCAGATCTTCCTCCTTTAAGGCAATATCGAGGGAGGTACTGATGGATTCGAGGTGCTCGATCTCCTGCTTCGTCTCCTCAATGAGCTGGCTCTGAGCCTCGAAAGTACGTTTGAGTTTTCCATATTTGTCAAAATACTTCTGCGAATTTTCGCGGGCGGTCAGCTGCGGGTCAAGCGGGATCTTGACCTCTTTTCCTGTGTAGTAGTTCGTGCAGACAAGTTCTTTTTCGCCGCCGGTCAGCTCATAACCGTAGGTGTTTAACAGCTCGCCGTAGAGCTTGTATTTATCCCGTTTTTCGGTGTCCTTTAACTGTTTCTGCTGCAAATCGTATTTTTTATAATTGCGCTCCAGGGCAGTCTGGACGATCCGGCGCAGATCCGAGGATTTCTGGCGGATTCGTGTGATGACGTTCTTGGACGCATAGTAGGTCTCCAGCACTTTACTGATCGAATCAAAGTGTTCGACCTGATATTCCGGCGGGAACGAGGTCAATGGGAGAGCGGCAAATTCCATTGGCTCATCTTCACGGTATACGATGCAGGGCGAGAACTGTCCATTTTTGATGGATTCCATTGCCAGTTCCAGCGTGTGACCGAGGTGCGTGCGCTCCAGCTCATTCAGTTCCGATGCGGGGCGGTCGGCATCAATCGATGCCTCATAGCAGAATTCTTCTGCCATGACCGGGCTGATACCGGTGAAATTCGTGTAAATGGCTTTTCCTGCCGGTGCCGGTGACTGTGCCAGAATGGCGGCGAAATCATCGGCAGATGCAGTCAGCGGATCCTGCTTTGCGACCGTCTGCGGGAGGAAATATTGCCGTCCCGGCAGAACCTCGCGCACGGAGCTGACCTGCACGGAGATATGTTTGATACTGTCGAGGATCGTGCCGTCAGGGCTGCAGAAAATGATATTGCTGTATTTCCCCATCAGTTCGACGATAAGCAGCTTGCGGCAGAGGTCACCCATCTCGTCCAGATGTTCGATCTCAAAATGAATACAGCGTTCCAGACCCGGCTGGCTGACCGACACGATGCGTCCGCTTCCGATGTGCTTGCGAAGCAGCATGCAGAAATTCGGGGCAGTCATCGGTCCCTGCTTGTTGGTATCCGTCAGATATGCCAGCGGAAGACTTGCGTTGACCGAGAGAAGAAGTCGTTTCGTCTCCCGGAAGTTCTTTATGGTAAAAAGAAGTTCATCGCGCTCGGTCTGCGTGATCTTTGCGATCTTGCCGCCGGTAAGCGCGTCACTAAACTCCTTAACCAGGTTTGCGATTACAATTCCGTCAAATGCCATGGTTTTGGTGCTCCTTTATTTGTGTAGTATCTACTATTATAATGAAAGAAGACACGAAAAACAATCACTTTTAAATTCGGTTGACGCTTGCGGCGATTTGCATTATAATACCATTATCTATGGATGAAAGAGAGAGGCGTCACTATGCTTAAAAGTATGACTGGATTTGGCCGATGCGAGATGGCAACGGATGAATATAAGATTTCTGTGGAGATGAAGGCGGTAAACCACCGTTACCTGGATCTCAGCATTAAGATGCCGAAGAAATTTAATTACTTTGAGGCGGCGATTCGCGCGCAGCTCAAGAAATACATTCAGCGGGGAAAGGTAGATGTCTTTATTTCCTATGAAGATTATACGGATGAGAAGATGTCCTTAAAGTACAATCGTTCCCTGGCCGGCGAGTATATGGATTATTTCCGTCAGATGGCGGACGAGCTTGGAATTCCGAATGACGCAACGGTGATGCGTCTTGCACGGTGTCCGGAGGTCTTTACGATGGAGCAGGCGCCGGAGGACGAGGAGCATATGTGGCAGATTCTCGAAAAGGCGATCGGCGAGGCGGCAGAGAAATTTGTCGAGACACGCACACGCGAGGGTGAGAATCTGAAACAGGATCTGCTTGGCAAGCTGGACTATATGGTAACGCTGGTCGATCAGATTGAAGAACGTTCCCCGAAGATCGTGGAAGAATACCGGGCGAAACTGGAAGATAAGGTGAAAGAGCTTCTGGAAGGAAGCAGCGTCGATGAAGGCCGGATTGCGGCAGAGGTTGTGATTTTTGCAGATAAGATCTGCACCGATGAGGAGACGGTCCGCCTGAGAAGCCACATTGAGGCGACCCGCAAGGAGCTGACGGCGGGCGGAAGCGTCGGACGTAAGCTGGATTTCATTGCACAGGAGATGAACCGCGAGGCGAATACGATTCTTTCCAAGGCAAACGATCTGGAGGTTTCCGATTGTGCGATTGCACTCAAGACAGAGATCGAGAAAGTCAGAGAGCAGATTCAGAATATTGAATAGCCGATCATGCTGGAAGAGGTATTCACGGAAGGCTGCCGTTGGCGGTGAAAATACGGAGAATATGAAATATTGTAATAATAGATAGAATTTAGAAAGCAGGCGAAATATATGGATAATCAGGGAGTACTGGCAGTTATATCCGGATTTTCAGGGGCAGGCAAGGGAACATTGATGCGTGCATTGCTGGAGCGGTATGACAATTATGCCCTTTCCATCTCCGCGACCACCCGCGCACCGCGCGAGGGCGAGGTTGATGGAAGAGAGTATTTCTTTAAGACCCGGGAAGAGTTCGAACAGATGATCGAACACGATGAGCTGGTCGAATACGCCCAGTATGTCGGAAACTATTACGGCACACCGAAGGAGTATGTGTTTTCCAACCTGAAAGCGGGCAAGGATGTCCTTTTGGAGATTGAGATTCAGGGTGCCCTGAAAATCAAGAAGAAATTCCCGGAGGCAGTTCTCATTTTTGTCACGCCGCCGAGTGCCGGGGAGCTTAGAAACCGGCTGGCAGGTCGTGGAACCGAGACACCTGAGAAGATTGCCGCACGGCTTTCGAGAGCAGCGGAGGAGTCCAAGCAGATGGATGACTACGATTTCATTCTGGTGAATGATGAGGTAGACCGCTGTGTAGAAGAAATGCACGCACTGATTCAGGCGATGCATGCCAGAACAGAAAATCACAAGACTTTGATTGAAAAAATAAAAGAAGAGATGAAGCAATTCTGAAAGGAGAAAGATGTATTATGATGCTGCGTCCGTCATATCTTGACTTAATTAATGTTGTAAACAAAGAGGCTGAGCCGGGGAAAGAACCGCTGATTCAGAGCCGTTACTCCATCGTAATTGCGACTGCAAAGCGTGCAAGACAGCTGATCGCCGGTGATGAGGCACTGGTCATTGAGAATGGAAGAAAACCGCTTTCGATCGCGATCGACGAGCTGTACCATTCTAAGGTTAAAATTGTAGCAGAGAACGATTCCCCGGAGGAAGAGGTCTAAAAGGTGACAGAAGACCGTCCCGTGTTCATTATGTACATGGAGATGGTCTTTTCTTAGATATAGAGTAACTGTTCAGTAGGTCTGCGCATCTACTGCGCTGACCGTACGAAAACATGGGCCAGCAGGCAAAAATCCCATTGCCGTAGGCAATTTTTAATGGATTTTTGCGCGTGACTGTGAAGGTACTGAACAGTTACGATATAGAATTTTTGTGACGGTTCAAATCGATTATGGTTACAGAAATTTTTTAAATATGGTATTAGGAGAGAATTGAATGAAATTACTTTGTATATCCCTTGGCTGCGATAAAAACCTGGTTGATGCAGAGCGTATGCTGGGTTCGCTGAGCCAGGACGGGTACACGTTTACCGATGACGAGCAGGAGGCAGATGTCATTCTGGTCAATACCTGCTGCTTTATCAACGATGCCAAGGAGGAGAGTGTCAACACCATCTTAGAGATGGCAGAGTACAAAAAGAGCGGAACCTGCAAGGCGCTCTTAGTCAGCGGCTGTATGGCACAGCGTTACAAGGAAGAGATCCTGCAGGAGGTGCCGGAGGTGGACGGTATTCTCGGTACGACCAGCTATGATGAGGTCAGCAAGGTGCTGGCGGAGGCGCTGAAGGGTAAGAGGGTATCTGATTTCCACGATTTGTCCGAACTTCCGGAGACGAAGATGCGGAGCAAACGTCTGGTGACGACCGGCGGACATTATGCTTTTTTAAAGATTTCCGAGGGCTGTAACAAACGGTGTACCTATTGTATTATCCCGTCCCTGCGTGGACCGTACCGCAGTGTGCCGATGGAGCAGCTTCTCGCAGAGGCAAAGGAGCTTGCGGATCAGGGTGTGAAGGAACTGATTCTTGTCGCACAGGAGACGACGCTTTACGGCGTGGATTTGTATGGAGAGAAGACCCTGCCGAAACTTTTACATGAACTGGCACAGATCGATGGAATCGAATGGATCCGTATCCAGTACTGTTATCCGGAGGAGATCACCGAGGAGTTGATTCAGGCGATCAAGACGGAAGAAAAAGTCTGTCATTACCTGGATATTCCGATCCAGCACGCGAGCGATGCCGTTCTCAAGCGGATGGGACGCCGCACGAATCAGGCGGAGCTTCGGGAGCGGATCGCGCATCTGCGGGAAGAGATCCCAGATATTGCACTCCGCACGACCTTAATTTCCGGTTTCCCGGGTGAGACACAGGAGGATCATGAGGAACTGATGCGGTTCGTCGATGAGATGGAATTTGACCGCTTGGGCGTGTTTGCATACTCTGCAGAAGAGGACACACCGGCAGCCGGATATCCGGATCAGGTACCGCAGGAGGTCAAGGAAGACCGCCGCGACGAGATCATGGAGCTGCAGCAGGAGATTGCCTTTGAGAAAGCCGAGGATATGAAAGACCGTGTGCTTGAGGTTATGATCGAGGGAAAAGTGGCAGACGAGAATGCTTTCGTGGGACGTACCTATAAGGACGCGCCGAACGTAGATGGTTTGATTTTTGTCAATGCGGATGTTCCGCTGATGTCCGGCGATTTCTGCCGTGTCCGCGTAACGGGAGCACTCGAATATGATTTGATAGGAGAGTTGGCTGATGAATTTACCGAATAAGCTTACGACGCTTCGCGTCATCATGATTCCGTTTTTTGTGTTTTTCCTTCTCTGGCAGAATGGTGAAAACTATACCTTCCGTATGATTGCACTGGCACTGTTTATCATAGCCAGCCTGACCGATCTTCTGGATGGAAAGATTGCCAGAAAGTACAATCTGGTTACGAACTTTGGAAAATTTATGGATCCGCTCGCGGACAAGCTTCTAGTGTGCTCGGCGCTCATCTGCCTGATTGAGCTGAATGCGCTTCCAGCCTGGATGGTTATCATCATCATCAGCCGGGAGTTTATCATCAGCGGATTCCGTCTGATCGCCTCGGACAACGGAGTTGTCATCGCCGCCAGCTATTGGGGCAAATTTAAGACGACGTTTCAGATGGTATCGGTGGTGTTGTTGATTCTGGATATTCCGGCGCTTGCGTTTGTCACGACGATCTGTGTCTGGATCGCGCTGGTGCTGACGATTGTGTCACTTGTTGATTATATTTACAAGAATCATAAAATACTGACAGAAGGGAGTATCTGATATGATAGTCGAACTGATCTCGGTAGGAACAGAGCTGCTGCTTGGCAATATCGTCAATACCAATGCGCAGTATTTATCGGAAACGTGTGCAAAGCTGGGGCTTAACGTCTATTACCAGACGACGGTAGGGGACAACCGGGAGCGCATGACAGAAGTCTTCCGGACGGCGCTCTCAAGAGCCGATCTCGTTATCATCGGCGGCGGTCTGGGACCGACGGAGGATGATATCACGAAGGATGTCTGCGCGGAGCTGATGGGAATGCCGTTAGTCGAGGATCCGGAGGTGCGGGCACATCTGGAGGACTGGTACCGGCAGCGCAAGCGCACCGATATTCCGGATAGCAACTGGCGTCAGGCGCTGGTGCCGGAGGGCGCGGTGGTATTTTCCAACACAAACGGCACAGCTCCGGGACTTGCCCTGGAGAAAAACGGTAAGACCGCGATTCTTCTTCCGGGACCGCCGAACGAACTGTATCCGATGGTGGAAGATCAGGTTTGTGCTTATATTCAGAAACGATCTGACTGTGTGATCTATTCCCAGATGCTCAAAATCTGCGGATACGGGGAGAGCAAGGTGGAGGAAATGCTTCTCGACCTCATCGACCAGCAGACGAACCCGACGATTGCGACCTATGCAAAGACGAAAGAAGTACATCTGCGCGTGACCGCGAGAGCCGAGAGCGAAGACGCGGCAAAACAGCTGTTAAAACCGGTTATCAAAGAGATCAAGAAACGGTTCGGTAATGCGGTTTACACGACGGATGAGCATGAGAATCTGGAGGATGTCGTTGTCCGCCTCTTAAAGAAATACGACCTGACTGTGACAACCGCAGAGTCCTGCACAGGCGGTCTGATCGCCGGACGCATCGTCAACGTGCCGGGGGCTTCAGAGGTCTTTAACGAGGGATACGTGACGTATTCCAACAAGGCAAAGAAAAAGATCCTGGGCGTCAGTAAGGCGACCCTGAAAAAATACGGCGCGGTCAGCGAACAGACGGCGCGTGAGATGGCTGCAGGCGGTGTATTTACGACGGATGCGGATGCCTGTATCGCTGTGACCGGCATCGCCGGACCGGACGGCGGAACCGAGGAGAAACCGGTGGGACTCGTCTATATCGCATGTTATATGAAGGATAAAGTCAAAGTAGAGGAATACCATTTCCGCGGAAATCGCGAGAAGGTGCGTGAGCAGACGGTGATTCAGGCGCTGGATCTGCTGAGACGGTCGATTATTAAGAATTATAAAAAAGATTGATCATGTAAAGGAGGGAGAGCTGACAGGCGGGGAGAAATAGCCGGAAATGTGCTGTTTTTAGAGCGCCATGGATCGGGCTCTCCTTTTTTAGGAGGCGGGGACGATGATTTGGTATAAATATCTGTATCTGGGAGAAACTGCTAAAAAGCATCGTTTTTCGATTCTACAGAAACTCCGCCTCGGAAAGGTACAGCCGGGCGTTCACGTGATCACGCCTGCCTCAGGCGGACACAACCTGCTTGATATCCTGCCTGCCTATGTGCTCCGGCAGAATTATTACCGGGAGCAGGCGGATCTGCTGATCGTAGGGGTCGGCGCGGGCTACCAGGATGCCGTGGAGACGGTGGGGCGGATTGTGGATGAGACGTACCGCGAGACGGGTGGATTTGATGTGAAGACGTATCTGAGAGAGAAGGAAGACAGGCTGAGGAAAAAGAGGTAAGTATTTTGCAGCCTTTGATGAAGTTTTTTTGGACTGAAAATGTCTTTTGACCCCAACATCATATGATACAGAGCTGATACATGAATTTGTCAATGAAAGAATAAGAAGTGGGAGGGGATGGATTGCTGCATATTTTGTTCATAATCTTGAAAATACTCGGAATCCTGCTTCTTGTCATTCTGGGACTGTTGTTTCTGTGCCTGCTGGCGGTTTTATTTGTCCCGATTCGATACCGGGGGAACGGAAGCTACCACAGTATCAAGGATTTTGGCGTGCATCTGCATATCCATTGGCTGCTTCATGCGGTGTCGCTGCGGATTGCTTATGAAAATGGGCTTCGATATGCGGTTAAGTTGTTTGGATTCCGGATTTTCGGGAGTGAGAGTGAAGAGAAAGATACGGAATCTGGGCGTGTGCGGGAAGGCACGCAGGCAGCGGATTCGGATGAGCTGGAATTTGTAAATGCGCAGGAGAAAACAGAGGATGATGATTTAGACACCGGTGAACTGATTTTGCGGGCGGAAGCAGCATCGGAGAAGACAGACGCCGCGATCGAGAAAGCGGAGGAAACTGCCAGGCTGCTGGAGGAGGCGGTGAAGAGACGGAGTGCGCAGAGGGAGGCGGAAATGTCTCAAGCTGTGAAGAATGCAGATGCATTTCCAGATGTGAAGGAGGCGGGAGTGTCCGAGGCAGAAGGAGAAACGCATCGGGCAAAGAATGAATTAAAATCAAATCCCAGCCAGGAAAAGCGTGAATCGTTCCTTCATAGAATCATTAGCTGGTTCAAACAAAAATGGAGCGCCCTGCGGCAATCCCTCTCAAAGCTGCTTACCCGAATCAACAACCTGGAGCACAAACGCCAATCCGTCCTTGCATTTATAGAAAATGAAGAAAATCAGAAGTCATTTCGCCTGATCAAACGCCAGCTCATGCGAGTTCTGCGGCATATATTTCCCAGAAAGCTGTCCGGGCAGTTTACGTTTGGCGTGGAGGATCCTTATTTGATGGGACAAATTTTGAGTGTGGCGGCTTTTTTGTATCCAGTTTACGGAAAGAAGATTGATTTGACTCCGGTCATGGATGCAAATGCGCTGGACGGGGAGCTTTCGTTCCGGGGCAGAGTCCAGATTGGCGTGCTGGCATTGATGGCGCTTCGGATCTGGATGGATAAGAATGTACGGACACAGGTTTATAAATATAGAAACCGAGGAGGAAGATAATATGGCAGACAATCAGTTTGCATCGACAATCGGTGCATTATTTCAGGGTATGGATGAGTTCGTCACGACGAAGACAGTCGTGGGAGAGCCGGTGACAGTTGGCGATGCGATTATACTTCCACTCGTGGATGTAACCTGCGGCATGGCGGCGGGCGCGTTTGGTCAGTCGGCGAAAGAGAAGAATGCGGGCGGCATGAGCGCTAAGATGACGCCGAGCGCGGTGCTGGTCATTCAGAATGGCATGACGAAGGTGGTCAATATCAAGCATCAGGATGCATTGACCAAGGTTCTCGACATGGCACCGGATCTCGTCAATAAATTTGTCGGCGGAAGCACCGGACCGATCGATGCGGAGACGATGCAGACAGCTGAGAAAATGGCGGGCGAGATGGAAGAGAAGAAATAAAGAAATTAAAATCAAAACGCTTCATAGAATGATCATAGCACACGATCGAATGCCAAATGTCTCTGGCAATGATCGCCTGCTATTTAACTTCTTTTGAAAACAGACATTTCAGAGAGGTATCATTCTATGAAGCGTTTATTTGGTTTAGTTCTTTTTTCAATGGGATTTGGCATGACCCTGGTGCTCATTTTCCCAAAGAATTTTCTATGGGTCAGCATCGCCATTTCTCTGATGATTGTCGGGTACAATATGTTTTGCCGATGAGATTCTATGCTTTTTCAAGCGGCAGAATCACTGTAAAGCAGCTACCCTCGTCCACCTGGCTGGATACCTCGATGGTACCGTGCATCAGGTCGATGATCCGTTTCGTGATGGAAAGTCCCAGCCCGTTGCCCTTTTCATTGGGATCAGAGTTCCTGCTGTAAAATTTTTCAAAGATCCGTTTCATCGTGGCGTCATCCATGCCGACGCCGGTATCGCGGATGGAGACACGCACCTTATCTCCTGTGATAACGAGTTTGGCAGAAAGCATACCGCCAGCCGGGGTGAATTTGATGGCATTTTGCAGGAGATTGATCCAGACCTGCTGCAGCATCTCACAGTTGCCGTGAAACTTGCACGCCGTCAAATCAATGTCGAGATTCAGATGCTTTTTCTCCCAGAGCGGTTCCAGCAGAAGAATCGCCTGCCGGATTTGTTCGTCGAGGCTGAACGTCGTGCGGCCAGTCACGATCTCCTGCTTTTCCAGGCGGGAAAGCAGAAGAATGTTGCCGGTCATCGTGGTGAGCTGGCGCGTGCTGTCGATGATGATGCGCGTGTATTCATTCCGGTCCGCTTCTGAGAGAGATGGATCCTGCAGCAATGTCGCATAGCCCTCGATGGCGGCGAGCGGTGTCTTGAACTCATGGGAAACCGTGGTCACGAAATCATTTCGCAGCGATTCGATGCTGTTTAACTCCTGCACCATACGGTTAAAATTGTCGGTTAGTTCACAGATCGCCTGCAAAGACTTCGAATTTGGTACATGAACAGAAAAGTCTCCGTCTGCTACCTGCTTAGCGGCAAGGCTTATGGAACCGATCGGGCAGAGGATTTTCGACCAGAGGAACAGCGACAGCGCGATACTGAACGCAAGGCTGCTCAAAAATGACATCAGACGCGGAAAATTCGGACCGAAAATCCGAAAAACTTCGTGTTTATCTGTTCCGCTTGTGAGCAGCGAGACAAAATATCCAGTCAGCATCGGTATCAACGAGGACACCAGGAAGAAAAAGACCAGGAGGGTCAGCCAGTAGAGTGGAATCTGGAAATATTTGGTAAAGTTCTTGCTGATCATGCTTCTGTTTTCACCGCCTTATAGCCGAGACCCCGCACGGTCATGATGATAAAATCATCGCAGTTTTTAAACCGTTCGCGCAGCCGGTTGACATGCACATCGACCGTCCGTTCGTCGGTTGTCGAGTCAAGCCCCCAGATTTCGTCCATGAGCTGCTGCCTCGTGAAAATCTTATTTGGATAAGAAAGTAATTTATATAGAAGATAAAATTCTTTCTGCGGCAGAAGTGTCTCCTGCCCGTTGACCGTGACCGTCAGTGCATCGTAGTCGAGAATCGTATTTTGGCAGACAATCCGATGCTCCGTCGCGATCTTGGCGCGTTTGAGCAGGGCGCCAACCCGCAGAACCATCTCATTGACATCGATTGGCTTCACCATGTAGTCATCCGTGCCTGCCTGAAAGCCGCGCTGCTTGTCTTCGAAGCGCTCTTTGGCGGTGATAATCAGGATCGGCATCGTAAATCCACTCGTCCGCAGGTGATCAATCAGTTCATATCCGTCCATTCCGGACATCATAATATCCGAAATAATGAGATCTACATATTCAGAATCTAAAAGAGATAATGCTTTTTCGCCGCTTTCTGCCGGAAGCGCCAGATAACCATTGTTGGTGAGTACCGTGCAGAACAGGGAACGCAGTTTCGCATCATCTTCTACCACGAGAATGTGAAACATATCCGTAAAACCTCCCTATAATTTAATTAAAAAGATGTAATATCATAAGTACTCATAGTATACCACATAAGTTTAAACTGATTGTGAACGGTGCAACACATTTTTTTCACGGTTCGTTTACATTCAGTTTATATGTAGTTGAAACTCGTTTAAAAATGGGATGTTATACTAGGGACAATTAGGAAAAACCAGAAAGGAATATGCGAAATGAGTAAACAATCTTCTCTGATGGAAGCGGCAAAGCAGAATAAAAAGAAAACAGCCATCATCGCGGTGGTGGTGGTGCTCGTACTTGCGGCACTTTTTATGCGTTTCAAGGGTGGCAGCAAAGGAGGTTCAGGCGGCGGTCCGGGCGGTCCAGGCGGTATGCAGGACACGCAGATGGACAATGTGGCGACGGTTGCGGCTGAGAATCCAAAGAGCGGAACGATTGAGCGGACAACCAGCACATCCGGTACTGTCGAGGCATCGGACGTTGTCTATGTCTATGCGAAGGCATCCGGCGATGTGACGGGTGTCAACGTCAGCGTCGGTGATATGGTGACAGCGGGTCAGCTTCTCTGTACGATCAATACCGAACAGGTTGAGACGGCGAAAAATGCGATGGACTCCGCCTCTGTTAACCTGACCGAGGCACAGAGCAATTTAAGCCGTATGCAGCTTCTTTATCAGGGAGGAGATATTTCTGATCAGGAATGGGAGCAGTATCAGAACCAGGCGAAGACGGCACAGTTAAATTATGAATCGGCAAAATTAAACTACGATCGCCAGGTGGAATACAGTTCCGTGACCGCACCGATCTCCGGCAAGATTGAGACGATGGATATTGATGTATATGATCATGTCAACCAGCAGGCGCAGCTCTGCGTTATCTCCGGTGAGGGAGATAAACGGGTATCGTTCTTCGTATCCGAGCGTGTTATGAGCAACTTAAACCAGGGCGACGCGATGACGATTGTAAAAGATGGAACGACTTATGATGGTGTGATTACCGATGTCAGCAGCATGGCGGACGAGAGCAACGGTCTGTTTAAGATAAAGGCAGAGCTGCCGGAGGCGAACAGCCTTTCAACGGGAAGTACTGTCAAGGTAACAGTAACTTCTGAGCGTGCAGAGAATGTCATGACCGTGCCGGTAGATGCAATCTACTATGATAACGGCGTTGGAAATGTCTATGTTTACCAGGATGGAACGGTACATAAAGTGGAAGTCGAAGTGGGGCTTTATAATACAGAGCTGGCGGAGATCAAGTCGGGGCTGACGGCAGATGATCTCGTCATCAGTACATGGAGTTCCCAGCTTTATGAGGGTTCAACTGTTAACTTAAAGGGTGAAGAAACAGATGCGGCAGCAGCGGATGAAGCTGGAAACCAGAAAGCCGATGCCCCGGCAGGCTCTGAAAATGGACAGAAAGCGGGCGCTCCGGCAGATGGCGGAAACGATCAGCCTGCGGGTGGTGCAGGTGCTCCGAACGATGCAAAAAATGGACAGAAACAGTAGGACAGGAGGAATGTAAGACATGGGAGTAACGAAATATATCCTGAAACATCCGGTTACTACTGTCATGGCTCTGTTGTGTCTGGTTGTATTCGGTATTTCATCGGTCTTTTCGGCAAAGCTGGAGCAGATGCCGGATATGGAGACGCCGATGCTGATTATCATGGCAAATTATTCAGGCGCAGGACCGGAGGATATCAGCGAGCTGGTAACCGAACCGATCGAGGATGCGATCGGCACGCTGGAGGGCGTGGACACGATTTCCTCCACATCGAGCGATGGACGTTCGATGGTCATGCTTCAGTACGATTACGGCACCGATATGGATGAGGCGTATGACAACTTAAAGCAGAAACTGGACAATATCCAGCGGGAGCTGCCGGATGATGTGGAACCGAGCGTTATGTCGATGAACTCCAATCAAGGAGACAGCATGATGCTTTCGATTGCACATAAAACGCAGACAAACCTCTACGATTATGTGGATCAGAAGATAGTACCTGAATTAGAGCGAATTTCTTCAATTGCAAACATTGAGACGCGAGGTGGTTCTTCTAAGTACGTCAGCATTGAATTACAGTCTGAAAAAATGGATCAGTACAATCTGACCATGCAGGATGTTGCGAGTGCGATCAGCGATGCGAACGTGGCATCCCCGTCGGGTGAGGCAGATGCCGGAAACCTGGAGCTTTCCGTTACTACCTCCTTAAAAACAGAACAGGTAAATGAGCTGCGGGATATTCCAATCAAGACGTCGGCAGGACAGATTATTTCTCTGTCGGATGTGGCAAATGTGTATGAGGCAACGAAAGACCGGGGCGGCATTTCCCGTTACAACGGTCAGGAGACGATCTCCATTTCGATTCAGAAGCAGCAGGACAGCACAGATATGGAAGTGTCCTCGGCTGTCAAAGAGAAAGTTGAAGAATTGATGGCAGATGATTCGGATCTGACGATCACGGTTGCAAATGATACATCTGACACGATTCTTGATTCCTTAAAAGACGTAGCAGAGACAATGGTTCTGGCGGTTATCATCTCCATGTTCATCATTTTCCTGTTCTTTGGCGATTATAAGGCGTCCCTGATCGTCGGAAGCTCGATTCCGACTTCGATTTTGATGTCCTTGATTGCGATCACGATGGCAGGATTTTCGTTGAATGTTATCACGATGAGTGCGCTGGTACTCGGCGTCGGCATGATGGTCGATAACTCGATCGTTGTACTGGAGAGCTGTTTCCGTGCAACGGCGGAGCAGGAAGACAAGGGGGCGCTTGGCTATTTTTCAGCAGCGCTTCACGGAACCGGCATTGTCATCAACTCGATCATCGGTTCGACGATCACGACCTGTGTCGTATTCCTGCCGCTGGCATTCTTAAACGGTATGACCGGACAGATGTTCAAGCCGCTGGGATTCACGATCGTGTTCTGTATGTCGGCGTCCCTGCTTTCTGCGATGACGGTGGTTCCGCTGTGTTATCTGTTCTATAAACCGAGCGAGGCGAAGCGCGCCCTGATGGGACGTCCGATTGAACGTTTACAGAAATGGTACCGCGGCATCATGGACCGTCTGTTAAACCACAAGGCGATGGTTATGGGATTTTCGGTTCTGGTACTTGTACTGACGGTAATTCTGGCGAGCGGAATGCAGACGGAGCTGATGACATCGGATGATACCGGTACGGTCAGCGTCAGCATAGAGACGCGTCCGGGGCTGAAACAGGAAAAGATCGAGGAGGCACTGGCAGAAGCGGAGGCGATTGTTTCCGCGAGCGACCAGGTTGATTCGTACATGCTGCGTTACAACGGAGACAGCGGCGAGATCAGTGCCTATCTGAAAGATGACCGTACCATGAAAACAGACGATGTAGCCGATCAGTGGCAGAAAGAGATGGATAACATTGCAAACTGTACGATCGACGTATCGGCATCGACTTCCATGAGCTTCATGGGAAGACAGCGCGGCTATGAAGTGATTCTTCACGGCACGCAGTATGATGAATTAAAAGAAGTTAGTGATAAGATTGTCAAGGAAATGACAGCAAGAACGGATGTCATCAACATCCATTCCAGTATTGAGAATAATGCACCGATCATTACCCTGAAGATTGATCCAGTCATGGCAAAGGCGTATGGACTCACGGCTTCCAGTATCGGAACGACGATCAACCAGATGTTGAGTGGTATCGACGCGACGACACTTAAAATTGACGGCGAGGACATTACGGTAACGGTTGAGTATCCGGAGGGCGAGTACGAGACAGTTGATAACATAAAAGATATTATTTTGACGGGAACAAACGGACAGAAGGTGGCGCTGACCGATGTGGCAAATGTCGTATTTGAGGACAGCCCGGCTTCGATTTCCAGAACCGACGGTGCATATGAGATCACAATCTCAGCCGATTACACCGGTGATAATGTACAGCAGCAAATCAACAGTGAGGTAATTACTCCGAACTTAAGCGGTACAATCAGCATTGGGCAGAACAGCCGTGACCGTATGATGAAGAGTGAGTTCAGCTCCCTGTACCGCGCGATTGCGATTGCAGTCTTCCTGGTATTCGTTGTCATGGCGGCACAGTTTGAGTCTGTGAAGTTTTCCATCATGGTTATGACGACCATTCCGTTCAGTTTGGTTGGTTCCTTCGGATTACTGAAGCTGACCGGCGTCAGCATCAGTATGACGTCCCTGCTTGGCTTCCTGATTCTGGTCGGAACTGTTGTAAATAACGGTATTCTCTACGTGGATACGGTCAACCAGTATCGCTCCACGATGGATCTGCGGACAGCGCTCATCGAGGCAGGTGCGACCCGTATCCGACCGATTCTGATGACAAGTATGACAACCATCCTCGCGATGATCCCGATGGCACTGGCAATCGGAAGCAGCGGTTCCACAACACAGGGTCTGGCGATCGTAGATATCGGCGGTCTGAGCGTAGGTGTGATTGTCGCGCTCTTCATGGTCCCAGTATATTACGCACTGCTGAGCCGGAAACCGAAGGAAGAGATACCGGATGTGGATTAGATATAGGTTAATTGAAAAAATATTGTAGGAAATAAAATATTTGCTGCGGAAATTAAAATCAGATAGATCGGAATGGAGTGACATACATGAATCAAAATAGAAGATTATGCCTGACCCGCCGGATTGCCTCTGGCGTGGCAGCCTGCTCACTGGGAGTATTCCTGGCGGCAGGTGTGCCGGTTCAGGCATTGGCAGCCAGCCCGCAATTTGCATATTCCACAGAAAAATGGGCTTCGCTGCAGGATGATAAGCTCGAATTTGACGAGATTGCTGATCGGATCCATGAGTACAACAGCACAGTGGAGAAGAACCGGATCGAGTACAAGGATTATCAAGGCAAAGACAGCAATGAGATCGCGCAGGAATATTATGACGCGGCAGATGAGATCGAGAGCCGTATCGAGTACCCGGATTCAGATGATGCGAATTATGGTTCCACACTGGCAGCAGCACAGCGAAGCGAGGCTTCCGCGACCCAGATGCGCGAGCAGGGCGATAATAACGTCGATGATGCGAATGTCAAGGCGTGGGGTTACTCGCAGACCGAAAAATCACTGGTACAGCAGGCGCAGAACCTGATGATCCAGTACTGGAATGCCCAGGAAAACTTAAAGAGTGTGCAGAACCAGGTGTCCAAGGCAGAAAAAGACTATGAGACAGCGAACTTAAAGCTCTCATCCGGAAATGGGACACAGACGGATGTGCTGGATGCCAAGGAGACTCTTTTAAAGGCGCAGGCGTCTATCACCACGGCGGAAAGCAGTATTGCATCGACGAAGGAATCCCTGTGTCAGATGCTTGGATGGAAATACGGCGCATCAGTAGAAATCTGTGCATTGCCGGATCCGCAGGAACAGATGAGTGCATCGATCAACCTCGAAGAGGACATTGCGAAAGCGCAGGAGAATAACTATCAGTTAAAGATTCTGGCGCGTCAGGTCAGCAATGCGATGACGAGTACTCTCAAAGAGCAGTATCAGACGACTCTGACCAGCGGGAAGGAGGCAGTCAAGTCGAATGTCCAGTCGGCTTATCAAAATCTGAAGCTGTCTGAGGCACAGTATGAACAGGCAAAACGCAGCTTTGAATTAGAAGAAAAGACTAAACACACCAACGACCGCAAACTGGCAGCCGGACTCATCAGCCAGAATGCATACCAGAGCGCGACCTATTCCTATGAATCGGCATCCGTGGCAAGAGAGACAGCAGCCATGTCGCTTCTTCAGGCGCAGCTCGCCTACCAGTGGGCGGTTGACGGTCTGGCGTCCACGCAGTAGAAAGGGGTAGGCGGATGATGCGAAATCTGAAAGGAAAATGGATGAACGCGGAAGCTGGGACAGAGCAAAAGATGCGCAAGGGGCAAGAAAGAGACCGAAGCGGTGCAAGTGCTTTGGATGTGCATCTGGACGGTCATAATGTGAAACGAATCGGAAAAAGCAGATTGAGTCGTTCGATCGGAATTGCCCTGGCGGCTTGTATTCTTGTATCGAGCCCGGCGCAGGCGGCGAAAACGCCTTTGATTTCCGGCACTGAAAGTGATTCAGACAGCGAGGCAGATGGTCCGGCGCTGGAAGATGGCACCATAACCGAAAACAGCGCAGACAACACGATCGCCAGCCAGTCCGGCTCCTATACGGAGGAACAGCTCGCGGATTCTGTGATAGAGTACGGGGAACTGGAGGCGCTGGTGCGGCGCGGCAATGGAACGGCTGTCAGCGCCGATTACAGTTATCAGGACAGCCTTGCCGTCTACCAGGAAGCCTACGATGCGATGATTTCCGGTGCCCGGGATATGAACTATAAAGCAGATGAGCTCGAAGATGCGGGCGGAGATGAGGCACTGATCGGCACCTATGAGCGAAATGCACAAACGCTGTCGATGGCAGCGAAGCAGTATAAAAAGTCGCTCACTTCCTTAAATTCGGCGTCAAGCCGTGCGTCCAGAAACCGGACGGTCTGGCAGGTCGTAAAGACCGCACAGATGCAGTGGGGCACCTGCCGGCAGCTTCAGGACGAGGTGGAGGCGGCTGCCAAGACGGCAGAGAACTATCAGGCGCAGGCAGATCGCAAAGAGCGGGAACTGGCAGCGGGGCTTTGCACGGAGACGGATCTGCTGCAGGCTCAGAAAAACCTGTTAAGCGCCCAGACAGCATTACAATCCACGACCGATCAGGCAAATAAGGCGCTGCGCCAGCTTGCCATTCTTCTTGGAAGGAGCGGAGAATCTCTCACACTGGGAGAGATTCCTATCGTATCGGCAGCAGAATTAGCGTCCATGAATTTGGATGCGGACCGCGCGGCAGCTGTCGTTGCAAGTTCCAGTGTCAAATCAGCCAGACGATCCTCCGCAACCGGAGATGCGGCGCGCAAGCTGCGCCACCAGCAAATCGAGGAAGCCGAGAGCGCTGCAAGCGCCTCAGCGGATGAGCAGTACGCTGAGATAGCGGCATTAAGCCTAGAACGCGACGCAGCGCAGGCAGCCTGCCAGTCCGCTGAAAAAACATACGGCGCCACCCAGATTAAGTATCAGTCCGGTGCGATTAATAAAGCAACGTATTTACAGGGTGAGGCGTCTTATCTGCAGAAAAAAGCAGAACTAGAGACTGCCGAGATTTCCCTGCGGACGGCATATGATGCGTATGAGTGGATGTTGAAAGGAGTTGCGTGAGGATCAAGTGATTGCGCTTCCTGAGATTATATGTTTTGTATGGATATGTGAAATAGAATTTTATAAGATGGGTTTAAAAAAGACGGCACTGCCCGGGTGGGTGGTGTCGTTTTCGGTGTGAGAACAAATTTGTATTTGCGTATTGTTCCGGTCGATGGTACAATCATAGGCGGAATTTTGAACCGGTAAACGATAGACTGAAAGGGTACGCCCGTTCACGAACCCATGGAAAAGGGCGGAAACGAAAACGGGAGGAACATATAGATGCAGCAGGAGAATATGGAGACATTGGAATCGCTGGAAGATTTTCGGCATTTTTCGGAAAAAGAGCTGGAAATACGATTTGCTCAGCTTAAGAAACAGATTGTGCCAGCAGATGAAACAATCCGGGAGCAGGCAGAAAAACATTGGGGGCGGGTGGCAAAACCACTTGGAAGCCTGGGAGTCCTGGAGGAGGATATTGTGCGGGCGGCGGCAGCACAGGGCGGGAAAGTGCCTGATTTCTCCAAGCGTGCACTGTTGATTTTTTGCGCGGATAATGGGGTGGTTGAAGAAGGGGTATCACAGACCGGGCAGGAGGTTACAGCGGCAGTTGTTTCGAATATGACACGCGGGAGAAGCTGCTCCTGCCTGATGGCAGAAAAGGCAGAAACGGACGTGTTTCCGATCGATATAGGAATCGCCTGTGAGGTGGAACATCAGGGGAAGCTTCATCCCCTGACAGAACGGAAAATCCGGCGCGGGACTTCCAATTTTACGAAAGAAGCAGCGATGACGCGCCAGGAGGTGCTGACAGCCGTTTTGACGGGAATTGACGCAGTGCGTGTTCTGAAGGATCGGGAGTACCGCCTGTTTACAGTGGGTGAAATGGGAATCGGCAATACGACGACCAGCAGTGCGGTCGCATCGGTCCTGCTGCGAAAAGAACCAGAACTTGTCACAGGATGTGGGGCAGGTTTAGATTTGGCTGGACTGAAACGGAAAACGAAGGCAATCCGGCGTGGAATCGATCTGCATCAGCCGGATCCCATGGATGGCATGGATGTATTGCAAAAAGTAGGCGGGTTTGATCTGGCGGCGATGGCAGGTGCCTTTTTAGGCGGAGCTATCTATCATGTTCCGGTTGTGATTGACGGGGTTATAGCGGCGGCAGCGGCGGCAGCGGCTGGAAGAATTGCACCGGCAGCGACGGACTATATGCTGGCAGCTCACGTGTCGGCGGAACCGGCATCTATCTGGCTGCTTGATTTGATAGGGGTGACACCGGCTATCCGGGCGGGGCTTCGGCTGGGGGAAGGCACGGGTGCGCTGGCACTGTTTCCACTGCTGGATATGGCACTGTCCATTTATCGGGATATGGATACGTTTGCGGAGATGGAAATAGAGGAATATAAGCCGCTGGTGTGATGAGATATACGGATTAAAACATTTTTTGCGTATGTTTTTAAAGCATGGAAACTGCTGCAATTCGGTGAAAAAGAGGATAAATGAACGATGTTATATATAGTTACAGGCGGCAGTGGCAGCGGCAAGTCTGAATATGCCGAACAGACTGCCGTGCAGTGCCGGAACAGGACCGGCGGAACACTCTGGTATCTGGCAACGATGCGGATTTGGGACGATGAAGGCAGAAAACGGGTGGAACGACACCGGCGGATGCGCGCGGCAAAAGGATTTGAGACGATTGAGAGGTATACAGGGCTGGAAACATTAGAATTAAGAGAGACATTCGAAGAATTAAATCCGGCTGGTTTGGATGCTGAACAGGAAACAGATAGTTTGAAGTACTGGGAGTCCCGCCGAGTGGCACAAAAACAAGTCCTTCTCCTTGAGTGTATGTCCAACCTTGTCCTCAATGAATTTTACGATCAGGAAAATGGCGCAGAAGAGCGGATCCTGCAGGGAATAAAACACTTGCAAAAACAGTGCGGGGATCTTATCATTGTAACGAATGAGATCTTTTCGGACGGTGTGACGTATGAACCGGAATCAGAGCGGTATATAGAGCTTCTGGGGCGGATCAACCGGGAACTTGGGCAGATGGCGGATTCAGTGACGGAAGTGGTGTATGGGATTCCGCTTGCGGTATCTGCGTTTGTCGTCGAAAACTGAGAAAAGAACAAAATGTTAGTATATGGTGATCGAGACAGAGTAGAGTCAGGGGGATCGAAGATTGAATCTGATAGGAAGTTTTGTCATTGCATTTTCCATGTATTCACGCATTCCGATGCCGCGCATGGACTGGACGGAAGAGCGGATGCGCTATGCGCTTTGTTTTTTTCCGCTGATCGGGGCGGTGATCGGGGCGGTAGAGATAGCCACGTTTGCGCTCTGTGAAATTTTGGGTGCTGGAGTTCTGTTCCGGACCTGCCTGTTGACGGCGGTTCCACTATTGATTACTGGTGGAATCCATATGGACGGGTATCTCGATGTGACGGATGCGCGCCATTCCTACGGCGAGCGGGAAAAAAAGCTGGCGATTTTAAAAGATCCACATACGGGGGCGTTTGCGATCATCGGTCTGGGGCTGTACCTGCTTCTCTATGCGGGGGCAGTTTCTGAGCTTGTGGGAGCAGATGTGTGGCTGCTGCCGGGGGCGCTTATGCTGGAACGCGCCTGCAGCGGCTATTCGGTGGTGGCATTTCCAAAGGCGAAAAAGGACGGGCTTGCCGCTGAATTTTCCAGAAGTGCCGAGACGAAGGTTGTTCGCGTGAGTATGGCAGTTTTAGCAGTGTTGGCGATCAGCTGGATGATTTACTGGGGACATCTGCGCGGCGCTCTGGCAGCCTTAACAGTACTTGCGACTTTCGTTTGTTATTATCGTTTTTCCATGCGGGAATTTGGCGGCATCAACGGCGATCTGGCAGGGCATTTTCTGCAGAGCTGCGAGCGGAATGTGGTGCTGGTGCTGGCGGCGATGCGGCTGGCAGGTACGTGCCTGCGGTTTTTGAATTTTTAAGCGAGGAAAAGCAGAATGATTTTTATAATTGGCGGCAGGGAACAAGGAAAGACAGCGTATGCGATGAAATTGTGGGAAAAACGTACTTTGGAACGGAGGAAAACAAAAGACTTATCCACTGTTCTGAATCGATCGAAAAATCCAGAAGCGTGTAGAGTTACGGCACGCATCGCGGATGGGAGATTAGAAACGGACGAACAGACGATCATGCAGGCGGATCTGATCACGCATTTTGAACTGTTTGTGAGGCGTGAGATGGAAGCCGGGCGCGATCCATACGTGTTTGCAGAACGCCTGATGCAGGAAAATCAGGATGCATTCGTGACGGCGGATGAAATCGGCTGCGGCATTGTGCCGATGGAAGCATTTGAGCGCGATTATCGGGAGACAGACGGGCGCATTTGCCAGCGGATCGCCGCATATTCGGAGGAAGTGCACCGGGTTATCTGCGGTCTGGGAATGCGGATCAAATAAAAGAATAGTTGGGAGTAGACAAAATGACAGCAATCAGTAAAGTATTGACAGGAATGATAGAAGGTAGAATGGTCGGATATCACTTAGCTGCGATTCTGGCAGGTTATCTTCTGGATCTGTGCCTGGGTGATCCGCATTCGATGCCGCATCCGGTTCGGGCGATCGGAAATCTGATTGTGTGGCTGGAAAAATATTTGCGTCCAGCTGGAAAAAAGCATGCAACGGAACGGGGGGAACGCCGCGCGGGCGTTCTTTTTGTGTGTCTGGTGCTGCTTGTGACAGGCAGTGTGGCAGGCGCAATCCTCTGGATTTCCCATCGGGGCGGCATCTGGATTCAGACAGTAGTCGAGGCGGTCATGACTTACTATCTGCTGGCGGCGCGCTCCCTGCGGGATGAGAGCATGGCGGTCTGCCGGAAGCTGGAGGCGGGAGATACCGAGGGAGCCCGCTATGCAGTGTCGATGATTGTCGGGCGCGATACGAAACCTCTTTCAGAGGCGGGGATCGCACGGGCGGCAGTTGAGACGGTAGCGGAAAATGCGTCGGATGGAGTGATTGCGCCTTTGTTTTATCTGGCGATCGGAGGTCCGCTTCTTGGCTGGCTGTACAAGGCAGTCAACACGATGGATTCGATGGTCGGATATAAAAATGACAGGTATCTGCATTTTGGACGCGCGGCAGCAAAGCTGGACGATCTGGTAAACCTGATTCCGTCGCGTCTGGCAGCGCTTTTATTGATAGTATCTGCATACCTTTTACGATATGACGGGAAGAATGCTTACCGTATCTGGCGGCGTGATCGCCGGAACCACAAAAGCCCCAATTCCGCGCAGACCGAGTCAGCATGCGCCGGCGCGCTGGGCTTGCGACTGGCGGGCGATGCCTGGTATTTCGGCAAGTTAGTTCCGAAGCCATATATCGGTGATGAGATACACCCGATTGAACCGCAGGACATCCGCCGTGTCAACCGCCTGATGTATGGAGCGGCGGGAATCATGGGACTTCTGGCACTGGTGATGCGGGCCGTGATTTTGTTTTGATAAGGGGATTTTAACAAAGAAGAATATAAAAAAGGCAAAAAATCCAAATAATGAAACAATCAAACAGATAAAAATATCAAAAACAGAACGAACGAAGGAAAGAGTAACCAGATAAAGAATACACAAAAAAGAGGGAACGACAGGGAGGAAGCATCTATGCCATACACGCACGGCGGCGATATTTACGGTGATGCAGCCGTAGAGTTAGATTTTTCAGTCAATACAAATCGTCTTGGAATGCCGCAGGCTGTCCGTGATGCTGTGATGGCATCGGCGGCTGCTTGGGAACAATATCCGGATGCTTTATGCCGGAAGCTGCGGCGTGCAGCGGCTGCTTTTTATGAGGCAGACGGCACGCCGATTCCGGAGGACTGGCTCGTGTTTGGAAACGGTGCTTCGGATATTTTATATGCAGTTGTCTCAGCGATTCGGCCCAAACAGGCGATTTTGCTGGCACCGGGATTTTCGGAGTATGAGCAGGCGCTTCGGATGTGCGGCTGCGAGATCCGGTGGCTTCATTTAAAGGAAGAAAATGGATTTTCCCTGGAGAGTGCGAGGGAAGAATTGTATGCCATGCTTTTCGATGGCTCCGGGGATGCATCGAAGATAGATTCGGTCCCAACTTTATCCTCTAAACATGAAAACGTCTGGGAAAAAATTTTGATTCTCGGAAATCCCAATAACCCGACAGGGCGCGCCATTTCAGCCACCGAGCTGGAAAGGTTGGCACAGGTCTGCCGGGAAACACATACCTGGCTTATGCTGGACGAGTGTTTTCAGTGGTTTTTGGATACACGGAGAGAAGGTTCGTTTGTTGGAAATTTGTTAAATGGTGTTGGAGATCACGTTATCCTCTTAAATGCCCTGACCAAAATCTGCTCAATGGCAGGCCTTCGCCTGGGCTATGGCATCATCCCCAATGCCGGACTCCGGGAACGCCTCGAGAAGTTCCGCCAGCCGTGGAGTGTCTCGGCTCCGGCACAGGCGGGCGGGGTGGCGGCATTTGCGGTACTGGCGGATCATTCAGAAGGAAATCTGCTGGAATGGACGGTTAAATCTTTGCAGACGGAACGTCCGCGGCTGGCGGAAAAACTGGAAGAACTGGGATTTATCGTTTATCCGTCCCAGACAAATTATCTGTTGTTCCGTTCGCCGGATGAGGATTCGCGCGATTACAAACAGGGATGTTTAGAGCATGGCATTTTGATTCGCGCCTGTGAGAATTTTGAAGGGCTGAACCGTCATTATTACCGGGTGGCGGTGCGGAACCGGGGAGAAAATGAAAGGTTGATAAATATTTTGAAAGAGGTACAATCTGAAGAAAAACACAATGTGAATTTGTAATATAAAACGAACCCATAAAATAGCCTCTGTCATTTGAAAGGACAAATGGCAGAAAAATAGTTTCGGTTAAGCACAAAATAGCTTCGAATTAAATAGCTTTGAGCAACCATTATTTGGTA
Organism: Clostridium sp. AF27-5AA; assembly: GCF_003478415.1. NCBI lineage: Bacteria > Bacillati > Bacillota > Clostridia > Eubacteriales > Clostridiaceae > Clostridium > Clostridium sp. AF27-5AA. The sequence goes on from NZ_QUFH01000001.1 coordinate 154,138, forward strand.
AGACACTCAAAAATAAGGAGGATTTCACCGTGGCAAAAGCAATCATGATACAGGGAACGATGTCCAATGCGGGAAAAAGCCTGCTGGCGGCGGGACTCTGCCGGATTTTCAAGCAGGACGGCTACCGCGTGGCGCCGTTTAAATCGCAGAATATGGCGCTGAACTCCTATATTACCAGCGAGGGATTGGAAATGGGACGCGCACAGGTAGTGCAGGCGCAGGCGGCGGGCTGTGAGCCATCGGTGGACATGAATCCGATTCTCTTAAAGCCATCCAGCGATGTCGGTTCTCAGGTGATCGTGCGCGGTGTCCCGATCGGCACAATGCCCGCGAAGGAATATTTCAAGTATAAAAAGCAGCTAATCCCGGAAATCAAGAAAGCGTTTCAGCACTTGTCCGAACAGTACGATATCATCGTGATCGAGGGCGCCGGCAGCCCGGCGGAGATCAACTTAAAATCGGATGATATCGTGAACATGGGAATGGCGCGCATGGCGGGTGCGCCGGTACTGCTTGCCGGGGACATCGACCGGGGCGGCGTGTTTGCACAGCTCTATGGAACGGTAGCGCTTCTGGAACCGGATGAACAGGCGATGGTTAAGGGGCTTATCATCAACAAATTCCGCGGCGATAAGACGATCCTGGATCCAGGTGTTGAGATGATCGAGAAATTATGCAAGATTCCGGTGGTCGGCGTCGTTCCGTACATGGATGTGGATATCGAGGACGAGGATAGCTTAAGCAGCCGCCTTTCATCCACAGGGCGGAATAATACCCTTAAACAGGAAAACGAGTCATCTGAAAAACATGTAGAGGCATGGATCGACATTGCAGCCATCCGCTTTCCGCGTTTATCCAATTTCACTGACCTGAACGTCTTTGACCCGATCCCCGGCGTTTCGGTGCGTTATGTGAGCCGTCTGTCTGAGCTGGGACGACCGGATCTGATTGTTCTTCCGGGAACGAAGAATACGATCGAGGATCTGCTCTGGATGCGGCAGAATGGTCTGGAAGCGGCAGTTTTAAAGAAAGCAGCCGGAGGAACGCCGATCTGGGGCATCTGCGGCGGCTATCAGATGATGGGACAGACGCTGTCAGATCAGGAAGGAACCGAGGCGGGTGTGCCTGGGCGTACGATCTCCGGTATGGGACTTCTGCCGTTACAGACACAGTTTCAGGAAGAAAAGACCAGGACGCAGGTCAAGGGATGTTTCGGGACGGTCAGCGGTATCTTTTCCGGGCTTTCGGGGATGGAGGCGGAAGGATATGAAATACATATGGGAGAGACATCATCGGTCGGCGGTGATATTGTTAAGAACGTGATCAAGGAGCAGGAAAAAGCCGTAAATCATAGTTTATTGAAACTCAGGGAAGAACAGGCGGGAAACCACACTGAAAAACAGGATGGCTGCTGCCGGGACAACCTTTACGGCACTTACGTCCACGGCATTTTTGACAAGGCAGAGGTGGCGGAGACGATTGTCTGTGCGCTGATGAAAGAAAAAGGAATGGAGCCGGAAGTCGGCGGATTATCGTTTGATTATGAGAAATACCGGGAAGAGCAGTACAACCGGCTGGCAGACACGATGCGGAAGTACTTGGATATGGAAGCAATTTACCGGATTCTGGAAGAGGGAGTGTAGATAGATGGATGAGAAAATGAAAGAACTCAGTCAGGTATTGCCGTCGGAGATCGAGACGAGAAGTTTTGAGATTATCACCGAGGAGCTGGGGGAGCGGACATTTCCGGAGAAAGAAGCACCAATTGTGAAACGCGTGATTCACACGACAGCCGACTTTGAGTACGCAGATTCGCTTGTATTTTCACCGGGCGCAGTCGATAAGGCGTTGGAAGCCCTGAAAAATGGGGCGTGCATCGTGACTGATACGAATATGGGAAAATCCGGTATCAACAAGCGCGCGCTTGCGTCGCTGGGCGGCGAGGTCTACTGTTTTATGGCGGACGAGGATGTCGCGAAGAAAGCGGCAGCGTCCGGGACCACCCGTGCGGTTGCCAGCATGGACAAGGCGGCAGAAATGGGAAAAGACTGTATTTTTGCAGTTGGGAATGCACCGACCGCGCTGGTGCGTCTGTACGAGTTGATTCAGGAGGGAAAAATCCATCCGAAGCTCATCATCGGCGTGCCGGTCGGCTTTGTCAATGTCGTGCCGTCCAAGGAATTGATTATATCCTTGCCGGACACTCCTTATATTGTGGCAAGAGGCAGAAAGGGCGGCAGCAATGTAGCCGCCGCGATCTGCAATGCATTGATTTATCAGTTGACGCGCAAATAAGATGTGATGGTGTTAAATCTGCGGTATTAAAATGTACATGGATGCATTCTCAAAAGATATGCTGGATATGGGCGGATGTTTATCAGCAGCCAAAGCCACCGCCGCCACAGCAGCAGCACAGAAGCAGGATCCAGATCAGGCAGTCGCAGTTGTTACCGCCGCATCCGTGATCAAAGCATCCGCCGCCACATCCGCCGCAGCACAGCAGAATCAGAATCAGGAAGAGACAGTTGTTGTTGCCGAAACCGCCGCATCCACAGCCACAATTACAGCCGCAGCTTCCTCCGTTGTTATCACATCCGCAACCGCAGTTGGTAGCCGCTAAATCACTCATGGTTATGTCCTCCGAGATTTTCTATACACTTCATCATATGAGGGGCAGCTTGCCACAGTTTCCATAAATCAGGAAAATTAGGACGGAAATATTTTACTATAAATTTTTTGTTGAAATAATCGAGATAACCGGGCGGATCGACATGGATGTTTATCCATAACGATTTGTCACAGAACATTGTACAACGAAATGAAAAGAGGAATGAAAATGGAACCGTTATATTATCAGACACCGTATGTAAAAGAATTTGATGCCATCGTCACTGCCTGCCGTCCGGCAAAGCACGGATTTGAGGTGGAACTTTCCCAGACCGGATTTTACCCGGAGGGCGGCGGACAGCCGTCGGACACCGGACGGATCGGGGAAGTGCATGTGACACATGTGGAGGAGAAACATGGCGTGGTTGTTCATGAGACGGACGCGCCGCTGGAGGTGGGAAGCACCGTTCACGCGGCCATCGACTGGGAACAGCGTTTTTCCAACATGCAGCAACATACGGGAGAACATATCATATCGGGGCTGATTCATGCCGCATACGGATATGATAATGTCGGATTTCATATGGGACACGATGAAGTGACGGTCGATCTGAATGGTCCGCTTAACTGGGAACAGTTAAAGGAAATCGAGAAGAAGGCAAATGCGGTTGTATGGGCAAATCTTCCGGTACAGGTGACATATCCGGGTGAGGAGGAATTGAAAACCATCGATTACCGCAGCAAGAAAGAGCTGACCGGTCAGGTCCGCATCGTAGAGATTCCGGGGGCGGATATCTGTGCCTGCTGCGGCACACACGTGGATTACACGGGAGAGATCGGCGTGATCAAGGTGCTTTCCCTGATGAATTACAAGGGCGGCGTGCGTTTCTCCATGCTCTGTGGTGACCGTGCGCTGGAGAATTTTGAGGCGAAGACGGAGCAGATGCAGACGATCTCTAACCTGCTTTCTGCAAAACCGGAGAAGGCGGCGGAGGCGGTCAGCCATCTGAAAGAGGAGAGCGGGCGCAAGGACGGTGAGATCAACCGCCTCTGGCAGCGCATTCTCACCATGCAGGCAGACGTCTATCCGCAGGGGCAGAAAGCGCTGGCTGTATTTGAGCAGGGCATGACGCCAGTTCTGGTGCGTCAGTTTGCAAATCTGCTATTGGAACAGGAAAAAGGAGAGACCGTGCTGGTGTGCTCTGGCGATGACGCGTCAGGTTATAACTACACAGCCGGAAGCCTCGGCCGTGATATGCGTGCATTCGGAAAAGAATTAAACGCCCGTCTGCAGGGACGCGGCGGCGGGAGCACCCAGATGGTGCAGGGAACATTCCGGGCGTCGCGGGAAGAAATTGAAAAAGTCTTTCAAGAGCTGGCGCGGATAGAAGCGTAGCTGTTTAGAAGGTTTGCGTGTTTACTGCGTGAAGTATGAGAAACGGTTTGACTTAGATTCATAAAACGGAAAAAAGCTTTCTGTGCAGCAGAGCCAATCTGCCATGCAGCCAGAAAGCTTTTTTATACAGTTTCTATCGCATCATTCAAACATTTTTTTATACAACGGCAACATACATACCGTGTACACCTCAGAAGAGAGCTTACTCTCCCTGATACATAAATTTAATCAGTCGGTCTAAGTCCTCTTTCTCATAAGCGACCAGCTCCAGCTCTTTGATATAGCCATTGGAAAAAATATTTGCCATCGACAGATACTGGGACAGCTTGGATTTCAGGTTGATGCGGTCGCCCTCCGGGGAAACCAGCTCGACGGTTCCTTTGCAGGAATCAATTACTTTAAAAAATGTGTTTACATCGGAAATGTTCTGGATTTTCATATTTAGCCCTCCTTCATGGATTGGCACACAACCCTGTGTGCAGTTTATAATTTCGTCAATCTTTTAACAATGATAATTATAACAGACCTCTATAAAGGGCGCAATGCTCACATTTTCCAAAAAAATCCTTAAAAAAATATCCCTGTATGTCAAAAATACAGGGATGTCCAAGAAAAGATTGTCTATTAATTGTCAAAATCAATATGAAACGTGTCGTTATTTGCGGTAATATGAACATAGGAGAGATTGAAGGACTCATCCAGAATGTCTACCTTGTATTCAAATACGACGCCATTGTCTTTTTTGGAGAGAAACAGGTAGGTTCCATTTTCTTTTTCTTCCATCTGATCGCAGATGTCGTTGTAGATATCCTCGCCGTTTACCTCGCCCGGATAGCCGGAAGCTTTGATCTTGTTTTCGATTGCTTTGTAAAATTCTTCCATCGTTGTAACTCCTTTATTGGTATTAGTCAATCTTTTTATACTCATTGTATTGAATTTAAATGTGTTATAAGTATACAAAATCTGCATCGTTCTGGCAAGACAAAACAAGGATTACTTTTTACGTATGCGGGTATTAATAAAAGAGGGTTACTGTACACGCATACGTAAAAAGTAACGGAATTTGCCGTGGCTTCGCATTTAAATACGGCAAATTCCTGCTGCCACCACGTTTTCTTACGGCACTTTCGGTTCCAAAAGTGCCTACCCGTGAACAGAAACAAAAGAGGTTCTAAAATGAAAAATAGGTCTGCCTCATGCTTGATTTATAAAACGTGAAACCTTATAATAATACGGAAATACGGTTTTGAAGAGATGAACTCAATTCCGGTGGCATAGAAACAAACGAAGTAACTGTTCAGTAGGTCTGCGGATTTATTGCGCGTGACTGTGAAGGCACTGAACAGTTACCAAACGAAAATAGTGGGAGAAGAGAAATGTCCTATTTTCCGATTTTTATAGATATGACAGATCGGCAGGTGCTGGTTGTGGGAGCTGGAAGTGTGGCATCGAGGCGGGTCGGCGTGCTGGAAAAATTTGGCGCAGCGATCACGGTGATTGCACCGAACACTTCGGAAGAGATACGGAAGCTGGCGGATTCACGGAAAATCCGTCTGATTGAACAAACCTATGAGGAAGTTCGCGATACGATCTGGCAGGAAAAAAACTTTTTTATGGCGCTGGCAGCGACCGGGCAGACGGGGACGGATGCACGGATCAAGGAGGATGCGTCGAGCCATTCCGTCTGGTTTAATATGGCTTCCGATAAAAGTCAGTCAGAGTTTTATTTCCCGGCGATCGCCCAGGGCAGAGAACTGACAGCCGGATTGATTTCTGGCGGAGCGGATCCGGGATTGACGCATCGTGTGGCAAAAGAAGTACGCCGCGTGCTGGCGGAAGCAGAGGTAGAAGATACTTAATATATTTTATAGAGGAGATTAAAAATTGGCAGATAAAAATAGGATCCGCGTAGGCAGCCGCGACAGTGCGCTGGCAGTTATTCAGTCAAAGATGGCGATCGCAGCGATGCAGAATGTCTGTTCGGAGACAGGATTTGAATTGATCACGATGAAAACAACGGGAGACAAGGTGCTTGACCGTCCGCTTGATGCGGTTGGCGGCAGGGGATTGTTTGTAAAAGAGCTGGATCAGGCGCTTTATGAAGGACGGTGCGAGCTGACAGTTCATTCCTTAAAAGATATGCCGCTCTGTCCGCCAGAGGAGCTGCCGGTGCTGGCGCTTTTAGAGCGCGAAGACTGCCGCGATGTGCTGGTTCTGCGCGAAGGCTTATCCGAGCTTCCGGCACACCCGGTAATCGGAACTTCCAGCCGCCGCCGCGTCCTACAGGGGCAGAGATTATTCCCGGATGCAGAATTTAAGGGGATCCGAGGCAACCTGAACACGCGTTTGCGAAAGCTCGATTCTGGCGAATATGATGCGCTGATTCTGGCAGCGGCGGGGCTGATTCGTCTGGGATTTGCAGATCGCATCAGCCGTTATTTTTCTGTGGAGGAAATGATCCCGTCAGCAGGACAGGGCATTCTGGCAATCCAGGGACGGCGTGACCGGGAGATCCCTTTTGTGAAAATGGTTCACTCTGAGGAGTCTGCGGTTTTAACCAGGGCAGAACAGGGCTTTGTCGCCACGCTTGGAGGCGGATGTTCGTCGCCGACGGCAGCTTCGGCGGTGCTTGAAAATGGAAAAATCAAGCTGAGAGGTCTTTATTATAAGGAAGAAACGGGAGAAGTCCGTATTGGTTCCATTGAGGGGGAGGCAGAGAAAGCAGCGGAGCTTGGAAGAAAATTGGCGGAACAGTTATCGGGAAAGCCTGCACTGTCTCCGCTGGGGAAAGTCTACCTTATCGGCTCGGGTCCTGGCGATGCAGGGCTTTTTACCCTGCGCGGCAGAGAACTTCTGGAGCAGGCGGATGCCGTCGTCTACGACGCTTTGGCAGGCGACGCGGTACTGGGCTGGATTCCGGAGCATACGCGGAAAATTGACGTTGGTAAACGGAGTGGACGCCATTCGAAGAAGCAGGAAGAAATCTTAGAAATTTTATTAGAGGAAGCGAAAAAGGGCGGAACGATCGTGCGCCTCAAGGGCGGGGATCCGTTCGTCTTTGGACGCGGCGGCGAAGAAGCTGAATTTTTAAAGAAACATCAGATCCCGTTTGAGGTGGTTCCAGGTATCAGCTCCAGCCTGGCAGTTCCGGCATATTTTGGCATCCCGGTGACGCACCGCGGATTGGCGGGATCGTTTCATGTGATTACCGGACATCGTATGGAGGGCATGCCGGCTCTGGATTTTGAGGCACTTGCTCGGGTCGGCGGCACCTTAATTTTTCTGATGAGTGTTGCGAATGCGCCGAGGATCTGTGAGGGGCTTCTGAATGCGGGAATGAAACCGGAGACGCCGGCGGCATTTCTGATGAACGGAACCCTTGCGTCCCAGAGAATGATCCGCGCAACCCTGCAGACACTTCCGGAAGAGGGTGTGCGTCAGGGCGTCAAGGCGCCTGCCATCCTTGTGATCGGGGAGGTCTGTGCGCTTGCTGATACGTGTGCATGGAGAGAAGAAAAGCCGTTGGCAGGAAAACGGATCGTGATTACCCGCCCGAAGGAGCGCAGCCAGAAGCTGGCGGAACATCTGCGCGATGCCGGAGCGGAGGTGCTGGAATTTCCGACGATTGAGTTAAAACCGGTCTGGAAAAAATCAGAAAAAGCGGATGCTGGCACAGCGGATAAAGAAAAACTGTATGAACTGGTTCGGAATCTGGAATCGTATCACTGGCTGGTGCTCACGAGTCCGGCAGGGGCGCAATATTTCTTTGAGCTTTTGAACCAGATGCAGAAAGATTTCAGGAGCCTTTCCCATCTGCGTTTTGCTGTGATCGGCGAGGGAACCGCGTCCGTCTGCCGGGAACACGGCATTTACCCAGATTATATTCCGGAGCGCTTTTATGCGGCGGATCTCGGAAAAGGGCTGGCAAAACAGGTGAAGCAGAACGAACGAGTATGCATCCTGCGCGCCAGACATGGTTCGCCGGAACTGACGCAGGCATTTGAAGCTGCCGGAATATCCTATATGGATGTGACACTTTACGATACGATCACGCCGGAGGAATCGCCGCTTGCAGCGCGCATCCGTGAACTCCTAAAAGAGGGCGCGATCGATGCGGTCACGTTTACGAGCGGATCGACGGTACAGGGATTCCTGGATATTTTACAGCCGGATAAGGAGACATTGAACGGATTTACAGCCGTCTGTATCGGAGAAAAGACAGAAAAAACCGCCAGCACGGCGGGAATGAAAGCCGTACTGGCGGAGTCCGTCTCGGAAGAAGGGATTGAGCAGGCGCTCTATCATATGTAAACATATAAACAGACGTCTGTTCAGCAGGTTCATGAAGAAGTTTTTATATAGATTGTAAATGCCTGAACATACGGAACCGATAGAAGCGTGAGCGGGTAAATCAGCATTTTAGCTGTTTTTCTGCTGTAACCGGGCTTTTATGTTGTCCAGCAGCAGTGCAGAAACCCGCAGACCGCCGTAGCCGCTTCCAAGATGGATATCTGGTTTGTTGGCACCGTGAAAATCGGAACCGCCGGTGGAGACCAGACCGAGACGGGAAGCTATTTCACGTAAATGAAGACTGTCGGATTGAGAGTGTGAGGAATAATAAACCTCGATGCCCATCATTCCGGCTTCTTTTAAATAGGAGAGAAGCTGCTCGGTCTTTTTCCAGCCAAGTTTATACTGGAGAGGATGTGCGAGCGCTGGTAAACCGCCAGCTACACGGATCAGGCGGATCGCTTCCTCCGGCTCAATCATCTGCTTCGGGCGGTAATATTTTTTGCCGTCCCCGAGGTATTTATCAAATGCCTGGCTGACCGAAGTGACACAGCCTTTTTCAAGCAGTGCGCGTGCAAAATGGGCACGGGTGATGACAGTGTGTTCATTTCCGTGAATTAAATCTTCATATTTAATGGGAAATCCATCTGCCTGAAATAAAGCGAGAAGCTCTTCATTGCGCCGGTTGCGGATCTCGCGGACCTGCCGCAGTGCAGATAAAAGTTCCGGGCAGTGCGGGTTCAGATAGAGCCCCAGAATATGGATTTCTTTTCCTTCATAAGGACTGGAAAATTCGGCACCGGGAATGACAGTCAGGGAGGTGTTCTCGGCTGCCTGCATGGCTTCCGCAACGCCGTCAACTGTATCATGATCCGTCAGTGCATAGGCGGTCAGACCGCATTGGAGCGCCAGCTTTGTCACTTCGGTGGGCGTGAGTGTTCCGTCCGAAGCAGTAGAATGAACGTGTAAATCAATTAACTGCATAGATGCAGACCTCCTTCTGCTGTAAGACTACCCGCATTAGATGGAAAAGTCAAGTATGCGGCAGATACCCGCTGCAGTTTGCCAGTGTGTAAACGGGAACAAAAATGATTGTTTACATCAGATATATTTGAAAGAAGAAGCGTTATACAAAAAACAGAGCGGCTGTGGAAATTTGTACCAGGAAAAGGTTGTGGGGATCAAAAAAATTTATAAGTTAATTTAAGAATTATGTTATTTTCTTTTCCTGGAATTGTGCTATACTGTAGCAGGGATATTTTCAAATAAACACATATAATAAAATTTCATGGAAAAGACGGACAGGTGATGGAAAATGAGTGAGTACAACAGAAATTCTTCAGGAGGAAGGAATTTTGAACATAGAGGATTGGAGGGCGGAACGCTGAGTTCGTACAGCAGTACCGGGCATCGTTCGTCGTCCGGAACATCCAGCCATACAAAAAGTACAGCTGCGCACACAAGCACGGGACGCCGGGATACTGCGATGAACCGGGCGGCAGCCGGTCGGAGTGGGCATACTTCCGGGCGTTATAAAAAGAAGAGAAGAAACCGTCTGGATATTACACAGATCCTTTTGATCGTGATCGGTGTCCTGGCGGTTATCCTGATAGCGGCGATTGCCTCCCGCGGGTGCGGTGGGGGCAGCGCGGCAGGCGGGGCGACCGAATCGGATGCCGTACAGGAGAGTACCGTGGCAGATGGAGCGGTGACCGTCAACGGCGTCAATATTTACGGAATGACGCAGGAGGAGGCGCGCAAGGCGATCCTTGATTCATTTGACTGGAAGATGAAGGTCAAATACGAGGACAAAGAGGCCGACGTCACCAATCTGATGGCGGATAAAGTTGATCAGCTTCTCGAGGAGATTTATGCAAGTGATCTGAAACCGGGTGAGACATATGAAGTCAACACGGAAAATATGATCGAGGATGCCAAGGCAGAGGCAGCACTGATTGCCGGAAACTGGAACATGGCAGCCAAGAGCGGCGGTATCTCCGGTTACAATAAGGAAACGGGCAAGTTTGAGTTCAGCGAGGGCACCAAGGGACTTGTCATCGATCAGGACAAGCTGGCACAGGCGATGGTCGATGCGATTGACAAGAAAGAGTTTGATGCCGTTCTGACCGCAGAGACGAAGGAAGTCGCAGCGGATTCGTCGGTACAGGATAAGTACAAGACAATGTCCACCTACACAACCACGACGACCTCCAACAGCAACCGAAACGAGAATATCCGTCTGGCGGTCGCAGCGTTAAACGGATCGATTGTCAAACCAGGACAGGAATTTTCCTTTAACAATACGACCGGTGCGAGAACCGAAGAAAAAGGCTACAAGCCGGCAACCGCATACTTAAATGGCGAGGTTGTCCAGGAGCCAGGCGGCGGCGTCTGCCAGGTATCTTCAACCTTATATAACGCGGTTGTATTTGCGGGGCTTAAAAGTACGGAGCGCCACGCACACAGCTACGAGCCGTCCTACGTTACACCGGGCGAGGATGCGGCAGTCAGCTACGGCGGACCGGACTTCAAGTTCGTCAACAACTCGGAATATCCGCTGGCTATCAAGGCAAGCTTCAGCGCATCGGATCGAAAACTGACGATCGCACTGTATGGAGTTCCGATTCTGAAAGAGGGTGTCAAGATTCGTATGTCTTCTGAGAAGACAAGCGAGATTGATCCGCCGTCTGCGGTTTATACCGAGGATGGTTCCTTGCAGCCGGGGCAGGAAGTGCAGACAAAGGCAGCGACTCCGGGCAGCCGCTGGTCCACGGATCTGGTTACCTATGAGAATGATAAAGAAGTGAGTCGTGAATTTTTTCACAATAGCAGCTATCGTGGAAAGGCAGCGCAAATCAAACGTAACAGTTCCGCTACTGTAGCGACCAACGCAACGGAGACAACGGCGGCAGCAGAGAGCACCGCAGCTGAGACAAATGCAGCTAATGAGAGCACAGCGGCACATGAGACAACCACAGCGGCACCGTCCAGCCCTGACGGCGAGACAAAAGCTCCGACCACGACAGCGGCGGCATCCAACGAAGGACCACAGGAGACAACTCCAGAGCCAGAGGAAACGAACCCGGTTGTGGAAGCAAATGGACCTGGAAGCAATTAAAATCAAGGCAAAACTAAGGTGAAATATAGAAAGTGCTGTAAGATAGATTGCAAAAATGAATGATAAAAGGGCATTCAAGCGGCATTTGAATGAAAAGCACCGCTGGATGGAGAGTCTTTCTTCATCTGGCGGCGCTTTTTTTCATATTTTATGGTTTTATCGACTATCTGAAAAAACAGTAGACAGCTTTTTTGTAATTGTTCGAAAAATAATACCGGATATAAATCAAATTTATTTGCATTTTGACGAGAATTTGTTATAATATTATCAGGTAAATTTCCAGGACAATCTATTTGGGGAGATTTATTACTGAATACATTCACTATCAATAGGAGGAATATTCATTATGGCAAGAAAGATGAAAACCATGGATGGAAACCACGCAGCAGCGCATGCTTCTTACGCATACACCGACGTGGCAGCTATCTATCCGATTACCCCTTCTTCTCCGATGGCTGAGGCTACCGATGAATGGGCAACAGACGGAAGAACCAATATTTTCGGCCACACAGTTCAGATTACAGAGATGCAGTCTGAGGCAGGTGCAGCAGGTGCAGTACACGGATCTCTGGCAGCAGGTGCGCTGACAACCACGTACACCGCTTCCCAGGGTCTGCTTCTGATGATCCCGAACTTATACAAAATTGCAGGTGAGCAGCTCCCGGGCGTATTTAATGTTTCTGCTCGTGCACTGGCCAGCCATGCGTTATCCATCTTTGGTGACCATTCTGATATTTATGCGTGCCGTCAGACAGGCTGCGCGATGCTGTGTGAATCCAGCGTACAGGAAGTTATGGATTTAACCCCGGTTGCACATCTGGCATCCATCAAGGGCAAGATTCCATTCATTAACTTCTTTGATGGTTTCCGTACATCCCATGAGATTCAGAAGATCGAGACCTGGGATTATGAAGATCTGAAAGATATGGCAGATATGGATGCAATCGATGCATTCCGTAAGAATGCACTGAACCCGAACCACCCGTGTCAGCGCGGTTCTGCTCAGAACCCGGATATCTTCTTCCAGGTAAGAGAGGCTTGCAACCCGTACTACGATGCACTTCCGGCGATTGTTCAGGAATACATGGACAAGGTCAATGAGAAGATTGGCACAGACTACAAGCTGTTCAACTACTATGGCGCTCCGGATGCAGAGCACGTTATCATCGCAATGGGTTCTGTCAACGATACCATCGAGGAGACGATCGATTACCTCGTAGCAGCTGGAAAGAAAGTCGGCGTTGTAAAGGTTCGCCTGTACCGTCCGTTCGTAGCCAGCGCACTGGTAGACGCTATTCCGGATACAGTTAAGCAGATTTCCGTATTAGACCGCACCAAAGAGCCAGGTTCCCTTGGCGAGCCGCTTTACCTTGATGTAGTAGCAGCATTAAAGGGTACAAAATTCGATCAGACTCCGATCTTCACAGGTCGTTACGGACTTGGTTCCAAGGATACTACACCGGCTCAGATCGTAGCTGTATATGAGAATACAACCAAGAAACAGTTCACCATCGGTATCGTAGATGATGTTACCAATCTCTCCCTGGAGCTTGGCGCACCGCTTGTTACCACTCCGGAAGGAACTGTAAACTGTAAATTCTGGGGTCTTGGTGCCGACGGTACTGTAGGTGCAAACAAGAACTCCATCAAGATCATCGGCGATAACACCGATATGTACGCACAGGCTTACTTCGATTATGACTCCAAGAAATCTGGTGGTGTTACAATGTCCCACCTTCGTTTCGGTCATAAACCGATCAAATCCACCTACCTGATCCACAAGGCAAACTTTGTTGCCTGTCACAATCCAGCTTACATCCGTAAGTACAACATGGTTCAGGAACTGGTTGACGGCGGTACATTCCTGTTAAACTGCCCGTGGAACATGGAAGAGCTGGAGCAGCACTTACCGGGACAGGTTAAGAAGTTCATCGCTGACCACAAGATTAAATTCTACACCATCGACGGTGTTAAACTGGGTATCGAGACCGGTATGGGTCCGACCCGTATCAATACCATCCTTCAGTCCGCATTCTTCAAGCTGGCAAATATTATTCCGGAGGAGAGAGCGATCGAACTGATGAAGGCTGCTGCAAAGGCAACCTACGGTCGTAAGGGCGAAGATGTTGTTAAGAAAAACTGGGCTGCTATCGATGCAGGCGCTCAGAACGTTGTAGAGATTCAGGTTCCGGAAAGCTGGAAGAACGGCGAGGACGAGGGACTTGAGATGACTCACGCAACCGAGGGAAGAGCAGACGTTGTTAAGTTTGTCAACACCGTTCAGGCTGCTGTCAATGCTCAGGAGGGTAACAACCTGCCGGTATCTGCATTTACCGATTATGTAGATGGTACAACTCCGTCTGGTTCCGCTGCATACGAGAAACGTGGTATCGCAGTCAATGTACCGGTTTGGAATCCGGACAACTGTATCCAGTGTAACTTCTGTTCTTATGTGTGCCCGCACGCAGTTATCCGCCCGATCGCGATGACCGAGGAAGAGGCTGCTGCCGCTCCGGAAGGAACAAAGACACTGCCGCTTACAGGTATGCCGCAGTACAAGTTCGTGATGACTATTTCTTCCCTGGATTGTACCGGATGTGGTTCCTGTGCAAATGTCTGCCCGGGCAAGAAGGGTGAGAAAGCACTTACGATGGTAAGTCTTGACAAGAATCTGGAGGCTCAGAAGGGTTATGACTACGGTCAGACACTTCCGATCAAACAGGATGTCATTGATAAATATAAAGAGACAACCGTTAAGGGAAGCCAGTTCAAACAGCCGTTACTTGAGTTCTCCGGCGCTTGTGCAGGATGCGGCGAGACTCCGTACGCAAAACTGATTACTCAGCTGTTCGGCGATCGTATGTACATTGCCAACGCAACTGGATGCTCCTCTATCTGGGGCAACTCTTCACCGTCCACACCTTACACCATGAACAAGGCTGGCAAGGGTCCGGCTTGGGACAACTCCCTGTTCGAGGACAACGCAGAGTTCGGTTATGGTATGCTTCTGGCTCAGAACGCAATCCGTGACGGCTTAAAGGGTAAGGTTGAGGCTGTGATGGCGGCAGAACAGGCGACCGATGAAGTGAAAGCAGCTTGCAAAGAGTGGCTGGATACTTACGGAATCGGTGCATTGAACGGCGCGGCTACCGACAAGCTGGTAGAGGCTCTGGACGGCATCGACTGCCCGAACTGCAAGGATATTGTGAAGAACAAAGACTTCCTCGCTAAGAAATCCCAGTGGGTATTCGGTGGCGACGGTTGGGCTTACGATATCGGTTTCGGCGGTGTTGACCACGTACTTGCTTCCGGCAAGGATATCAACATCATGGTATATGATACCGAGGTTTACTCCAACACAGGCGGACAGTCCTCTAAGGCAACTCCGACCGGTGCAGTTGCACAGTTTGCAGCAGGTGGTAAAGATGTGAAGAAGAAAGATCTTGCTTCCATCGCTATGAGCTACGGCTATGTATACGTTGCCCAGATCTCCATGGGTGCTGATTATGCTCAGACTGTTAAGGCAATCGCTGAGGCAGAGGCATATCCGGGTCCGTCCTTAGTCATTGCTTATGCTCCGTGTATCAACCACGGTATCAAGAAAGGTATGGACAAGGCTCAGACCGAGGAGAAACTGGCGGTAGAGTGCGGTTACTGGCACAACTTCCGTTACAATCCGGCTGCAGAGGACAAGAAGTTCACTCTGGACAGCAAGGCACCGACAGGTGACTACCAGGCATTCTTAAAGGGTGAGGTTCGTTACGCATCTCTGGCTCTGAAGAATCCGGATAGAGCCGGCGCGCTGGATGCAAAGAACGAGGAAGAGGCAAAGGCTAGATACCAGTACCTGAACAAGCTCGTTACTCTGTATACAAACAACTAATGAATCACTGATTCATGAATATATGACATACGATATATAAAACGTATGACTGCAGAAGCTCCGTCGAAAGATGGAGCTTTTGTTGTGTAATAGGGAATTCCCTATTACACAACAAGGCACATTCTTTTTTAGGGGGGAAAATTGTATAATAGAGTGTTTTTGTGGTATCCTGTATATGAAAAGGATCTGAAAATTATATGCTTCAATAAAACAGGAAAATAAAAAAATATTTCAGGCAATGTTGAGAGAGATAATTCGATATAGCATTTAGAAAGCGGGGAAATCAGGATGGCACAGGGCAAAGATTTTTATATTCCATTTCAGGATGGGAGCGGCAGAATCCATGGCATCTGCTGGGAGCCGGAGGAAACACCGTGGGCGGTCATTCAGGTGGCGCACGGTATGATCGAGCACATTGGCAGATACGAAGAATTTGCACAGGCGATGAACCGGGCGGGGATTGCGGTCATCGGGCACGATCATCCGGGACATGGACGGACAGCAAAACCAGGGGAATTGGGTGAGTTCGCGGAGAAAAATGGTGTCCGCCGCGTGAACGCTGCGATGGCGCAGGTGGCACGTTTTGCGAAACACAAGTTTCAGGGCATTCCGCATATTCTTCTGGGGCACAGCATGGGTTCGTTTTTTGGACGCCGTTTTATCACGCATTATGGAGAATGGCTGGACGGCGCAATTTGCATGGGAACCGGAAGCCAGCCGGAACCACTTTTGTGGCTGGGCGGAACCGTCGTGGCAGCGGCAGCGTGGCTGGAAGGAAGAAATGGACGAAATGAGCGGCTGCACCAGCTGGTTCTTGGAAGCTATAACCGCTATTTTGAAAAAGGAAAAACGGAACATCAATGGCTGTCGCGCGTGACGGAGGAGGATGAAAAATACGAGGCGGATCCATACTGCCAGTTTTTATTTACCGATGGGGCATTCGTCGATTTTTTCCAGGTCATGCTGGATTTGAAGCGGAAGAGAGGCTTTGATGGAATTCCGAAAAATCTGCCGATTCTGCTGATATCGGGAGAGGAGGACCCGGTCGGAGAAGGCGGACGCGGTGTGCGGCGCGCGATGGAAGATCTGCAAGAAACCGGATGTACCAATGTGGCGATGCAACTTTATCCGGGGGCAAGGCATGAACTGTTTCATGAGATCAACCGGGAAGAGGTATTTGGTGATATTGTGGACTGGGTAAGTAAATTATAAGTAATACTTATAACTTACTTAATGAAAAATAATATACAAATGAAAAAACAATCTTTACAGTTCATATGCTTTTTTTTATAATTGAGAATGTTTTGGAAACTGTGTAAAAAGGTAGTTTTAAATTGGGTACAGGGAGAGAAAATCTATGGAAAATGAAAAGAAATTTACGGGACCTGCCTATGAGTTTGAGGCGAAGATGCCGTTAAAACAGGCGATTCCGCTGGGACTGCAGCACGTGCTTGCGATGTTTGTCGGTAACCTGACACCACTTCTGATCATCACGGGTGCCTGTGGTATCACGGGCGGAAACGATCTGGCACAGCTGCAGATCGAGCTTCTGCAGAATGCGATGTTGGTGGCGGGACTGATCACGCTGCTGCAGTTATTTTCGGTTGGTCCGGTCGGCGGCAAGGTTCCGATTATCATGGGAACCAGCTCTGGTTTCATCGGTGTATTCAACAGCGTGGCGGCTACGATGGGCGGCGGTATTTTAGCGTACGGCGCCATTATGGGTGCTTCGATCATCGGCGGTCTGTTCGAGAGTGTGCTTGGATGCTTCTTAAAGCCGCTTCGCCGATTTTTCCCGTCGGTCGTAACAGGTACGGTCGTTCTTTCGATTGGTCTGTCATTGATCGGGGTCGGCGTCAATTCCTTCGGCGGCGGCAGCTCGGCGCAGGACTTTGGTTCCATGGAAAATATGCTGCTTGCTATTTTTGTCCTGATTGTGATTCTGGCAGTGAAGCACGGAACGAAGGGATATTTAAGTTCTTCCTCGATTCTGGTCGGAATTATTGCCGGTTATGCTGTAGCATTCATCATGGGTCTGGTGCTTCCGCACACGGGCATTGCAGCGGACGGAACCGAATATACCAAAGCATGGGTATTAAACTGGGATAAGGTAGCACAGGCAAGCTGGATCAGCATTCCGGCGATCGTCCCGGTTAAAATTGTCTTTGATATGCGCGCGATTTTGCCGGTTCTTATCATGTTTATTGTAACCGCTGTTGAGACGGTCGGAGATATTTCCGGTGTCGTTGAGGGCGGTATGGACCGTGAGGCGACCGATAAAGAGCTTTCCGGCGGCGTTATCTGCGATGGACTTGGTTCCAGTATTGCGGCGCTGTTCGGTGTTCTTCCGAACACTTCGTTCAGCCAGAACGTAGGTCTGGTTACGATGACAAAGGTAGTCAACCGCATGGCACTTGCAACCGGCGCGGTATTCCTGATTCTGTGCGGTCTGATTCCGAAGCTGGGTGCGATCGTTTCGATCATGCCGCAGTCGGTACTGGGAGGCGCAGCGGTTATGATGTTCTCTTCGATCGTAGTTAGCGGTATTCAGCTTATCACGAAAGAGAAGATGACTTCACGCAACCTGACCATCGTCTCTGTTGCACTGGGTGTTGGTTACGGCATGGGTGCACATGCAACCATCCTTTCCAAGATGCCGGAAGCAATTCAGCTTGTATTCGGCGGATCTGGTATCGTTCCGGCAGCTTTCATGGCGATTATCCTGAATGTGCTGCTGCCGAAGGAAGAGGCGTAAGAAATAGGAAGATTAGAAAAAGGTCATAGGTACATAAAAATATAAGATCCATATATAAAATATGGAATGTATGGCTGAAAGTGATACGTAGATTGATAAAAAGGGACTGGCATCATGCTGCATGTGTGATGTCAGTCCTTATAGTTTTATTCGATTGTTACCAGATTCTCCAGGCGTTTGAGCTCCTCCGGCGTGTCTACATCCATCAATTCCTCCGGTACTTCGGCAGTCACATACCGGACAACGTCCAGATGCTGGCGGAGAACATGGCTTCCGCCAGCTTTTTCCGGCAGATGGAGCAGTTCGTCAAAATATGCCCGGTCGAAGAGAATCGGGCTTCCGACGGTGGTTGAGACGGAAGGTTCGGGAGAAGCCGTCATTTGGACGCTGCAGAGCTGTACGATCGGTGATTTTTTTGCAATTCCTGAATTCTGAGGCAATTTTGATTCCAAAATAGAAAAATCAGAATCTGGGAAAACAGATTCAGCGTGACGTGGTGATATTCTGCATTCGAGATAGCGCCGGCATATCCGTTCCAGTGTCCGTGGACGCAGAAGCGGCTGATCGCCGAGTGCAAAGAGACATCCTGATAAATCCGGGTGCCTTTTTAACATGTGTGTAAGTCCCAGACAGAGCGCCTCGTTCCGATTGGGAAGTGTATGAATCAGCACCGGAATCCCCAGGGACTGACAGTAATCGTGAACCTCCCGGGAGCGCGTCACAACGAGACGATCGGCAAAGAGCGGAACAGAACCGGTCACATCCAGAACCGAGTGGATGAGCGGAGCACCGTGGAACGAAGCCATGAGCTTGTTCGAGCCGAAACGTTTTCCAAGACCGGAGGCCATGATGATGCAGGCGATACGGACCTCGTTTGAATTTTGCAAACAAGTGAAAGAGGGCGTTTGTGTTCCAGAAGAGAAAAAAATAGATTTCCGTCTGCAAAAAAATTCTTCATATAACTGTTGCCCACTCTCCGTACATGCATCCCGATATGCCTCATACTTAGCTAGAAACTCCCTCGCCTCCGCCGTCATCTGGCTGCCTCCGCCGCCTTTTCCGCCGGTGGTGCGGACGGTCAGTGGAAATCCAAGCGTGGCTTCGGCGGAGCGGATAATCCGAAGTGCTTTTGTATACGCCATATTCATGGACAGAGCGGCGGAGCGGAGCGAGCCGGTTTCATCGATGGCATGAAGAAGCTGACGAGGACCTTCGCCAAAGAAACGATGGTTTTCGTCATTGCAGAGGTAGGTACGGATGGATGGTTTCATAGTTTTGTCAAATCCTCCTAATCTTTTCTGGAAAAAGGGGCCTCGTTGTATTTTAAAAATAACAACGGAATTATACCATGTTTTATGCTATAATAAAAGATGGATAATTTTGTTATTTAAGAAATAGATGAAAAAGAGGAAAAACCTATGATGACGATTCGAGAATATAAACGGGTAGAAAGCCTGGAGGAAGCCTGGGAGCTGAATCAGAAAAAAGCGAACCGGGTGATAGGCGGTATGATCTGGCTGAAGATGAGCCGGGGCAATGTAGGAACCGCGATTGATATTTCAGGGCTGGGGCTGGATCAGATAGAGGAGACAGAGGATGCGTTTGAGATTGGCGCGATGGTTACCCTGCGCCAGCTGGAAGAACATCCGGGATTGGCGGCATACACAGACGGTGCCATGCGCGAGTCGGTGCGCCATATCGTCGGCGTGCAGCTTCGGAACCTGGCGACAGTCGGAGGCAGTATCTATGGCAGATTTGGATTTTCAGATGTCCTGACGATGTTCCTGGCGATGGACACCGAGGTGGAACTTTACAAAGCTGGACGGATGCCGTTGGTGGAATTTGCAAAACAGATCGGCGGCCGGGACATTTTAGTCAAATTAATTGTCCATAAAGACAAAGCCGTATATCACTACCAGTCTGTGCGGAATACACAGACTGATTTTCCAGTGCTGACCTGTGCGGCGGCGAAACGGGCGGATGGAGCATATCGTTTTAGCATCGGTGCGCGTCCGGGGCGTGCTGTGTTGTTCGAGGCATCAGCGGAGACAATACAGGCGCTTATAGAGGAAAAGCAAAAGGCTGAAACAAAAGCAGATGCGGATGCCGATACCAGAGAAAAGCAGGACAAGACGCAGACCGGGAAGAAAGCAGCCTGTCTTGCAAAGTGGATCTGTGATCAGGTTCGGACATCTTCAAATATGCGCGGCAGCGCTGAATACCGGAAACATTTAACCGGCGTTCTGATAAAGCGGGCGGTGCGTGTGCTGGAAGAGTGCTAAACGAAATAGGACAATAAAATGATCGTATAACAGTATGAATATTAGGAGATTCACATATGATGCAGATAACGATTACTCTAAATGGAACGAAGATTTCTCCGGAGATTGAGCCGGATACGCTTCTGATTGATCTGGTACGCAGTCAGGGCTGTTACAGTGTCAAGCGCGGCTGCGAGACGGCAAACTGCGGACTCTGTACCGTATTTCTGGATGAAAAACCAGTGCTTTCCTGTTCCGTGCTGGCGGCGCGGGCGGACGGTCACAGCGTGACGACGCTGGAAGGACTCCAGGAGGAGGCAAAAGAATTTGGCGCATTCATTGCCGATCAGGGAGCCGAACAGTGCGGCTTCTGTAATCCGGGCTTTATAATGAATGCGCTGGCGCTGTTCCGGGAAAAAGAGTTCCCGGAGGAGGATGAAATCCGCGAATATCTGGCAGGAAACCTGTGCCGCTGTTCCGGTTATGAAGGACAGCTTCGCGGCATTCTGGCATTTTTAGACTGGAAGAGAGAAAAACAGAAGGAGGCGGCAGAATGAGAGTAGTCAATACTTCTGTACGAAAAAAAGATGCGATGCAGCTGGTAACCGGACAGCCGGTTTACGTGGATGATCTGGCGCCGCAGGACTGCCTGATCGTCAAACTTCTGCGTTCCCCGTATGCGAATGCGATGGTAAAAACGATCAACACTGCGATCGCAATGAAAGTTCCGGGCATCGAGGCAATTTATACCTGGGAGGATGTGCCGCAGGATGCAAAGCGCTACACACAGGCGGGGCAGACATACCCGGAGGCGAGCCCGTATGACCGTCTCCTGATCGACCGCCATGTCCGTTTTCAGGGCGATATTGTGGCGATTGTAGCAGGAAAAGATGAAAAATGTGTCGATAAAGCACTCCGCCTGATCAAGGTACAGTACGAAGTCTTAGAGCCGGTTCTGGATTTCCATACGTCAAAGGACAACCCGATCCTGGTTCACCCAGAGGACAACTGGGAAAGTCTTGCTCCGGTCGGCGCAGACAACAAGCGTAACCTCTGCGCGCACGATGAGTGCGGCAACGGGGATGTCGAGGCGGTTTTAAAGGACTGCGACATCGTGATTGACCATGTATACCACACAAAGCCGTGCCAGCAGACGATGATGGAGACATTCCGTACCTATTGTTCGATCGATACCTACGGAAGATTAAATATTTTAAGTTCCACGCAGATCGTGTTTCACTGCCGCAGAATCGTGGCAAATGCGCTTCATATCCCGAAGTCGATGGTGCGCGTGAGCAAGCCGAGAATCGGCGGGGGTTTTGGTGCGAAGCAGACGGCGGTCTGTGAAGTCTATCCGGCATTCGTTACCTGGATGACGAAAAAACCGTCGAAGCTGATTTATAGCCGGATGGAGGCACAGACGGCGTCTTCGCCGCGCCATGAGATGGAGATGCATGTGCGTCTGGGCGCGATGAAGGACGGCACGATCCGCGGCATCGATCTTTACACATTGTCCAATACCGGTGCTTACGGCGAGCATGGACCGACAACCGTTGGACTGTCAGGACACAAATCGATCCCGTTGTATGGAAGTGTTGAAGCATTCCGCTTTATCAGCGATGTTGTCTATACGAATATCATGTCGGCAGGCGCG
The DNA here is from genome assembly GCF_003478415.1 of Clostridium sp. AF27-5AA. Lineage (NCBI taxonomy): Bacteria > Bacillati > Bacillota > Clostridia > Eubacteriales > Clostridiaceae > Clostridium > Clostridium sp. AF27-5AA. Next base: position 176,102 of record NZ_QUFH01000001.1, read on the forward strand.
TACCGTGGCTATGGTGCGACACAGGGACTTTTCGCGATCGAGTCGGCGGTCAATGAGCTGGCAGACCAGATTCAGATGGATCGCTTTGAGATCCGCCTGAAAAACATGGTTAAAGAGGGCGATCTGATGCCAGCATATTATAATCAGGTTAATACAAGCTGCGCACTCGACCGTTGTGTAAAAAAAGTGCGTGAGATGATCGGCTGGGAAGACAAATATCCGGTGCGTGACATGGGCAATGGCAAGGTCCGCAGCGTCGGCATGGGTATGGCGATGCAGGGATCGGCAATCACGGCGATGGATGTCGGAAGTGCCCGTCTCAAAGTCAACGACGAAGGGTTCTATACATTGTCGCTCGGAGCGGCAGATATGGGAACCGGCTGTGACACGATTCTGGCGCAGATTGCGGCGGAAGTGCTGGAATGCCCAATCGACGCGATCACGGTGCTGGGCGCGGACACGGATTCATCCCCGTATGACTCAGGTTCTTATGCATCGAGTACGACCTATCTGACCGGAAAAGCGACCGAACGGTGTGCGCTGCGCCTGCGTGAGCAGATCTGTAAACTGGGTGCAGAGCTTCTGGGCGTCCCGGCGGATGCAGTGGAATTTGACGGAAAAGAGGTATTCACAACCGAAAAAGCCGGGGATGAGACGAAGAAGATCGCTCTGGCTGATATCGCAACGGCATCCATGTACGGGCATGAAATTCCGCTGGAGGTAACTGAGTCGAGAACCGCCCACATTTCCCCGCCTCCGTTTATGGCAGGTGCGGTTGAGCTTGAGATTGATATGGAGACAGGCGAAACCAGCGTTATTAATTATGCGGCAGCGGTAGACTGCGGTACACCGATCAATCCGAATCTGTCCCGCCTGCAGGTTGAGGGCGGTCTGATGCAGGGAATCGGCATGGCGCTGACGGAAAATATTACCCGCAATGCACAGGGTGGTGTGCGTGAAAATTCCCTGATGCAGTATAAGATTCCGACCCGGATTGACTATGGACATTTAAACGTTGAATTTGAGAGCAGTTATGAGCCATCTGGTCCGTTCGGAGCAAAGTCGATCGGCGAGATTGTTATCAACACGCCGCTTCCGGCGATTGCTGATGCGGTGTACAATGCAGTCGGAAAACGATTCTATGAGCTTCCGATCACGCCGGAGCAGATTGCACGCGCGGCGGCAGAGAAGCTGGGAGAAGATTTTATTTAAAGAGATAGATTAAAAACAAAAAGCTGCAGCAGAATGTTATATGTTAGCATTTTGCTGCAGCTTTTTGTTTTTGTGTGCGCACAATGTCAATTAATTAGTGTCATAGTTCTAAGCTGTTTTGGCTTGCATTCTGCCGCAGGTCTATATATAATGAAAGAGTGAATATCTATTTTAGGTCTGGTAAATCTGATTTCATGATTCAAATCTATTTATTTTAATTTCAAATCAAATTCAAGTAGAATCTCTTTTATCTCAGTTGAGAAGACCCCACCTCTTTTGGGTGATATCAATTTCAGAGAAGATAAGATTGTTATAATATATTTTTAATTCTAAAAATTCAAAATATCATTAAAAGTATCCAAATTTTAAGCCTGTATGATATGAAAAATACAAGGCAAGGTAAAAAATCAATAATAGGGGGAAATATATGTTCAGTAAAATAAACAGTTTCAGCACCCGCGGCATCGATGGCTACCGGATCACGGTGGAGGTTGATGTGAGCAACGGATTGCCGAGTTTTGTCATGGTGGGCTACCTGGCGGAGGAGGTGCGGGAGGCGCAGGAGCGCGTTCGGACCGCACTTCGGAATGCGGGGTTTTGCCTGCCGCCTAAGCGGATCACGGTCAATTTATCGCCAGCCGGGGTGCGGAAAGAGGGAACGGGGTGTGATCTGGCGATCGCGGCAGGAATTTTGAGGTGCTTGTGGGAACAGGGTGAAAAGGCAAAAATAAGAAAGACGGATGAAACCTGCCCGGAAATGGATGGGATGGAAGATGAGGAGAATAATTCTGCACCGGATTGGGACCAATGGGCGTTTATCGGTGAACTGGGTTTGGACGGCAGCATCAAGCCGTTGACCGGTGTTCTTTCGATGGTCTATGAAGCGCGCCGCTGCGGAATGAAACGGGTTTTTCTATCCGAAGAGAATGTACAGGAGGGACGGGCTGTGGATGGAATCGAGATCGTCGGAGTCCGGGATGTGAAAGCGCTGACGGCTTGCCTGCAGCATCCGGAACAGATTCACGGACAATGGTTCACACCAGATCTGTTTCAGGCGGGACAGGAAGAATTTGACGTCGATTTTGATGAGATCGTCGGACTTCCGCTGGTGCGGCAGGCAACCGAGGCGGCAGCAGCGGGGCGTCACAACATTCTCTATATCGGACCGGCTGGAACGGGAAAAACGATGGCAGCTCGGCGTATTCCGACAATTTTGCCGCCGCTTACGCTGGAGGAAAGCATTGAAGTTTCGAAGATATACAGTATCTGCGGTCTCCTGAAGCCAGACACACCGCTGGTTTTGCAGCGTCCGTTCCGCAGCCCGCATCACAGCACGACCGCCCAGGCGATGGCGGGCGGAGGACGAAATCCGAAGCCCGGGGAGATCTCACTCGCCAGTTATGGAACCCTCTTTTTAGATGAGTTAACGGAGTTTCAGCCAAAAATTTTGGATCTGCTGCGTCAGCCGATGGAGGAAGGAAGCATCACGGTTTCCCGTCTCAACCAGACGGTTGTATTTCCGGCAAAAACGATGATTGCGGCGGCGATGAATCCCTGCAAATGCGGTTTTTTCCCAGATTTGGGAAAATGCCGTTGTACTCCAACCCAGATCCGCCGGTATCTGAACCGCGTTTCGGGACCATTTTTAGATCGGATCGATATTGGGGTGGAAGTACCGCGGCAGGATTTGGGGATGATGGCTGCAGAGAAAAGTATAGATGAGGGGAGTTTTCCACAGACAGAGCAGAGAAATTCCTCCGCTGTCATGCGCGCCCGCGTCATGGAGGCGCGCGCTCGACAGGAAAAGAGGTTTGCAGACGAATCTATCTCCTACAACAGTCAGATGACCCGCCGCCAGATCGAAGAGTATTGCCGTCTATCCGGGGAAGATGCGGTATTTCTGGAGAAGGTCGAACGGCAGCAGGGAATCAGTGCCAGGGGACACGGAAAGATTTTAAAAGTAGCGCGCACACTTGCCGATCTGGATGGACAGGCGGAGATCGGGCGGACGCAGTTGGCGGAGGCGATTGGATTCCGGAGTTTTGAAAAAAAATATTGGGGGAATCTCTGAAAAGAAGCATGTCTAAAAGATCGAAAGAATAAAAAGTTTAACAAGGGTTGTAATTGTTATATCAGATGTGAGATGACTCCCACCTCTTCAGGTGGCGAGAAGCAAATTAGTATCAGTGGTGGGAGCCAATCCCCCATCTGATATAGCCTCCGGCAGGATTGCTTAAGATGCGCAAAAGAAGTATGTCATGCTTTGCATGACGCGCATCTCGCAGCAAGAATGCCGAGGCATTCTTGAAGGTAAAAGGCAGCCGATCTGACATATATAGGGGGAAAGATATGGAAATAGGAAAAGAAGAGAGCAATGTACAGAATGCTCAGCTTTCTATGCAGGAACTATATGGAAAAACACAGGAACCGCCGCATAAAAAAGTGCTTCTGACAGAAAATATGCAGTATTCCGACCGTGAGCGCATCCATGCCTACTGGTTATCGAGAGTGGATGGAATCGGCGCGGTGACGGCGGCTAAATTATATGAATCGTGCGGCAGTTTTGAGGGAATCTATGAGCGGGTTTTATATAATAGGAAGAAACTGGATCCGTTTATATGTTCCTTTCTCGGAAAAGCTGTGAAAAAGGGGCTGGAGGAAGCGGTTCTGCTCTTCAAACAGCGCGTGGAAGAATACGATAGGCTGGAGAAACAGGGGGTACGTTTCATTCTGTGCGGTGAGGCGGCATATCCGAAGCGCCTGATGCATATCTATGATAAACCGATGTGGCTGTTTGTGCGTGGAATGCTTCCAGAAGATGCGAAACCATCCGCGGCAGTCATCGGGGCGCGCAGCTGTACGCCGTATGGACGACAGGAGGCAGAGTATTTCGGTCGGATTCTGGCAGAAAATGGCGTGCAGGTAGTGAGCGGCATGGCGCTGGGGATCGATCAGGCGGGGCATAAGGGCGCGATGGATGGCGGTGGACTGACGTATGCCGTGATGGGCTGTGGGATTGACACCTGTTATCCGCCATCCGGCATCCGGCTGCATGCGCGCATCCGTGAACAAGGCGGCATATTGTCAGAATATGGACTGGGTGTACCGCCGACGGCATCCCATTTTCCAATCCGGAACCGGATCATCAGCGGACTTTCCGACCTGGTGCTGGTCGTGGAAGCACGAAAAAGAAGCGGCTCCCTGATTACGGCGGATCTGGCGCTGGAACAGGGAAAAGAGGTATTTGCGCTGCCGGGACGGCGCATCGATCCGCTCAGTGAGGGCTGCAACCGGCTGATTGCACAGGGAGCGGGGATCGTGACGAAACCGGAGGATGTGTTGGATTTCTTCCATATAAAATGTAAAAATTCTTGTAAAAAAACAATAAAATCAGTAAATGCACTTGCCAAGTCGGAAAAAATGGTGTATAGTTGCCTAGATTCACAACCGAAACATCTGGAAGCGGTCATGAAAAGCTGTGGGGTGACAGCAGGGGAATGCATGACTGCGCTTTTAAATCTGGAAATGCAGGGATTGATCCTGCAGCCAATGAATCAATATTACGTTAGGAAGATTGTATAGAGGTCTGTTATGGCAAAAAATCTGGTTATTGTAGAGTCTCCGGCGAAAGTCAAGACAATTAAAAAATTTTTGGGTTCCAACTATGAGGTGGACGCCTCCGGCGGTCATGTGCGCGACCTCCCTAAGAGCACTCTGGGAGTGGACGTAGAGCATGGATATGAGCCGAAGTATATCACCATCCGGGGAAAGGGCGATGTGTTGGCGCGTCTTCGGAAAGAGGTTAAAAAAGCGGATAAGATTTATCTCGCAACTGACCCGGACCGCGAGGGAGAGGCGATCTCCTGGCACCTGATGAAAGCATTAAAGCTGGATGAACAGAAAGATAAAAAGGTTTACCGTATCAGTTTCAATGAGATTACAAAAAACGCCGTCAAGGCATCTTTAAAAGAGCCGCGTGCCATCGATGAAAATCTGGTGGATGCACAGCAGGCGAGACGTATGCTTGACCGTATGGTGGGTTACCTCATCAGCCCGCTTCTCTGGGCGAAGGTCAAGAGAGGACTCAGCGCCGGTCGTGTGCAGTCGGTCGCGCTGCGTATGATCTGCGACCGTGAGGAAGAGATCAATGCGTTTATACCGGAAGAATACTGGACGCTGGATGCACAGCTCCACGTACATGGCTCCAGAAAGAAGCTGACCGCCCATTATTACGGCGATAAGGACGGCAGGAAGGCAATTCACAGCAAAGAGGAAGTGGAGGCGCTTATGAAGCGTCTGGAGGGCTGTGAGTACGAAGTGCGCGATGTGAAGCTGGGCGAACGCGTGAAGAAGGCGCCGATCCCGTTTACGACCAGTACGCTGCAGCAGGAGGCATCCAAGACGCTGAATTTCTCAACGCAGAAGACGATGCGCCTTGCCCAGCAGCTCTATGAGGGCGTGGATATCAAGGGACGCGGCACAATCGGTCTGATCACCTACCTGCGTACCGATTCCACCCGCATTGCGGCAGAGGCAGATGCGGCGGCGAGAAGCTATATCGGCGACCAGTTTGGGGCAAGTTACGTGTCCGAGGCGCCGGCGGCGGCAAAATCAGACGCCAAGATCCAGGACGCACACGAGGCGATCCGTCCGACCGACATTACACTGACGCCGGTACAGGTAAAAGAACAGCTTTCCAGAGATCAGTTCCGTCTGTACCAGCTTATCTGGAAGCGCTTCACGGCGAGCCGGATGCGCCCGGCGGTTTACGAGACAACCTCCGTCAAGGTAGCAGCCGGAGAGGAGCTTTTCACCCTGTCGGCGTCCAAAATCAAATTTGACGGCTTCATGTCCGTCTATTCACAGGACGAGGATAAGGAGACCGACGGCGTTCTGAACGAGTCGCTGGAAGCAGGCATGAAGCTGGATTTAAACCAGTTAGAACCGGCACAGCATTTTACACAGCCACCGGCACATTATACAGAGGCGTCGCTCGTCAAGGCGCTGGAAGAGCAGGGCATCGGACGGCCAAGTACCTATGCACCGACCATCACGACAATCATCGCGCGCCGCTATGTAGCGAAGGAAAATAAGAACCTCTATGTGACGGAGCTTGGCGAGGTAGTCAACCGGATGATGAAGAAGGCGTTCCCATCCATCGTCGATTTGCAGTTTACGGCAAATATGGAGTACCTGCTCGACAGCATCGGGGACGGCACGATCGGCTGGAAGACCGTTATCGAAAACTTTTATCCGGATCTTGACAAGGCGGTTAAAGAAGCGGAGAAGACGCTTGAGAGCGTCAAGATTGCTGACGAGGTGACGGATGTGATCTGTGACCAGTGCGGGCGCAACATGGTAATTAAGTATGGCCCGCACGGCAAATTCCTTGCCTGCCCGGGATTCCCAGACTGTAAAAACACGAAGCCGTACCTGGAAAAGATCGGCGTGAAGTGCCCGAAATGCGGTGGTGAGATTGTCATCCGTAAATCGAAAAAGGGCAGAAGATATTACGGCTGCGAAAATAACCCGGACTGTGATTTTATGACCTGGCAGAAACCGTCAAAAGAAATGTGTCCGAAATGTGGACATATTATGCTCGAAAAGGGAAATAAGCTTCTTTGTTCTAACGAAGCCTGCGGTTTTGTAAAAAACTCATAAAAACTCTTGAAATAGATATTAATTATTAAAAAAAATGAAAAATACAGAAAAACTCTTGCTATTATACGAAAATCGTGTTACAATTCTTACAGGTTAGGATCGAATTCTAATTTACGATAAAGGCAAAGGAGGTAACTGGTAAAATGAGCGTTCAATTACTGGACAAAACTAGAAAAATTAATAAGTTATTGCACAACAACCATTCTCATAAGGTTGTGTTCAATGACATTTGTGAAGTCCTCAGTGACATACTGGAATCCAATATTCTCGTAATCAGCAAGAAAGGTAAAGTACTCGGAGTTGCGATTCATGAGGGTGTGGATGAGATCGAAGAGTTGATCAAGGATCAGGTCGGCGGTTTTGTTGACCGTATGTTGAATGAACGCCTTTTAAGCGTTTTGTCAACGAAGGAAAATGTCAACCTTGCCACATTGGGATTCGCCGAGGAGAACGTGAAGAAGTATCAGGCGATCATCACGCCTATTGATATATCCGGTGAGAGACTGGGTACTCTGTTCATCTACAAATCAGATGCACAGTACGACATCGACGATATCATCCTGAGTGAGTACGGAACCACTGTTGTCGGACTTGAGATGATGCGTTCTGTCAACGAGGAGAATGCAGAGGAGACAAGAAAGATCCAGATCGTTAAATCAGCGATCAGCACCTTGTCCTTCTCCGAACTGGAAGCAATTACCCACATCTTCGATGAGCTGGAAGGCAACGAGGGCATTCTGGTAGCCAGCAAGATTGCAGACAGAGTCGGCATTACCCGTTCCGTTATCGTCAATGCACTTCGCAAGTTTGAGAGTGCAGGCGTTATTGAGTCCCGTTCGTCCGGTATGAAGGGAACCTACATTAAGGTTCTGAACGATGTTGTATTTGACGAGTTGAAAGCGTTAAAAGCGCAGAACTCGGCACGTACTCTTCAAAATAGCTAAAACGTGCAAAAAAATCGCCCAAAAGGGCAGAAAAAAAGAACCAAAACTTGGCAAGGAAAATAGACAAAACGCAGTTGAGGAAACTCAACTAAGGTGTGAGGGAAGAAAGAAGAACTCTGAAAAAAGGGTTCTTCTTTTTTTTATATTCAAAATCACATCTTCACGATTTTTGATAAAAAACTCGAATATATAGCCGAAAATCAGGATTTAAATCAAAAAAATCGAGAAAAAAATCGAAAACGAACTATTTTTCCACTTTTGAAAAAGAAAAAAGGAAAGAAAATCCGAAATATAGAACGGAATTTTTAAGGAAAAATAGGAAAACAGAAAAACGAAAACATGAAAAAAGAAAGGGGAGGAGAAAAAAAAGAAAAGAAGAAACCAGAAAAACGAAAATAAAGCTGTTTCTTCTATATATAATGCCTGTTGTTTTAGTATTTTTCATTGTACTTTACTCTAGGGCGATTTTTTCGCACGTTTTTGCTGTTTTTCGCAGGACGGGATGAAGAACAACCGTCCGTCATCCAATGTATAAAAACATATAAGACATTTTAAACAAAAACAAAAGTTTTGACAAAACGTGAAAAAGTGTGAGGGATAAAAAAGGACTCGGTGAGAGCCCTTTTTTATGTAATAGGGAATTCCTTGGAATTCCCTATTACACAAAAAGGCACTAACGTGCCAATGATGCGCACTCGCGCGAAGCAGAAACATGTCGCAAGCGACCGCGCTCAGCGCGAGAATGTGCCAAGGCACATTCTTTTTCATTTGCGAAATATTTATTCTAATGCATCCTTAATCTCCCCATCCGGCACATCCATCGGATAGTTTCCGGTGAAGCATGCCGTACAGAGCGGCAGTCCGCCTGCCATCTCCTCGAGATCTTCAACCGGCATATATCCAAGCGAATCCGCACCGATCTCCCGGCAGATTTCTTCGACGGAATGACTGCTGGCGATGAGCTGTTTATTGGAGGGGACATCGGTGCCGAAATAGCAGGGGAAGAGGAATGGCGGGGAGCTGACGCGCACATGAACCTCCTTCGCCCCGGCTTTTTTGAGCATGCGGATCAGGTTTTTCATCGTCGTACCGCGCACGATGGAGTCATCGACGAGGACAATGCGTTTTCCCCTGACAGCCGGTTCCAGAATATTAAGCTTGATCCGGACGCTATTTTCGCGTTCTTCCTGGGTCGGTTTGATGAAAGTTCTGCCGACATAGCTGTTTTTATGGAAAATAATCTCATATGGAATGCCGGATGCCTTCGCATATCCCATCGCGGCGGTCAGACCGGAATCCGGTACACCGGCGACGAGGTCGGCATCGGCAGGGAAGGAACGTGCGAGAGCAGCGCCGCCGCGCAGCCTAGCCTCATAGACGCTCACATCATCGATGTGGCTGTCGAGGCGGGCAAAATAGATGTATTCGAAAACGCAGTGCGCCCGTTTTTCCTGCTGCAGGCTTTTATCAGAAAAAACGCCGTCGCGGGTGATGGTCACGATCTCACCCGGTTCGATATCACGGATAAATTCGCCGCCGACCGAGGTGATGGCACAGCTTTCCGATGCCATGATCCAGACATTTCCCTTTTTGCCGAGGCAGAGAGGACGCAGACCAAATGGATCACGAACGCCGATCAGCTTGCGCGGGCTGGAGATAATCAGGGCATAAGCGCCACGTGTTTTTGCCGCGGTCCGTTTGATTGCCTCTTCAGCGGTCGGGGCAGCCAGACGTTCTCTGGCGATGTGGAATGCGATTACCTCTGAATCCATCGTCGTCTGGAAGATTGCGCCGGTTTCTTCAAGCTGGCGGCGCATCTCAAACGCATTTACCAGGTTTCCGTTGTGCGCCAGACAGAGTGTTCCCTTAAAATACTTAAGTACCAGTGGCTGTGTGTTTTCGATGGTAGAAGAACCGGTTGTGGAGTAGCGAACATGACCAACTCCCAGATTGCCGCCGAGGCGTTTTAACGTCTCCTCATGAAATACCTCATTGACAAGTCCCAGCCCTTTGTAGCAGTTGACAACGCCCTTTGGGCCGTTCGTGTCACAGACTGCGATGCCGCATGACTCCTGACCGCGGTGCTGGAGTGCGCTGAGTCCGTAGTACATATCTCTGGCAACATCGCCGCCCTCCAGGTCAAACATTCCAAATACGCCGCATTCCTCACGAAGTCCGGTTTCGTATGTGAGTGACTCCCTCATGATATAAACCTCCTTTGTATTCAAGATACCTGAATGATAAGAAAATAACAGGGATAAGAACCCAAAATTGACTGCAAAATATCAGTATAAAAGACAATATACCAATATTTTGCAGCCAAATCATAACACATTTTTCTCGATTTTTCAATCAAGTCATAATATTGACATGTCAGATTATACGGAGAACAGAAGTTCATCGTAAGTCGGATACGGCAGGAAGGAATCCGGAATCAGGGCTTCTGCGGTATCAACGCTGCTTCTCAAGTCATCCATCTTGGCAAGAATCGTATAGTGGAAATATGTAACCTTCTCGATATTATCTTCCATGGATTCTGCCGCTTTTTCAGCCTCTGCCAGTGCTTCGGTTTTCTCGGAAATCTCGGTGTAGAGACCGGACAGCTTCTCAAGCAGTTTGCTCTCGGCGCTGATCGGTGCGTTCGGCAGGATTGCCTTTGTCTTTGCGGCGGTTTCAGCCAGCTCCTTGCAGTAGGAGAGGACGGACGGCAGAAAGGTCTTCTTCATCATCGAAAGCATCGTCTTTGCCTCGATGTTGATGGTCTTGATGTAGTTCTCTTCCTTGATTTCGTAGCGGGAGAAGAGTTCCTCCTTGGTGTAGATGCCGTGTTTCAGGAACAGTTCTACGTTTTTCTCAGCAATCAGGCGCGGAAATGCCTCTGCGCAGCTCGGCAGGTCGAAGAGTCCGCGTTTGTGAGCTTCCTCTACCCATTCGCTGGTGTAACCGTTGCCGTTGAATACGATGTGGCGGTGATCACGCAGCACTTCCTTTAAGAGCAGATGGATTTCTGCCTCCAGAGCCTTGCCTGAAAGACCTTCCAGACGGTCTGCAAATTCGCCTAAAACTTCAGCTACGGCTGTATTGATGACAATGTTCGGTTCCGATACAGAGAGAGCGGAACCTGGCATACGGAACTCGAATTTATTGCCGGTAAAGGCAAACGGAGAAGTACGGTTGCGATCGGTTGTATCTTTGATAAAGTGCGGCAGAACCTTTGCGCCCGGCTTCATGGTCTGGACTTCTTTTGCCTCAGACTCGAGATCTTTTTCCACAATATCGAGAACTGCTTCCAGATCATCTCCGATAAACATAGACACGATAGCTGGCGGTGCCTCGTTACCGCCCAGACGGTGGTCATTTCCAGCAGTTGCAACTGATACGCGGAGCAGATCGCCGTAGACATCGACTGCCTTGATCGTTGCGAACAGGAAGAGAAGGAACTGTAAGTTCTTTGCCGGATCGCGATCCGGATCAAGAAGGTTTTCGCCGGTGTTGGTCGATAAAGACCAGTTGTTGTGTTTACCGCTTCCGTTGATGCCCTCAAATGGTTTCTCATGGAGCAGGCACACAAGGCCATGTTTCTCTGCCACACGTTTCATGATTTCCATAGTGAGCTGGTTGTTGTCAACTGCCACATTGGTAGTCGTGTAGATGGTGGCAAGTTCATGCTGCGCCGGAGCTACCTCGTTGTGTTTGGTTTTTGCCGGAATACCGAGCTTCCAGAGCTCTTCATCCAGTTCTTTCATGAAAGCGGAAACTCTCGGACGGAGAGCGCCGAAATAGTGGTCATCCATTTCCTGACCTTTCGGAGCTGGTGCGCCAAACAGAGTTCTTCCGCAGAGCTTCAAATCGCTTCTCTTATTAAACAGTTCTTTATCAACCAGGAAATACTCCTGTTCCGGACCAACGGTGGAGACAACGCGGGTCACATCTTCATTTCCGAAGAGCTTCAGGACACGCAGCGCCTCGCGGTTGATGGTTTCCATCGAACGCAAAAGGGGGGTTTTGGTATCAAGTGCTTCGCCGCTGTAGGAACAGAATGCGGTCGGAATGCAGAGTGTATCATCTTTAATAAATGCCGGGGAGGTTGGATCCCAGGCTGTATAACCTCTTGCCTCAAAGGTGGCACGAAGTCCGCCTGATGGGAAACTGGATGCATCCGGTTCGCCCTTTACCAGCTCTTTGCCGGAGAAATCCATGATAACTTCGCCATTGCCAACCGGGTTGATGAAACTGTCGTGCTTCTCAGCAGTGATGCCGGTCATCGGCTGGAACCAGTGTGTGAAGTGAGTTGCACCATTTTCAACTGCCCATTCCTTCATTGCAACTGCAACTGCATTTGCAATATCGAGATCCAGATGGCTGCCATTTTCAATCGTTTTGCGGAGTGCCTTATAAACATCTCGCGGCAATTTGCTTTTCATGACTTTGTCGTTGAATACAAGACTTCCATACAGTTCAGGGATGTTTTTTTTCATAACTCATGTCTCCTTTCAGGTTTTATGTCTGCGATTTTGTGATGATTAAATCTACGTAAGATGAATGTGCTCTGACACATTTTACATAAAGAAAAGGGCACCTCGATCATCTCGAAGCGCCCTTGCTTTTATGTGTAGTAGTATACACGAAAAATTCTGAATGTCAATACAATTTGCACACGAATTTTGAAAAAATGTTTCAAGGGAGAATATTGTACAAGATTTCTTCTATTTAAGTCGAACATCTGTGAGACTTGGCGCGTGATACTGGTCAGCGAAGCTGACATATTCCATACAGAATTACTGCGAGAAAAAAAATCAAAAAACCTCTTTACAAACTCAGAAAAATAGTTTATAGTTTGAACATAAAAAATTGAATCCAACGGGGTGGGCAAGGATGCCATGATAATCATGGTATTCGTGCCCACTTTTTTAAAAGGCAAAGATGGAGACTCTGTTTCGAAGAATCCGACAGAAAGACGCGGTCACCGGCTGAGAGCCGTGTCAGGAGGGAGCGGGACAATAGGGAACACTCCGGAGCCGGATGACTGAGAGCGACACTGGACACCCCGCCAGCCGCCGCGGGTAGGTCATCACGTGACTGCGCGTTAAGCAGCGAAAGAGTAAAAAGAAAAATAATCGTTTCTTTTTAAATGCGGGTGGTACCGCGGGAATATCCCGTCCCGGAATGATGTGAGTGAACGTCATTCCGGGACTTTTTTTGTAATAGGAAATTCCTTGGAATCCCCTATTACAAAAAAGGCACTAACGTGCCAATGATGCGCACTCGCGCGAAGATGTAGTTTGTCGCAAGCGACCGCGCTCGGCGCGAGAATGTGCCAAGGCACATTCTTTTTCATTATTCCCGTCCCGGACATATCAAAAAGCAGAGAAAGAGAGGAAACAGCGATGGAATTTATGACAGGTAAAAAGGAAAAAGAAGTGCTGGATCTGGCAGCCGTGTTTGCAGACGGTATGGATGGACGGGAAGTAAAGGTAAACGGCGCGATCATGAGTGTCCGCAACATGGGCGATATCGCATTTGTGATTCTCCGGAAACGTGACGGCGTGCTGCAGACTGTCTATGAAAAAGGTGTGACCGACGCAGATTTTACTGAATTAAGAGAAGAAACATTCGTAGAAGTTTCCGGTGTCCTCCGAAAAGAAGAGCGGGCGCCGAGAGGCATGGAACTTCGTTTAAAAAGTGTTCGGATCCTCTCGAAACCGGAAGAACCGATGCCGATTGCCGTATCAAAATGGAAAATGAGCGCATCCCTGGAAGCCAAACTGGATATGCGTTCTCTGACACTCCGCAACCTGCGGGAGCGCGCACGTTTCAGAATCCAGGAAGGAATCGCACGGGCATTCCGGGAGTACCTGCATGGAGAAGGATTTACGGAAATTCATTCCCCGAAGATCGGAGCAAAAGGAGCCGAGGGCGGAGCAAACGTCTTTAAACTCGATTATTTTCACCGCCCGGCGGTGTTAGCGCAGAGTCCGCAGTTTTACAAACAGATGATGGTCGGCGTGTTTGACCGTGTGATGGAGGTTGGTCCGGTGTTCCGTGCGGAGAAGCACAACACGAAACGTCATTTAAACGAATATACCGGACTGGATTTTGAGATGGGATATATCGATGATTTTACCGATATCATGGCGATGGAAACCGGATTTCTTCAGCATATGGTGGAAATTTTAAAGAAGGAATATTCCACGGAGCTGGAAATCCTTAAAGTCAAACTTCCGGAAGTAGAGAAGATTCCGGCAGTGACCTTTACCGAGGCGAAACGCCTTGCCTCCGAAAAATATGGAACCCAGATCAAAAACCCATACGATCTGGAGCCGGAGGAAGAACACCTGATTGGACGCTACTTTAAAGAAGAGTACGGCGCCGATTTCGTGTTTGTCACCCATTATCCATCCAAGAAGCGTCCATTCTATGCGATGGATGACCCGACAGACCCGAAAGTAACACTCAGCTTTGACCTTTTATTCCGTGGACTGGAAGTCACAACCGGCGGACAGCGTATCCACAGCTACACCGAGTTGATGGAGAAGATTGAAAAACGCGGTATGGATACCGAGGGAATGGAACAGTATTTAAGCACCTTCAAACACGGTATGCCGCCTCACGGCGGACTCGGTATCGGTCTGGAACGTATGACGATGCAGCTGCTTGAAGAGGAGAATGTCCGTGAGGTATCGCTCTTCCCGAGAGATATGAGCCGTCTGGTACCGTAACGTGACAGGACGCAATTTCCTATGAAACAAAGAGTTTGTCCATAACACATTATAATAGGAAGGAACAGAACTTATGGCAGTGAAAATAGACGATGAAATGATTGATTATGTTGGTATTTTAGCAAAGCTTTCCCTTTCCCCGGAGGAAAAAGAGGCAGCGAAAAGCGACATGAGCCGGATGCTTGAGTATATCGATATGCTGAATCAGCTTGATACTTCGGAGGTAGAACCGATGTCGCATGTCTTTGACATTCACAATGTGTTCCGCGAAGATGTCGTGGAAAATGGAGATGAATCAGATGCGATGCTTTCGAATGCACCGGAGCAGAAAGAAAAACAGTACAAGGTGCCTAGGACAGTGGAGTAAAAAGAAGTAGAGATACAGGCAGCAATATGGAGGAAATCAGGATGGGAATTTCAGAATTAACAGCGCTGGAGCTGGGAAAAGAAATTAAAGAAAAACGAATCTCCGTCCGGGAGGCGGTACAGGCATCTCTGGAACGGATTCATAAATATGAAGATATAGTTCATGCTTATGTAACGCTGACCGAGGAGGCAGCACTGACACAGGCGGATGAGATCCAGAAACAGATTGACGATG
Organism: Clostridium sp. AF27-5AA; assembly: GCF_003478415.1. Classification (NCBI taxonomy): domain Bacteria; kingdom Bacillati; phylum Bacillota; class Clostridia; order Eubacteriales; family Clostridiaceae; genus Clostridium; species Clostridium sp. AF27-5AA. Next base: position 191,239 of record NZ_QUFH01000001.1, read on the forward strand.
GCACCCTGACCGGACCGCTGGCGGGCGTTCCAATGGCGATCAAGGATAATATTTGTACAGAGGGAATTGAGACAACGTGCAGTTCCAAAATTTTAAGGGGATTTGTACCTCCGTACTCAGCGGAGGCAGCGCTGAACCTCAAAAAAGCCGGTACGATCCTGCTTGGCAAGACAAATATGGATGAATTTGCGATGGGAAGTACGACCGAGACATCCTGGTTTGGACCGACGAAAAACCCGTGGAATACAGAGCATGTACCGGGCGGATCTTCCGGTGGCTCGTGTGCGGCTGTCGCAGCGGGAGAGACCTTTTTTGCTCTTGGTTCAGATACGGGCGGTTCCATCCGCCAGCCAAGTTCCTTCTGCGGCGTGACCGGCATCAAACCGACCTATGGAACGGTTTCCCGGTATGGTCTGATCGCCTATGGTTCCTCGCTGGATCAGATTGGACCGATTGCGAAAGATACCGCAGACTGCGCGGCAATTCTGGAGACGATCGCTTCCTATGATAAAAAGGACAGCACCTCTGTCAAGCGGGAGGCGTACAATTTTACCGCTGCCCTGACCGGAGAGGTAAAAGGGATGAAGATCGGAATCCCGTCCGATTATCTGGGCGAAGGCCTCGATGAAGATGTAAAAAAAGCTGTTCTGGCGGCAGCCGATGCGTTAAAAGAACGCGGGGCAGAAGTGGAGTTTTTTGATTTAGGCATGGTTGAGTATGCGATCCCGGCATATTACGTCATTGCATCAGCGGAGGCAAGCTCCAACCTGTCCCGGTTTGACGGTGTGAAGTACGGTTACCGCACACCGGAATATGAAGATTTACATGAAATGTATAAAAAGAGCCGTTCCGAGGGCTTTGGACCAGAGGTAAAACGCCGTATCATGCTCGGTTCGTTCGTTTTGAGTTCCGGCTACTACGATGCATATTATCTGAAAGCACTCCGCACAAAAGCATTGATTAAACAGGCATTTGACAAGGCGTTTGAGAAATACGATGTCATTCTGGGACCGGCAGCGCCGTCCACGGCACCGCTGCTGGGCGACAGCCTTTCCGATCCGATGAAGATGTATCTGGGCGATATTTATACTGTTTCGGTCAACCTGGCAGGTCTTCCGGGCATTTCAGTTCCGTGCGGGCTGGATTCGAGAGGACTTCCGATCGGGCTTCAGATGATCGCAGACTGCTTCCAGGAAAAGAAGCTGTTTGGCGCGGCCTCTGCATACGAAAAGGCGAGAGGCGCGTGGAAGTTTCCAGTTATAACGGATAAGGAGGGCAGATAAGATGAAGAAAGAATATGAAATAGTCATCGGCTTGGAGGTACACGTAGAGCTGGCGACGAAAACCAAGATTTTCTGCGGCTGCTCCACCGAATTTGGAGCAAAACCAAATACTCATACCTGCCCGGTTTGTACCGGTATGCCGGGTTCTCTGCCGGTTTTAAATAAGAAGGTCGTTGAATACGCGATGTCTGTCGGCCTGGCGGCAAACTGCGGTATCAACCAGTTCTGTAAATTTGACCGGAAAAACTATTTTTATCCGGACAATCCGCAAAACTACCAGATTTCCCAGCTGTATCTCCCGATCTGCCACGACGGTTATATCCCGATCGATACGCCTGCCGGTGAAAAGAAAATTCGTATTCATGAAATTCACATGGAGGAAGATGCCGGAAAGCTGATCCACGACGAGTGGGAAGACTGCTCTCTGGTTGATTATAACCGAAGCGGCGTGCCGCTGATCGAGATCGTTTCTGAGCCGGATATGCGGAGTGCTGATGAGGTTATTGCCTACCTCGAACGCCTGCGCCTGCTGGTACAGTATCTGGGCGCATCCGATTGTAAGTTACAGGAAGGTTCGATGCGTGCCGATGTCAACTTATCGGTCCGTGAGGTGGGAAGTGAAACATTTGGTACGAGAACTGAGATGAAGAACTTGAACTCTTTCAAGGCGATTGCCCGTGCGATCGACGGCGAGCGCACCCGCCAGATTGAGCTGCTGGAAGAGGGCAGGAAAGTCATCCAGGAGACGAGACGCTGGGATGACAACAAGGAATACTCCTATGCGATGCGTTCCAAAGAGGATGCGAAAGATTACCGTTATTTCCCGGATCCGGATCTTCCGCCGGTCTGCATCAGCGATGAGTGGCTGGAATCTGTCCGCGCCGCCCTGCCGGAATTGCAGCCGGAAAAAATGGCACGTTACCAGAGCGAATATGGTCTGTCTGAATATGACAGCCGCATCCTGACTGAGTCTAAGAAAATGGCGGATGTGTTTGAAAAGACCACCACCCTCTGCCAGAAACCGAAGAAGGTGGCAAACTGGCTGATCGGCGAGGCAAGCCGCCTGCTCAAGGAAAAAGGAGAGGACGCTGAAAGCCTGTGGTTCTCCCCGATACATCTGGCACAGCTCACCGATCTGGTCGATGCCGGAACGATCAATAACAACACGGCCAAAGAAGTATTTACAGCTATTTTTGAGCAAGATGTCGATCCGTCCGCCTATGTCGATGCACACGGACTTGGCATGGTCAATGACGACAGTGCTCTGGAACAGGCAGTTTCCGATGTGCTCGCCGCAAACCCGAAGACGGTGGAAGAGTACAAGAGCGGAAAGACAAAGGTACTTGGTTTCCTGGTCGGTCAGGTGATGAAAGCGATGAAGGGCAAGGCAAATCCGGGTAAAGTGAATGAAATGATGACGGAGAAGCTGAACGCGTAAAAACGCCTTTTTATAAATGAAGATTATAATTAGCTTTTAAAGAAAACTAAAAAGAAACTGTCTACAGATGTTGGCTTTCTGGATGATTCGTGATTTGTAATCGGAATTACCAGAAATACCATCTGTAACAGTTCCTTTTTTATAATCGTGTTATAAATGATGCGATGTGATTACTCTACAATATCCAGCTCCTTGCTGAAGGAGTTTAGAATCTCGCATCCATCCTCAGTAATCAGCACCAGATCCTCGATTCTCACGCCAACTTCGCCTTCTACATAAATACCTGGTTCGATGGAGAAGATATTGCCAACCTCAGCGACCTTGGTGTTCGCAGAAGAAACATCGCCGTACTCATGTACTTCTAGACCGATGAAATGTCCCAGCCGATGGGTAAAGTTCGGACCATATCCGGCATCCTCGATGATCTGGCGGGCAGCTTTATCGACTTCGCAGAGCGGAACGCCCGGTTTCAGAATTGCTTCTGCGGCAGCATTTGCGCGGCGGACGGTCTCATAAATAGCGCGGTGCTTCTCAGACGGTACTTTTTTATAGAAGAAAGTACGTGTCATATCGGCACAATAGCCATCCTTCCTGCATCCAACATCAAACAGGACGGTGTCGCCCTCTTTCAGAACCGTGTTGTCCGGACCGTGGTGTCCAAGCGCGCAGTTTGCACCGAAGCCAACCAGTGGTTCAAAGGAATATCCGTCTGCACCGAGACTCTTATAAATATCTAACATCTTGGAAGCGATCTCTTCCTCAGTCACGCCCTCATGGATCAGACCTCGGAACTGTGCCATCGCCTTATCATTGATTGCGGAAACCGCACGCATTTTTTCACGTTCTTCGTCATCCTTGCACGCACGGACCTCATCGATGCAGATGGAGCTGACCTTGTAGGAGGAAGCGCCCGAATGATCGATGACCGGAATCAGGAAACGGGCAGCAAATGTTTTATCAATACCGAGCGGTTTGCCTGCCTCAACACAGTCGCACAGAGGAGTCAGGTAATCGTCTGTATCCGAGAAGCGAAATTTCTCTACGCCCAGATCTTCCGGAACGGTAAAGAGGTTATTGATAAAGATCTTATTCTTGCCGGACTGGTTAATGTAAAGTGCCAGCAGACGTTCACCCGGATCAATAAAACGACCCGTCAGATAATAGATCGCATAAGGATCGGAAATAATCATCTGCTCGAGTCCCTCTGTTTCCATTTTCTTCAAAACGTTCTCAAGTCGCTGTGTGTTCATCATGATGTCCTCCTTATAAGTAAAGTGGCTGTAACTGTGAAGATGCCAGACAGTTTACGCCGTAAATTATCTACCCTTATTATAAAACGCGCCGGGAAAAAGTCAACGATTAAAAGAACGCTTGAAAAGCGCATGGAAAGGGGGTAGAATAGTATCAACTGACCAGCCTTCGAAAAATGAAAGGACTTTTATTTTTAAGATACGAAAGGATGAAAAACATGGCGAAATCCTATGAAATGGATATGTGCAATGGTCCGATTCTCGGAAAGGTACTTACATACTCCATTCCGCTGATGCTTTCCGGTGTGCTTCAGCTTCTTTTCAATGCGGCAGATGTGATCGTGGTGGGGCGTTTTGCAGGCAGCCAGTCTCTGGCTGCAGTCGGCTCGACCAGTTCCCTTATTAATCTTCTCATTAACGTCTTTATCGGTCTGTCGATCGGTGCGAACGTCCTGGTGGCACGCTATTATGGCGCGAAGAATGACCGCGACATGAGCGAGACAATCCATACGGCGATCACGGTCAGCCTGATAAGCGGGCTGTTTCTAGTCTTTTTGGGTTTGTTTACCTCACGTTTCTGGTTGGAACTGATGGGGACGCCGGACGATGTCATCGATAAATCGACGATCTACATGCGGATTTATTTTGCCGGTATGCCGGCAACGATGGTGTATAACTTCGGAAGTGCGATCCTGCGCGCGATCGGCGATACGAAACGTCCGCTGTATTTCCTGACCGTGGCAGGTGTTATCAATGCAGCACTGAACATATTCTTTGTTACCCAGCTCCAGATGGACGTAGCGGGTGTCGCGCTGGCAACCGTGATTTCCCAGTGTATTTCCGCATTTCTGGTTATCCGCTGCCTGATGCATTCAGAGGGCGCGATGAAGCTGTCGCTTTCCAGGCTGGGAGTCAACCGGAGAAAACTTCTTCTTATTATAAAGGTAGGTCTTCCGGCTGGTATCCAGGGTGCCATTTTTGCGATCTCCAACGTACTGATTCAGTCGTCCGTCAATTCCTTCGGTTCGATCGCGATGGCAGGCAACACGGCATCGCAGAATATCGAGGGATTTGTGTATACCTCGATGAATGCGCTGTATCAGACCAATTTAAGCTTTACGAGCCAGAATATCGGAGCGGAGAAATATACGCGGATCAAAAAGATTCTTGCCACCTGCCAGGGTGTCGTTGTGACAGTAGGACTGGTGCTTGGATTTGCAGCATACCTCGGCGGTCCGTGGCTGTTGCAGGTATATTCAGAAGATGCCGACGTTATTTCCTATGGACTGCTCCGGATGTCGATCATCTGTACGACGTATTTCCTGTGCGGCGTGATGGATACGATGGTCGGAAGCATCCGCGGACTTGGGTATTCGATCCTGCCGACGTTAGTCTCACTGACCGGCGCCTGCGGACTGCGAGTGATTTGGATCTTTACCATATTCGCAGCGCAGCGGTCGCTGGCGATCCTGTATCTGTCGTACCCGATCTCCTGGGCGGTCACAGCGACGGCACATATGATCTGCTTCTGGCGGGCGGCGAAGAAACTGCCGAAGGAAGACGGTCATCCGGTGCGGGGATAGAATTTGAAACGATGTAATGCGATCATTAATCTGTTTGTTTTTGAAAGAAAACACAGACAGAGCAGCATAAAAAATAATTCGTTTGATAATCTGATTCGTGTAAAGAAAAAATACTTGACACCAATTAGATTATCGTGTATGATAACACAGGTGATGAGGAATGGAAAAAATTGTTGAACAGGGTCTTTTGTATGATTTCTACGGAGAACTCCTGACAAAGCATCAGCAAAGTGTATATGAGGATGTGGTATTTAACGATCTATCCCTCAGTGAGATTGCAGACGAACAGGGCATTACCCGTCAGGGTGTGCATGATCTGATCCGGCGCTGTGACCGTACACTTCTTGGTTATGAGGAAAAGCTTGGACTGATTGCCAAATTCCAGAAAACCAAGGAAAAAGTAACTGAGATTCATCGGTTGACGGAAGAATTCAGCCAGACACAGAATCAGGCGCTGATTGAGGCAATCGGGCGAATCTCAAACGAGATATTGGATTTATAATGCAGGAGGTTTTTGATGGCATTTGAAAGCTTGGCAGACAAACTGCAGAATGTGTTTAAAAACCTGACAGGCAAGGGACGACTCAGCGAGAGCGACGTAAAAGCCGGACTCAAAGAAGTCAAGATGGCCCTTCTGGAAGCGGATGTAAGCTTCAAGGTAGTAAAACAGTTTATCAATTCTGTACAGGAGCGGGCGATTGGAACCGATGTTTTAAATGGTCTGAATCCAGGACAGATGGTAATAAAGATTGTCAACGATGAGCTGGTCAAGCTGATGGGCTCCGAAATGACAGAGATTGCGTTAAAACCGGGCAATGAGATTACCGTCATCATGATGGCAGGTCTCCAGGGTGCTGGTAAGACGACCACAACGGCAAAGATTGCCGGAAAGCTCAAGGCAAAGGGAAGAAATCCATTGCTGGTAGCATGTGATGTCTACCGACCGGCGGCAATCGAACAGCTGCAGAAAAATGGTGAAAAACAGGGTGTTCCCGTATTTGCGATGGGAACGAACCACAAACCGGTCAATATCGCAAAGGCAGCGCTTGAGCACGCGGCGAAAAATGGCAACAATGTGGTTATCATCGATACAGCCGGCCGTCTCCACATCGATGAAGCGATGATGGATGAGCTGGTTGAGATCAAAGAGAATGTGGATGTTTATCAGACACTTCTCGTTGTAGATGCCATGACTGGTCAGGATGCAGTCAATGTAGCGAGCATGTTTAACGACAAAATCGGCATTGACGGTGTGGTTCTGACAAAGATGGATGGCGATACGCGAGGCGGTGCGGCTCTTTCTATCAAGGCGGTAACCGGAAAACCGATTCTCTATGTCGGTATGGGCGAGAAACTTTCCGATTTGGAACAGTTTTACCCGGACCGTATGGCTTCCCGGATCTTGGGCATGGGCGATGTTCTTTCCATTATCGACAAAGCATCTGCTGTGATCGACGAGGAGAAGGCAAAAGAACTCGGCCGAAAGATTAAGAAGGCAGAATTTGATTACAACGACTTCCTCGATCAGATGAACCAGATCAAGAAGATGGGCGGCATGGCTAGCATCATGAGCATGATGCCGGGCATGGGACAGCTTAAGGGTCTGGATTTAGATGAAAATGAGAAGACGATGGGGCGCGTAGAGGCGATCATCCTCTCGATGACAGCCGAAGAGCGGCGCAACCCGGATCTGATGAATCCGTCCCGCAAGAAACGAATCGCACAGGGCGCAGGCGTGGATATCGCAGAAGTCAACCGCCTGGTAAAACAGTTCGGAGATATGAAAAAGCTGATGAAACAGCTTCCGGGCATGGCAGGCGGCGGAAAACGCAAGGGTCTTGGCGGACTCGGCGGTATGCTTGGCAAGATGAAGCTGCCGTTTTAAACAAGTGTTAGTAGATGCAGTGTGCATTAGCTATATTTTATAATTCAAGGAAATAAGGAAAATTTCAGGAGGTAATTTAAAATGGTAAAGATGAGATTAAGAAGAATGGGTCAGAAGAAAGCTCCTTTCTATAGAATCGTTGTTGCAGATTCCAGATCCCCGAGAGATGGCAGATTCATCGAGGAGATCGGTATCTACGATCCGAACACAGAGCCGAGCACTCTGAAATTCGATGAGGAAGCTGCTAAGAAATGGTTAGCAACAGGCGCTCAGCCGACAGAGACTGTTGGTAAACTCTTAAAGATCGCTGGTATCCAGTAAATCAAGCATACTGACCTGTGAGGTGCAAAGGTATGAAAGAATTAGTAGAAGTTATCGCGAAAGCACTGGTTGAGAACCCGGACGAGGTAGTGGTTACAGAATCGGTCAAAGACGACGAGACTGTAATCGAGCTTTCCGTTGCACCGGCCGATATGGGTAAGGTAATTGGAAAACAGGGTCGTATCGCGAAAGCGATTCGCTCGGTTGTCAAGGCGGCTTCATCCAAGGAAGACAAGAAAGTTATTGTAGAGATTCAGTAATACAGACGAAGCTGAAAAGCCGGCTGCCTGAAAGGGTGTCCGGCTTTTTTATTTCATAGGAAATTGCGTCCTATGAAATAAAAAAATGTATTTTATACAGGAGGATTACAGAATGGTTGATTATCTGAGAGTTGGTGTAATTACATCCCCGCATGGCCTGCGCGGAGATGTGAAAGTATTTCCTACCACCGATGATGTGAATCGTTTTAAAAAATTAAAAAAAGCGTATATCGACACTGGAAAAGAAAAAATGCCGGTGACCGTGGAACAGGCGCGTTTTTTCAAAAATATGGTCATTCTTAAATTTAAAGAGATGAACCGGATTGAGGACTGCGAGCCGTTCCGTAATAAGGATATTCTGATTACCCGCGATCAGGCGGTGAAACTGAATCCGGATGAGAATTTCATTGCCGATCTGATAGGTCTGAAAGTGCTGACGGACGAGGGTGAGGAGTTCGGTACGGTGAAGGATATCCTTCAGACAGCGGCTAACGACGTGTACGTGATAGAAGGACCTGAGGGCAAAGAATACCTTTTCCCATCCATCAAGGAATGCATCCTGAATGTTGATCTGGAGGCTGGCACTGTAACGGTTCATATCATGGACGGTCTGCTGGATCTGTAAATGGAATGAAAATCCTAAAATGAAAGTACCGTTGTGAAAGTGCTGTATAAATATAGGAGAAACGGATGAATTTTCATATTCTGACCCTGTTTCCGGAGATGGTAATGGGGGGACTGAACACAAGTATTACGGGGCGTGCGATTGACAAAGGGCTGATCTCGGTTGAGGCGGTCAATATCCGCGATTACTCGAAGGACAAACACCATCATGTAGACGATGCGCCCTATGGCGGCGGCGCCGGTATGGTGATGCAGCCGGAACCGATTTACGATGCATATGAAGACCTGGCGGCGCGCACCGGAAAACGTCCGCGCGTGATCTATCTGACTCCGCAGGGGCAGGTTTTCAACCAGAAAATCGCGGAAGAACTGGCGAAAGAAGAGGATCTGGTGTTCCTCTGCGGGCATTATGAGGGGATCGATGAGCGCGCGTTAGAGCTGGTTGTGACCGACTATCTCTCGATCGGCGATTATGTCCTGACGGGCGGTGAGCTTCCGGCGATGGTTATGATCGACTGCATTTCCCGTCTGGTGCCTGGTGTGTTAAATAATGACGTATCCGCGGAATTTGAGTCATTTCACGACAATCTGCTGGAATATCCACAATACACCCGCCCGGTTGTATTTATGGATAAGGCGGTCCCGGACGTACTTCTGACCGGGCATCACAAAAATATCGAGACCTGGCGCCGTCAGAAATCGATCGAACGGACGCTGGAACGCCGCCCGGATCTTTTAAAAGATGCGGTTCTGGATAAGAAAGAGAAGAAATATCTGGAAGAGCTGATTCGTCAGAAAGAGGAAAAAGAAACCAAAAAACTCTAAAAAAGAGAGCAGAAAGTCCTTGCAAATCAAGGATTTCTATGATAAAATCATATTCTGTGAAATAAAGAGATGTTCCGCTGTTACAGGAAGCACGTTTTTACGGGATAAAAGATCGTATTAAGAACATCAAAGATTTTAAAGGAGGTTCACAAAGATGAACGAGATTATTAAGAACATTGAAGCAGCTCAGTTAAAGGAAACCGTTCCGAGTTTCAACGTAGGCGATACAGTACGTGTATCTGCTAAGATCAAAGAGGGAAACCGCGAGAGAATTCAGGTTTTCGAGGGAACTGTTATTAAGAGACAGAACGGCGGCGTTCGCGAGACTTTCACTGTTAGAAAGAGCTCCAACGGTGTTGGTGTAGAGAAGACCTGGCCGTTACATTCTCCGTCTGTAGAGAACGTTGAAGTAGTAAGAAGAGGTAAAGTAAGAAGAGCAAAACTGAACTACCTGAGATCCAGAATCGGCAAGGCAGCGAAGGTAAAAGAGTTAGTAAAATAATTTCTGAAGCGGATGGGGCTGCTGTACAGGTCAGCCTGCTGTGCATCCGGATATGCGGTTATGTGTGTCCGGCGCGGCGGGAGGAGCTGTGCAGCAGCTTTTTTTCGTGTAATAGGAAATTCCTTGTGATTCCCTATTATAAAAAAGAATGTGTCCTGGCACATTCTCGCGCCGAGCGCGGTCGCTTGCGACATGAGCGATGATTCATGGGGAACGGATAGAGAGGGAGTGACATATGGAGCTGAAAGAGGATAAAAACCGCATCCGTCTGGTGGTTGGATGGATCGTGGATATCGCGGTGGTAATTTCGATCGCGTGGTTCGCCGTGTTTGCGATGGGGACACAGATACGGGTGAGTGGTCAATCAATGGAACCGGTGTTGTCGCAGAACGAAAAGGTTCTGATGAACCGCCTGAGTTACCGCGTGATGCGCCCAAAGCGCTATGACATTATCGTATTTGAAAAAGAAACGGGAAATTACAATATAAAACGCGTCATTGGACTGCCAGGTGAGACGGTGCAGATCAAGGACGGTTATATTTACATTAATAATGAAAAATTAGACGCCCCGAACGACTTGGGTAAGGCGGCTCTGGCTGGACTGGCGGAATATCCGATTAGTCTGGATAAAAACGAATATTTTCTGCTGGGTGACAACCGCTCCGGCAGTGAGGACAGCCGCTTTTCCAATGTGGGAAATGTGAAGTTCCGGCAGATCAAAGGAAAGGTCTGGCTGCGGATCCAGCCGGTTAGCCGGTTTGGGTTGATTTCGTCGAGATAGGTTCTAAGAAAGGAAGAAAATTTCATGCAGATACAATGGTACCCTGGACATATGACAAAGGCAAAAAGAGCCATGAAGGAAGATATCAAGCTGATCGATCTGGTGATTGAGCTGGTGGATGCGCGCGTGCCGCTCGGCAGCCGCAACCCGGATATTGATGAGCTTGCGAAGGGAAAGGGACGGATTGTCCTTTTAAATAAGGCGGATCTGGCGGACGACGGCTGTACAGAGCGCTGGATCGCATGGTTTAAGGAGCAGGGCATCCATGCACTCCGGATCAACGCGCGCAGCGGCATGGGAATGAAGCAGATCCAGCCGCTGGTGCAGGAGGCATGCAAGGAGAAAATTGAGCGTGACCGCCGCCGCGGTATCAAAAACCGCCCGGTGCGGACGATGGTAGTCGGCATTCCGAATGTCGGAAAATCGACCTTTATCAATTCCTTTGCCGGAAAAGCCTGCGCCAAGACTGGAAATAAACCGGGTGTTACCAAGGGAAACCAGTGGATCCGCTTAAATAAGACACTGGAACTTCTCGATACGCCGGGAATCCTCTGGCCGAAATTTGAAGATCCGAATGTGGGACTGTGCCTTGCATTTATCGGCTCGATCAACGATGAGATTCTGGATAAGGAAGAGCTGGCAGCCGAGCTGATCAAAAATATGTCCGGACGTTACGGAAAGCGCCTGGAAGAGCGGTATGGTGTGACGCTGGTTGAGAATACGGCTGGGGACGGCAAAGATACAAAAAAAGCCTGGGAAATCCTGCGTGAAATCGCAAGGGCACGTTCCTGTCTTTTAAAGGGCAGCGAGCTGGATACGAAAAAAGCGGCTGGCTTCCTATTAGATGACTTCCGCAGCGGCAAACTGGGGCGCGTGACGCTGGAAGTGCCGGAGGTATAGGAAAACATGAGAAAACTAACAGGAGAAAAACTGGAAGCAGAACTGGCGCGTCTCGAAGGAATGCGCGCCTATGAACATCAGTACGAAAGTGCAGGGATCGTCTGTGGCATTGATGAGGCGGGCAGAGGTCCATTAGCCGGTCCGGTGGTGGCGGCGGTCGCGGTACTTCCAAAAGACTGTACGATTCTGCGGCTGAACGATTCCAAAAAATTGTCGGAAAAATGCCGGGAAGAATTGTTTCTGGAAATCAAAGAAAAGGCAGCTGCCTACGGAATTGGAATTGTAAGCCCGGAGATGATCGATTCCATCAATATTTTGCAGGCGACCTATGAGGCGATGCGTCAGGCAGTCGCACAGCTTCCGCAGGAGCCGGATATCTTTTTAAATGACGCGGTCATCATTCCGGGGATTTCGGAGGAAAAGCAGATTAAGATTATCAAGGGCGATGCAAAAAGTGTCTCGATCGCGGCAGCCAGTATCCTGGCAAAAGTGACGAGGGATCATATGATGATGGAGTACGATAAAATCTATCCGGAATACGGGTTTGCGAAGCATAAAGGATACGGAACTAAGATGCATAACGAGGCAATTTTAACCTATGGTCCATGCCCGATCCATCGGAGAACCTTTTTGAAGAAGCTGCTGGGCGAGGAAGCCGCGATGCAGGGAATGAAATAACAGAAAGGGAGCTGAATGGGAGAAAGAAACTTTCATCTTCATGGAAATTCATTCAACCGCCGTGCCATCGGAACTGAATATGAAACTCTGGCGTGTGAATATCTCATCCGGCACGGTTATCAGATTCTCTGCCGGAATTTCCGCTGTCGCCAGGGTGAAATTGATATTATCGCAAGAGATAGAGACTACCTGGTTTTTATCGAAGTCAAATACCGCCACGATGAACACGAAGGCGATCCGGCGGAGGCAGTGGATGCCCGCAAGCAGGCGCGGATTCTTCGTACCGCCCGGTATTATATGACGCGTTATCATATTTCCGAGGACACGCCGTGCCGGTTTGATGTGGTGGCGGTGCTTGGCAGTAACGTGAGATTAATTCGGGACGCGTTCTGGTGCGGATAATTACAAATGAAAGAATTCAAAAACTGCACAACGAGATTTGAGCAAGAGACAGAAAAAGGATGTGACAATCATGGCGCTTACCTATATACAAAAAACAGTTCATCCGACACCAATTACCCTTCATGAGTCAAACGGAGTGGCTTATTTTACCTTTCCGCTCTTAGAGCAGACCAGGATGGTGCGCCACGCATTTTCTACCCGGCTTGGCGGAGCGAGCAAGGGATATTTCAGTACGATGAACTTTTCGCTGACGCGCGGCGACAACCGGGACGATGTGCTTGAAAATTACCGGAAAATGGCGCGGATTCTGGGAACGGATGTGTCAAAGATGGTGCTCAGCCATCAGACACACACGACGAATATCCGTCTTGTTACGGAAGCGGACGCTGGAAAAGGAATCTGGCGGGAACGCGATTATGAAAACATCGACGGGCTTATCACAAACGTGCCGGGGCTGACGCTGGTTACATTTTTTGCGGACTGTGTACCATTATATTTTGTAGATCCGGTGCATCGTGCGATCGGACTGTCGCATTCCGGCTGGAAGGGAACCGTTCACCGGATGGGACAGAAAACGATCGAGGCGATGGGAGAGGCGTTCGGCACGAAGCCGGAGGATCTGCGCGTCTGCATCGGACCGAGCATCTGCCGGGACTGTTATGAGGTCAGTGAGGATGTGGCAGACGCATTTAAAGAAGAATTTGGAGCAGAAATCAGTCAGGATGATTCAACATCCTGTTATTCCTGGAATGGGAAATCGATTCTCATGAATAAGGGGAATGGCAAGTACCAGCTTGACCTCTGGGGCGCGAACCGCCTGGTGCTCCTGGATGCCGGAATTTTACCGGAGCATCTGGCTGTGACGAATGTATGTACGAAATGCAATCCGGATCTTTTATATTCACACCGCGTGATGGGAGATAAGAGGGGGAATCTGGCGGCATTTTTATCGCTAAAGTAAGTATACAATCTGTCTGTCAAACAAGTGAATGAATGTTTTGCAGAAAAGAACAGCAGCATGATTGAAAATCGGTCGTTCAAGTCCGGTTTTGTCAATCATGCTGCTGCCGTTTTTTCGCCGTTTCAGCGAAGATTCAGAAGAGCCCTACGATGCCTTATTTACCAGCCATCTTTTTTTCCTGTTCCTCAATCATCTTTTTGACCATATAGCCGCCGACGGAACCAGCCTGTGCGGAGGTCAGGTTACCATTGTAGCCCTCGCTTAACGGAACGCCAATCTCATTGGCAACCTCCATCTTAAAGCGGTTCATCGCTTCCTTGGCTTCCGGTACATTGGTTTTGTTCGTGTTGTTGGAACTAGACATAACAGACGCCTCCTTTTTTGCGTGTGCCCCTTCAAACTTTCGTTTGTCCGGGTGTCTCTTTTTGTTACATTCTCAGTATGCGGATCTTAAAAGTGAAATACACTAGAAGGTTTTGTGCAAATTGACATTTTGGGGCAAAACACCCACAATGTAGGGAAAAAAGTTAGTATTGATCCGATTTTATGCTTGTATATCAGTAAAACTCATACTATAATAGAACAGATGTAGTGTTAAAAAATACGCAAACTGTTTGGTGAATTTTACGGTTGCAGTTCAAAATACATTAATATTTCTAGTAAGATGGAGAAAAATCCATGCGGGTAATAGCAGGAAGTGCCAGAAGGCTTACTTTAAAGACGATCGAGGGAATGGATACGAGACCGACGACGGACCGTATCAAAGAAACTCTTTTTAATATGATTCAGAATGATATCTATGGATGCACATTTCTCGATTTATTCAGCGGAAGCGGGGCGATCGGGATCGAAGCTTTAAGCCGCGGGGCAAAAGAAGCTGTTTTTGTGGAGAAGAATCCGAAAGCGGCGGACTGCATCCGTGACAATCTGAAAGCGGCCCGCCTAGCTGATAAGGCGACGCTGTTAAACTGTGATATTTCGGATGCATTGAAACGGATAGAAAACCGGAAGAGTGCGTTTGATTTCATTTTTATGGATCCTCCGTACAACCATCTCTGGGAGAAAGAAGTGCTTACTTATCTGGCGCATTCGTCCCTGGCAGATGAACATACGATGATCATCACAGAGGCATCGAAAGAGACCGGGTGCAGCTACCTTTCAGAACTGGGATACCATCTCGAAAAAGAGAAGATATATAAGACGAATAAACATCTGTTTATCCGAAAAGCTTGAATACCAAAGGAGAAAAAAAGATGAAAACAGCCATTTATCCGGGCAGCTTTGATCCGGTGACGCTCGGACATTTTGATATTATAAAGCGATCCTCCGAAATTTTTGATCAGGTCATCGTGGGAGTTTTGTGTAATAACGCAAAATCTCCGTTGTTTTCTGTCGAAGAACGTGTTAAGATGTTAGAGGAAGTGACAAAAGACATTCCTAACGTGGAGGTGCAGTCGTTTGACGGACTTCTGGTCGATTTCATGCGCCAGAATCACGCAAAGGTCATCGTGCGTGGTCTGCGTGCGATCACGGATTTCGAATATGAGCTGCAGCTCGCGCAGATGAACCGGGTGATTGCACCCGAAATAGATACCCTGTTTCTGACAACGAACCTTAAATACGCGTATTTAAGTTCCAGTATGGCAAAAGAGGTTGCGATGTACGGCGGAGACATTTCCGAATTTCTCGATCCGGTCATTGCAAAACAAGTACAGGAGAAATATCAGGCGCTTCAGGAAGACAGGGAATGTAAGTAAGGAGAAAAGCTATGAGCAGAATTGAACAGATCATCACAGAAATTGAAGATTATATCGACAGCTGCAAGTTTCAGCCGCTGTCCAACACGAAGATTTTAGTAAATAAAGAAGAGATTGAAGAACTGCTCGTGGAACTGCGTCTTCGCATTCCGGAGGAGATCAAGAAATATCAGAAGATCATCAGCAATCAGGATGCGATTCTGCAGGAGGCACGTTCCCAGGCAGACGCGATGGTAGCCGAGGCGACCGCCCAGACCAATGAGCTGGTTAATGAGCATGAGATCATGCAGCGTGCATATGCAGAAGCAAACAGCATTATTGAGCAGGCAAATGCACAGGCACAGCAGATCGTGGACAACGCTGTCACAGAGGCAAACAATATCCGCCAGGGTTCCGTTCAGTACACGGACGACATGCTCCGCAGCCTGCAGACCATCATCAAGCATTCGATGGAGGGCGCGCAGAGCCGTTTCGAGTCTTACATGAGTTCGATGCAGTCCAGCTACGATGTCGTATCTTCCAACCGTAATGAGCTGGCTGGCAGTGTCGTGACCGAGCCGGAGGAGAACACAGGCGCCGAGGCAGCAGCGGCCGCTACACAGGCGGCATCCGGCGAAGCAGCAGAATAAAGAGAACGAACGAGAGACTGGCGTGAACCAGTTTCCACAGTACATAATGCCGGATGGAAAGTCCGGCATTTTTTTCTCTGTCTTTTCGGCTGTCCCGTATGACTGAATTTGTCTGGGCGATCCCGGATAACCCGCCGAACGCAGCACATGCCGCCATCGCGCCGGATTGAACCGGGATACTGAATATGGCACCAGAACGGGCGATCGCATCGATGCCGGTTGTCATTTCAGCCGTCCCGATCAGAACCAGACGCAGCGTGCCGGAACAGAAGGCGTCGGCAAAGGCAGCGAGGATCGAATACAGCATGATCAAACCGCCGATGCGGACCTGCAGTTCGATGCAGTCCATCAGGATGGTGTCGAAGGAAGCGGGAACGGAGACAGATGTGGATTTTGTGCGGGCAGGCTTGACAGAGCCGGTTTCTTTCGAAAAAAATCGGTTTTGAAGGGTAAAAGAAGTTACTTTATTATAAATGCATAGGAGACTTCCAACCAATAAAAGCGGCGTATATAGTGCCAGAACCAGATAGTTTGACGGAACTGCCGGGTTCAGCCTAGGTGCAGCATATCCGGCGATAAACATGGGGCTTGGCGAAGCGCTGATGGCGGTCAGAAGCCGTTTTTCATGTGCCGAAAGCAGCGATTTCCGGTTAAAATCGGCGGCAGTTTTCATTCCCATCGGGTAACCGCAGAGCAGCCCGGCAAGCAGGGCATAGCCGCTGTAGACAGACATCCCAAGATGTTTCAAAACCGGGTGAAATGGCGCTAGAAGCAGCCGGACGCCGCCGTGTTCAGCTAAAAGCTTTGAGAAGAGCATAAAGGGAAATAACGTCGGAAAGACCGTATTGAACCATAAAAGAAGTCCTTTTTGTGCCCCATCCGCAGAGAGACGCGGATGTGAGAGCAGAAGCGACAGGATAAGTGCTGGGAACAGGGCGGATAATATTTTTTTTATATATGGCATGGGAGCGCCTTTCTATCATTAAAAAGTAATATAAAGATAGATTATATATATGTAGACAGAAAATGGCTCATTCCTTTTGGAAGCCTGAAAACCGGCATACCGAACAACGAAAGAACGAATGAGCGCGAAAAAAAGTCTTTAGAATCACGCTTATAAATGGATATACAGAGCAATAGACAAAAACAGGAGGAAAACGATTGGATTACCGAGAACTGCCGGAAGAATTTCTTGAAAAAATGAAACAATTTCTGGGTGAGGAATACCCGGAGTATCTGGCTTCGTATGAGGAAGAGCCGCGTTCAGGGCTGCGCGTCAACACGGGCAGGCTGACACCGGAACAGTTTTTAGAGATGGCACAGACGGCGGACTGGAATTTGAAACCAGTGCCGTGGACGAAGAACGGTTTTTATTATCAGGGCGAACGCCCATCCAGGCATCCGTGGTACTACGCGGGACTCTACTATTTGCAGGAACCGAGTGCGATGTCACCGGCGGCATGGCTGCCGATCAAGCCGGGCGACCGGGTTCTGGATTTGTGCGCGGCACCGGGCGGTAAAAGTACGGAACTGGCGGCGAAATTAGCCGGTACAGGTGTCCTGTTTTCCAATGATATCAGCAATTCGCGCGCAAAAGCGCTTCTTAAAAATCTGGAAATGTTCGGAGCGGGAAATATCTGTGTAACGAGCGAGGCACCGGAAAAAATGGCTGGCATCCTGCCGGAGTTTTTTGATAAGATTCTGGTCGATGCGCCGTGCTCCGGCGAAGGTATGTTCCGCCGCGATCCGTCGATGGTAAAGAGCTGGAACGAAAAAGGTCCCGATTATTATGCGCCGCTGCAGCGCCAGATTCTCGACTGTGCCGTGCAGATGCTTGCGCCGGGCGGGAAACTGGTTTATTCGACCTGTACCTTTGACAGGGACGAGGACGAGGGAACGATCGAGTATATTCTGGAGAAATATCCGCAGATGGCGGTCGTGCCGCAGAAACCGGAATATGGCTTTGAGGGAAGCCGTGGCATTGAGGGCTGTCTGAGATTGTTTCCGCACCGTCTGGAGGGCGAAGGACATTTTGTTGCGCTGTTGGAGAAGCGGACGGAGAAACCAGACGCAAATGTCAAGAATTTGGAAAATGCCGGTGAGAAAGCATTGAGCGCTCCACTTTTGGTAGAGGAAATAGAAGCGCGGTTGTGCCGTGTGGCGGAAGATGGTAAGTCCAGACAGACGGCTTCCGGAAAAGCGAAAGGGAAAACATTTGGAAAGGGAAAAAACGTGGCGCAAAACCAGACCGCCGAGGATTTTTCCCCCCTGTTTGAGCTTCTGCGCCAGCTTCCGGTAAGAACCTGGAATTCGGAGCAATTCTACCGTGACAGCGAGCGCATCTATTACCTCCCGGCAGCGCTGGCAGGCGACAATACACGCTATTTTAAGCCACTCCGCTGTCTGCGTACCGGACTTCTGCTCGGAGAACTGAAAAAAGGGCGGTTTGAACCATCCCAGGCGCTGGCAATGAACCTGCGGATGCAGGAATTTGTAAATTACTTAAATTTTAATGCCTCGGATGAGCGCACGATCCGCTATTTAAAGGGCGAGACATTGACAGCCGCAGAGGAAGAGGCAGCAGATGGTCTTGTACTAATCTGTGTGGATGGATTTCCGCTTGGCTGGGCGCAGAAACGGGGCGGTCAGCTTAAAAATAAATACAATCCCGGATGGAGGTGGCAGTGATGGGACAAGGTAAAAGTATACGTTTAGACCGTTTCCTGGCAGAGATGAAGCAGGGAACACGCAGTCAGGTAAAAGAGATGATCCGCAAAGGGCGGGTTCTGGTCGATGGAACCGTCTGTCGCGAGTCTGACCGGAAAATATTCCCGGACAAAACCCGGGTTACACTGGATGGACAGCCGGTTGGCTGGGCAGACACGGAATATTATATGTTAAATAAACCGCAGGGCGTCGTTTCCGCAACGGAAGACGGGCGCTATCAGACTGTCATTGACCTTATTGATGAAGCAAAGCGAAAAGACCTCTTCCCGGTCGGACGCCTCGATATTGATACGGAAGGACTGCTTCTCATCACAAACGACGGTGCGCTGGCGCATGAGCTTCTGGCACCGAAAAAACACGTGGATAAGGTCTATTTTGCACGCGTAAAGGGAACACTGAAAGAAGGAATCGAAGCGCGCTTTCAGGCAGGACTGACGCTGAAGGATGGCACACCGGTACGGCCGGCAGAGCTTATGATCGAGAAAAAATGGAACGACGCAGGAGAAGACCTCTGCGAGGCGCGCCTGACCATCCATGAAGGAAAATTTCATCAGGTAAAGCGGATGTTTGAGGCAGAGGGCGGCGAAGTCATTTACCTGAAACGCCTTTCGATGGGACCGCTTGCCCTGGATGAGGCACTGGCGACGGGAGAGTACCGGGCGCTGACGGAAGATGAAATTAGAGCGTTAAAAGAAAGAACGCTAACCTCACAAAATTGTGTATCGAATGACGAAAATTTGTCAGACACCCAAAATAACACACCTCCTGAAATCAACTGGAACACAGTAGACGCCGTCCTCTTCGATCTTGACGGCACCCTGGTCGATTCCATGTGGATGTGGAAAGCGATCGATGTGGAATTTTTAAAGCGTTACGGCTATGACTGTCCGGAAGATCTTGAGAAGGTGATCGAGGGCATGAGCTTTTCCGAGACAGCAATCTATTTTAAAGATCGCTTCCAGCTGCCGATGACCCTGGATGAGATCAAGGCGATCTGGATTGAAATGTCGATCGATAAATACCGCCATGAGGTACCGCTTAAATCAGGTGTTGCGGAATTTCTTTCATTTTTAAAGAAAAAAGGAATCCGCATGGGAATTGCAACGAGCAATGCACAGGATATGGTAGCAGCCGTGCTGGATTCTCTGGATATCCGTTCCTATTTCGGTGTGGTGGCAACTGCCTGTGAGGTGGCAGCAGGAAAACCGGCGCCGGATATTTATCTGAAAGTAGCGGCGGATCTGGGCGTACAGCCGGAAAAATGTCTGGTATTTGAGGATGTCCCGGCGGGGATTCTGGCTGGAAAACGGGCTGGTATGCGCGTCGGCGCGGTCGAGGACGTATTTTCACTTTCCATGATCGAAGAAAAGAAAGAATTAGCTGATTTTTATATCCGGGACTACCGGGAACTGATACAGGGGGCAAGATAAAATGATACATGATTTTTTACCGATCTGCAGGGCGGATATGGACAAGCGCGGCTGGGAGAGCTGCGATTTTGTCTACGTGTGCGGGGATGCGTATGTCGATCACCCGTCGTTCGGCCACGCGATCATCAGTCGTATGCTTGAAGCGCACGGCTATAAAGTAGGCATCATCGCCCAGCCGGACTGGAAGAATCAGGAATCCATTCAGATTCTGGGCGAACCGCGTCTCGGATGGCTTGTGAGCGCCGGAAATATGGACTCGATGGTAAACCATTATTCGGTTTCGAAAAAGCGCCGCGCAAAGGATTCCTACACACCGGGCGGCGAGATGGGAAAACGTCCGGATTATGCGACGATCGTCTATTCCAACCTGATCCGCACCTGGTCGAAAAAGCCGATCATCCTCGGCGGTATCGAAGCCAGCCTGCGGCGTCTGGCACATTATGATTACTGGTCCGGAAAAATGAAACGGTCCATTCTGCTGGATTCCCAGGCAGATCTGATTTCCTACGGAATGGGCGAGCGCTCGATCGTGGAGATCGCAGATGCACTGGCCAGCGGCATCGAGGCAAAGGATATCACCTTCATCGAGGGAACTGTTTATAAGGCGGAAAACCTGGATTCTGTTTATGACGAAATCCGTCTGCCGTCTTACCGCGAGGTTTCCTCCGATAAAAAGACGTATGCGGAGAGCTTTTACACCCAGTACAGCAACACCGATCCATTTTCGGGAAAACGCCTCGTTGAGCCGTACAGCGACCGCCTCTATGTGGTCCAGAATCCGGCGGCGAAACCACTGACCCAGGAAGAGATGGACGATGTCTACGCACTTCCATACATGAGAACCTGGCATCCGTGTTACGATGCAGCGGGTGGTATTCCAGCGATCACGGAAGTAAAATTCAGCCTGATCAGCAACCGCGGATGCTTCGGCGGATGCAGCTTCTGTGCGCTGACCTTCCATCAGGGACGCATCGTGCAGACCCGCAGCCATGAATCAATTATTCAGGAAGCAGAACTTTTGACCCAGGACCCAGATTTCAAGGGGTACATCCACGATGTCGGCGGTCCGACCGCAAACTTCCGGCACCCGGCATGCGAAAAACAGATGACCTACGGTGCCTGTCCGCACAAACAGTGCCTGTTCCCGCAGCCGTGCAAAAACATGAATGCCGATCACAGCGACTATATTTCCCTGTTAAAGAAGCTGCGGGCGATTCCGAAGGTAAAAAAAGTTTTCATCCGTTCGGGTATCCGTTTCGATTATCTGCTGGCGGAGAAAAACCGGGCATTCTTGCGGGAGCTTTGTCAGTACCATGTCAGCGGACAGCTCAAGGTAGCGCCAGAACATATATCGGATAATGTATTAAAACGGATGGGAAAACCGGAGAATAAGGTTTACCGCCAGTTCATGAAGGAATATGCAGCGATGAATGACTCGCTGGGAATGAAGCAGTACCTCGTTCCGTACCTGATGTCCTCCCATCCGGGTTCCACGCTCAAGGAGGCGATCGAGCTGGCAGAATATCTGCGCGACCTCGGCTACATGCCGGAGCAGGTGCAGGATTTCTATCCGACGCCATCCACACTGTCTACGTGTATGTATTACACGGGATATGATCCGCGCACGATGGAAAAAGTGTACGTGCCGACCAACCCGCATGAGAAAGCGATGCAACGTGCGTTGATCCAG
This sequence comes from Clostridium sp. AF27-5AA, assembly GCF_003478415.1. Lineage (NCBI taxonomy): Bacteria > Bacillati > Bacillota > Clostridia > Eubacteriales > Clostridiaceae > Clostridium > Clostridium sp. AF27-5AA. The sequence continues at coordinate 213,165 of NZ_QUFH01000001.1, forward strand.
TACCGCAATCCGAAAAACTATGATCTGGTGCTGGAAGCACTCCGTCTGGCAGGCAGAACGGATCTGATCGGTTTTGATAAGAAATGCCTGATCCGTCCGCGGCAGATCAAAGGACGCGATTTCGCGGCTGGCGGATATAAAGGGGCGCATCATGGCAGCCAGACGGCAAAACCGGCTGCTGCCAATCGTGCAAAAGACACCAAACGACCGGCTGTGGGCAGTATGGCCGGGCACAAACAGACCGGCATAAATGGAAATGGACGAAATGCGGGGGGATTTGGCAGCGCTGGTGTTGGAAAGAGCGGTGGCAGCGGAAAGAAAAAAGCCATCCGGAACGTGCACAAGAAGAAATAAAACGTATGTACGCTCGGAATGCAGGAACGACTCCGAGCGTACATACTTGAGACGGGAGGAATTTCTCATGAAAATTGCGATAATTACAGGTGCCTCTTCCGGCATGGGGCGCGAGGCAGCCAGACAGCTGGCGGATCGCTTTTCGGGACTTCAGGAAGTCTGGCTGATTGCCCGCCGGATGGACCGGATGCAGGAGCTGGAACGGACGCTACCGATCCCGGCGCGGTGTTTCGCCATCGATCTGACGGATGCATCCCAGCGGGAGACGCTGGAAAACGAGCTGGCGGCGCGCAAGCCCAACGTAAAGCTTTTGGTAAACGCTTCCGGCTTTGGTAAAATCGGAACGGTCGGGAACCTGCCGCTTGACGATGAAACGGGAATGGTAGAGCTCAACTGCAAGGCGCTGTGCGCGGTCACGCATATGGTGCTTCCCTATATGAGCGAAAACAGCCGGATTCTCCAGTTCGCGTCAGCAGCCTCCTTTCTGCCGCAGCCGGGATTTGCCATCTATGCGGCAACCAAGGCATTTGTCTTAAGCTACAGCCGCGCCCTGCGGGAAGAACTCCGCCCGCGTAGAATCGGTGTGACGGCGGTCTGCCCCGGACCGGTCAAAACCGAGTTTTTCGACATTGCCGAGACAACCGGGGAGATTCCTCTTTATAAGCGTCTGGTGATGGCAGATCCGCACAAAGTTGTAAAACTTGCCATCCGCGACTGTATGGCGGGAAAAAGCGTGTCGGTTTACGGCGTATGGATGAAGGCATTCTTTGTGCTCTGCAAGGTAGTGCCGCATGAATGGATTCTGCGCGCGATGCAGGCGTTAAACCATTAAATCAGACAAAAAGCTAGTATCATTCAATAAAAACATGATAGAAAGGATTTTTACACCGTGAAAAAGATAAAAAAAGGCGATTATGGCTACCGCAATCATTTCAAGCGGAAACAGCTTTTTATCATCGCACTTCTGGCGTTATTTATCATCGCACAGCTGGTTGGGCGGTCTTTTACAGACAATGATTCCGTCAAAAAAATTCTGACGGTCATGGCGATCGTCACGGTACTTCCGGCGGCGAATCTCGCTTCCCCGCTGATTGCCATTTTCAAATACCATACACCGGAGCAGGCGTTTCATGAGGCATATATGCCGTATGAGGAAAAATTTGAAGTTCTCTATGATCTGGTTCTGACGACACCGGAAGATGTGATTCCGTCCGATGTGACCGTCGTTCACCCGACCGGCATCTATGTGTACTGCATCAATCCAAAGCTGAATGTAAAGCGCGCGGAGACGGGGTTAAACGAACTGCTAAAAGCCAACAAACTGGATCCGAACCTGAAAATCGTGACTTCCCGCAGCACCTTTGACAAGCGGATTCACAGCCTGAAACCGGCGTCAGAGTATGAGGACGATGGAACTGTAGAGTACGGTGTGCGCGTAATAAAAGGATTATCGATGTAAAAAAGGGAGGCGGCAGCCATGCGGATGCTGACAGTATCTAAAAATGAGGCGGGGCAGCGCCTGGACAAGCTGCTGGCAAAATATCTGAATCTGGCGGGAAAAAGCTTCATTTATAAAATGATGCGGAAGAAAAATATTACCCTGAACGGAAAAAAATGCGACGGTTCCGAACATCTGACCGAGGGCGATGAGATCAAGCTGTTTCTGGCAGAGGAGACGATCGAGAAGTTTTCGGAAGTGAAGATTCAGAAGGTTCAAAAGAAAAAGCTCGATATCGTCTACGAGGACGAACATATTTTACTGATCAATAAGCCATCTGGAATGCTGTCCCAGAAAGCGAAAGAGACGGATGAATCGTTGGTTGAATACCTGATCGACTATCTGCTGGATTCCGGCAAATTAAAGAAAGAGGACCTGGCGTGCTTCCGCCCGTCCGTCTGCAACCGCCTCGACCGCAACACAAGCGGCATCGTGGCAGCTGGACGTTCCCTGCCGGGACTGCAGATCATGTCCGAGGTCATCAAGGACCGGAGTCTGGGAAAATATTATGTCTGCGTCGTGCGGGGAATCGTAAAAGGCGAAGCCCGGATCGAGGGATGGCTGACGAAAAATGAAAAGACGAATCAGGTGTCGATCCGAAAAGAGGAGACCCCTGGAAGTCTGCCGATCCGGACTGCATACAGACCGCTGGTATCTGGAAATGGATATACCCTTCTGGAGGTTCATCTGATTACCGGACGATCCCACCAGATCCGCGCCCACCTGGCTTCCATCGGACACCCGATCGCCGGGGATCCAAAGTACGGCGATCCCCGGGTCAATGAGGAAGTGAAGAAACGCTTCGGCGTCCGTTCGCAGATGCTTCATGCGTGGCGGCTGGTAATGCCGGAAACGATCTCCGAGCCGCTTTCATATCTGGCGGGCAAAGAATTTACCGCGCCTATGCCAGCGGAGATGAAACAGATGGAAGAGATGATGAAATCAGCTCCAAAACGCCCAGCCAATCATCGCCCGTAAATTTTAAATTGTGCGAAAAATCAAAAAAATAAGTGGAGGAGCAACAACATGGGGACTTGGAACAGCCGGGGACTTCGTGGTTCAACCCTGGAGGATATGATAAACCACACAAACGATCTTTACCGTGAGAAAAAGCTGGCATTGATCCAGAAAATCCCGACGCCGATCACACCCGTCTCGATTGATAAAACCAGCCGCCATATCACGCTGGCGTATTTCGACCAGAAGAGTACCGTCGATTACATCGGCGCGATTCAGGGCGTCCCGGTCTGCTTTGATGCGAAAGAATGCGCGGCAGATACATTTCCACTGCAGAACGTCCATCCGCATCAGGTCGCATTTATGCGGGAATTTGAAGAGCAGGGCGGGATTGCTTTCTTAATTATATATTTTTCACAGAGGGATGAACTTTACTACCTGCCATTTTTCCATCTGGACGCATACTGGGAGCGGATGCAGCAGGGCGGACGGAAGAGTTTTACATATGAGGAAATGGATAAAACGTGGCGCATCAAAAGCCACCGGGATATATTAGTCCATTATCTGGAACCGCTGAGCCGGGATTTAGGAGAAAGAGAGGATGATTTTTCATGACAACAGCCGTAGAACGTTTTTTGAAATATGTATCATATGATACGCAGTCAGACGAGGCATATGACACCTGCCCGAGCACAAAAAAACAGCTTCTGTTAGCCAATGAGCTGAAACGCGAGCTGGAAGAAATGGGTGCATCCGATGTGCGGATGAGCGAGTACGGATACTTGTTTGCACGCATTCCGGATAATACAGGCAGTACCTCTGCTCACGGTGCATCCGGCGTTGGACAGAAAACCACCATCCCGGCACTTGGCTTCATTTCCCACATAGACACCGCGCCGTCCTTAACCGGAACAAACGTAAAGCCGCGCATCGTCCAGGCATATGACGGCAAAGATATCGTATTAAATGCAGAAAAACAAATTGTCATGAAAGTTTCAGAATTTCCGTTTTTAGCCGACTTAAAAGGTCAGGATCTGATCGTAACCGACGGAACCACGCTTCTGGGCGCCGACGATAAGGCAGGCGTGGCGGAGATCATGACGATGGCAGAATATTTCCTGAGCCACCCGGAGATCCCGCACGGCGAGATTTGCATTGGATTTACGCCGGACGAGGAGATCGGACGCGGCGCGGATCGTTTCGATGTGAAAGACTTCGGTGCAGCGGTTGCTTATACGGTAGACGGCGGTCCGATCGGCGAGATCGAATATGAAAATTTCAATGCCGCTTCCGGCAAAGTCCGGATTCAGGGAGCCAGCATCCATCCGGGAGATGCGAAGCTCAAGATGAAAAATGCCCTTCTCATCGGCATGGAATTTCAGAGCCTGCTGCCGGTCTTCGAAAATCCGATGTACACAGAAGGTTACGAGGGATTCTATCACCTGGATGAAATGAGCGGAAATGTAGAAGAGGCGCAGTTAAATTATATCATCCGCGATCACGACCATGAAAAATTTGAACAGAAAAAGAAATTTTTCGCCGAAGCCGCCGATTTTCTGAACCGCAAATACGGTAAGGGCACCGTGATCGCCGAAGTAACGGACAGCTACTACAACATGAAAGAAAAAATTGAGCCGTGCATGTACCTGATCGATACCGCCAAAGAGGCGATGGCAGCCTGCGGCATCGAGCCGGAGGTCGTTCCGATCCGCGGCGGCACCGACGGCGCCCGCCTCTCCTACATGGGGCTCCCGTGCCCGAATCTCTGCACCGGCGGATATAACTATCATGGAAAATATGAATTTATTCCGGTGGCGTCATTGGAGAAGACGTCCAGGGTTCTAGTGGAGATTGGGAAAAAGTTTGCTGTCATAAGAAGCAGTGTAGAGTGATTATGAAATAAAGACAATCCTTTAAACAGGCAAATTGCCCTTATATAATAGTGCAAATTGCCTGTTTACTTTCATGAACTGGTAAGTCAATATTAATTTTTCTGTTAAATGGAATCCATTTCATTATTTCTATTATAAAATTTATTATGGAAACAGGATGAGCTTCATACTGGATATTTTATATTTTTTAGACTTCTATGGAATCGGATATTTTTGTGCTAAAAAGCTAACGAAAAAAACGGATACAATTCCGCTTGATTTTTCGCTCTCAAACAAAGCATTTCTGTTTGGTCTGGGTGGTGCGTTTGCTGGGGTGTGTTTGAATCTATTTTTTAATCGGAATTTTCATGTAAACTTTTTCAGATGGCAGTCGTTTATGATTTGTTTTGGTGGATTCACTCTCATGTACCTTATTACCAGTCATACCAGTAAAAATAGAAGCGTCAGCGCAAATGAAACATTGTCACAAAAAGCGTTATCCAATATGCAGCCTATAAACAATGTATCCGCAGCAGAGGAAACGGAGCAGCCACTAACCAGAGCAGCGACAGAAATACCCATCAACCTGGAACATTTTTTTGTTGCAGACATTGATAACGAACTAGATTATGTTTTTTTAGATGAAATTTTATATCAATCATTTAATGGAACTGGCTTAAAGATAGTTGCTATTTTCCCCTTCCCCCGCTACCAGGTTTAAAATCTCCAAGTGTATACAAATATGTTTATGCATAATATGGTTTTGAAAAATATTTCCTTATTTTTGCACAAATATATAGAATCGCTTTTAGCTATATTGTATGTATCATTTCACATACAGGAAATACACCCGTTATATGTTTGTGCGTATTTACAGAATAAATAGTTGCAAAATTCGTACTTGCATATCCGAACCAGATGTGTTACATTTGACTCATCAAGCATATATATTTCTTTATCTGCAATTCAAGCAATCTTATATTCTAATTATTAATCTGAGAAATCTTATGCTTATCCAAATTGGCAATACGAAAGAGCAGGGGATTCTCAGAAAAGCCAGATTCTCCTGTCAGAAAGGGGAGAATTATGGGGAATTTAATGAGGGTGCGGAGAAATCACAAGGACACGCTGTTCCGGATGCTGTTCAGCACAAGGGAGAATCTGCTGAGTCTGTACAATGCAGTGAATCATTCGCATTATACAGATCCGAAAGAATTGGAGATTGTGACGCTGAAAAATGCTGTATATATGAATATGAAAAACGATCAGGCATTTTTGCTGGATATGCAGTTAAACTTATATGAACATCAATCGACATGGAATCCGAATATGCCACTGCGTTTTCTGTTCTATGTGGCAAAAGAGTACCAGATGCTGGTCCGGAACCAGACCTTGTACGCATCGGCATTGGTGGAATTGCCGACACCGCATTTTGTAGTATTCTACAATGGAGAAAAAGAGCGGGAGGCGGAGGGTCTGCTTAAATTGTCACATTCGTTCATGCAGAAGACAGAACATCCTGAGCTGGAATTGCTTGTGAAGGTTTTAAATATCAATCTGGATAAAAATCTGGAGATCCTGGGAACCTGCCGGTTGTTGAAAGAGTATATGCTGTTGGTTCATAAAATACGGCGGTATGCGATTGAATACAAAGATATCAATCAGGCAGCTGAAAAGGCTGTGACGGAATGTATTGATGAAAATATATTGGCAGAGTTTCTGAGGAAGAATCGAGCGGAGGCGATAGAGGTGTGTATTTTTGAGTATGACGAGAAGAGGGAAACGGAATTGATACGGAAGGCGGAGTTTGCAGAAGGGGAGAAGGTTGGTGAGGCTAAAATACTTTTAAACCTGATTGAAAAAGGCATACTAACAAAGGAACAAGCCCTTGAACAATTTGGTGGTACTTATGAGGACTTGGAAAAAGCAGCTTTATCCGTAACACTGGTTTGAAATTTTCTCCCAAATTCAAGAAAAAACCATTGACAGATCCATATTCCGATGCTAGAATATCTAAGTGTGCCGCACAGCGAGGCTAAAAGTGCGCAAGCCGCCATAGCTGGCGAGTAATGATAATAGGAGGTGCCATCAGATGTACGCGATTATTGCAACAGGTGGTAAGCAGTATAAGGTTGCCGAGGGCGATGTAATCAAAGTTGAGAGACTCGGTGCTGCTGCAGGTGAAGCTGTTACTTTCGATCAGGTTCTGGCTGTTAACAACGGTGAGATGAAGATCGGATGCCCGACTGTAGAGGGTGCTACTGTATCCGCAACAGTTGTTAAAGAAGGCAAAGGCAAAAAAGTTATCGTTTACAAGTATAAGAGAAAAACTGGCTACCATAAGAAAAATGGTCACAGACAGCTCTTTACAGAAGTTAAGATCGAAAAGATCAACGCTTAATTGAAATGATTCAAGTAGACGTATACTCCGATTCCAAAGGATGTACCACGGGAGTGGAAGTAAAGGGACATGCTGGATATGATGAGTACGGCAAAGATATTGTCTGTGCGGCTGTATCCGTTCTGACTGTCAATATGGCTAATTCGGTGGAAAAATTTACCGATGACGGTTTTAAGGGCAGTGTGGATGAAAAGACAGGTCAGTTTATTTTTCATTTTACCGGTACTGTAAGTGCGGAATCAAAACTCCTGATGGATTCGCTGATACTTGGACTTACCGATATCGCGGAGAGTTATGGAGATAAATACATTAAAATTCGATTCAGGGAGGTGTAACGCATGTTTAAAATGAACCTTCAGTTATTCGCTCATAAAAAAGGTGTTGGTTCCACAAAGAACGGTCGTGATTCTGAGTCTAAGAGACTTGGTGCGAAGAGAGCAGACGGACAGTTCGTATTAGCTGGCAACATTCTTTACAGACAGCGCGGAACCAAGATTCATCCAGGTGTGAACGTAGGACGCGGTGGAGATGATACATTATTCGCTATGGTTGACGGCGTCGTAAAGTTTGAAAGAAAGGGCAGAGACAAAAAGCAGGTTTCTGTTTACCCGAGAACAATTAACGAATAATTATAAAGAAGCTCCATACGGATTGTATGGAGCTTTTTTCAGATCAGAAGGAGGTATTTATGTTTGCCGACAGTGCAAAAATTTATATCAGATCCGGAAAAGGCGGCGACGGTCATGTCAGCTTCCGCCGGGAACTTTTCGTAGCTGCTGGCGGTCCGGACGGCGGCGATGGCGGTCGCGGCGGCGATGTCATTTTTGAAGTGGACGACGGACTGAATACCCTGACCGATTTCCGTCATGTCCGCAAATATGTGGCTGGCGACGGAGAGCAGGGCGGAAAGCGCCGCTGTCACGGAGCAGACGGCGAGGATCTGATTGTCAAGGTTCCGGAAGGAACCGTTATCAAGGATTTTGAATCCGGTAAGGTAATCGCGGATATGTCCGGCGAGAACCGCCGAGAAGTGATTTTAAAAGGTGGCAAGGGCGGTCTTGGAAATATGCACTTTGCGACCTCGACGATGCAGGTTCCGAAGTATGCACAGCCGGGACAGCCGGCACAGGAACTCTGGGTACAGCTGGAATTAAAGGTAATCGCAGATGTTGGTCTGGTTGGTTTCCCGAACGTCGGTAAATCGACCTTGCTTTCACGCGTTTCCAATGCACGTCCGAAGATTGCCAATTACCATTTCACGACGCTGAACCCGCATCTTGGCGTGGTTGATCTGCAGGATGGACAAGGCTTTGTCATGGCAGATATTCCGGGGCTCATCGAGGGTGCTTCCCAGGGAATCGGTCTGGGACATGATTTCCTGCGCCATATCGAGAGAACCAAGGTTCTCGTTCATGTTGTGGATGCGGCATCCGTCGAGGGACGTGATCCGGTTGAAGATATCCGTACCATCAATGCGGAGTTAAAAGCATATAATCCGTCGCTTTTAGAGCGTCCGCAGGTGATTGCTGCCAACAAGGTAGATTCGATTTACAATACTGGCGAAGAGGACTGGGAAGACCCGGTAGAGCGCTTAAAACGCGAATTTGAGCCGGAAGGCATCCAGGTATTTGCCATTTCTGCAGTTACCGGGCAGGGTGTAAAAGAGCTCCTTTACCATGTAAATGATCTGCTGAAAACGGTTGACCGCAAGCCAGTTATTTTCGAAAAAGAATTTGAATACCAGTATCAGGGCGAGAATCTTCCGTATACCGTGGAACGCAATGAAGATGGTATTTATGTGGTAGAAGGACCGAAGATCGAGAAGATGCTCGGTTACACAAACCTTGATTCTGAGAAGGGCTTCCAGTTCTTCCAGAAATTCTTAAAGGACAGCGGTATTCTGGCTGAGCTGGAAGAAGCTGGCATCGAAGAGGGCGATACAGTTCGTATGTATGGTCTTGAATTTGATTACTATAAATAATTGACATTTACGTAACTGTTCAGTACCTTCACAGTCACGCGCAAAAATCCATTAAAAATTGCCTACGGCAATGGGATTTTTGCCTGCTGGTCCATGTTTTCGTACGGTCAGCGCAGTAAATGCGCAGACCTACTGAATAGTTACACATTTACAATATTTCAAACTCAGAAATCCACACTGGATCTGAGTTTGAATTTTAACAGGAGATAGATTTTATGACAAGCAAACAGAGAGCTTATTTAAAAGGTCTCGCGATGACCATGGATCCGATCTTCCAGATCGGCAAATCCAGCCTGACGCCAGAACTGACCGCTGCTGTGGCAGAGGCGCTGGAGGCCCGCGAGTTAATTAAACTGAATATTCTGAAGAACTGCGTCGATGACGGCAATGAGCTGGCAGCCGTTCTGGCTGAGCGTACCCACGCACAGGTAGTACAGGTAATCGGCAAGAAAATTGTTCTTTATAAAGAGGCAAAGGACGAGAAAAAACGTAAGATCGTTCTGCCAAAATAAAGGGGCTGCATTCTGCGAATGAATCTCTGACAGAAAGGATACGGATGACGATGAAAAAGATCGGTATTATGGGGGGAACATTTGACCCGATCCATAATGGACATATCATGTTGGGAAGACAGGCGTATGAAGAATATGATCTTGACTGCATCTGGTATATGCCCTCCAGGATCCCGCCGCATAAAAAGGATCATACGATCACAGCGGCAAAGGACCGTTTGGCAATGACTGCAGCTGCGATCGCGCCGTATCCTTATTTTAAGCTGTCTGATTTTGAACTTCGCAGAATCGGCGGAAATACCTACACAGCAGACACGCTTCGCTTATTGAAAGAAGAATATCCGGATGTTGAATTTTTCTTTATCGCGGGCGCAGACTCAATTATGGACATTGAAAAATGGTATCATCCCGAATATGTTCTTCCAGCCGTCACATTTTTGGCGGCAGCAAGAGAGCATGAGGAGGCGGATCGTTCGCTGGATGAGCAGATTTCCTATTTAAACCAGAAATATCAGGCGCATATTCTGCGTCTTCACTGCCGTGAAATGGATGTCGCTTCGGCGGAGATCCGCGCGGCTTTCCGGGCAGGACACGCAGCAGACGTTCGTTCCCTGGTGCCGAAGGAAGTCTGTCAATATATCGAACAGCACGGCTTGTATCAGGAGGTAAATGTGTAATGGACGAAAGAATTACAGAGATACGGAAGCATTTGAAAAAGAAATTGAACCCGATGCGCTATGAACATACGCTGGGTGTTTCATACACATGCATGGCTCTGGCTATGCGTTACAGTGCCAATCTGGATCAGGCGGAGATGGCTGGACTTCTCCACGACTGTGCAAAGCGCTATGATGATGCGACTATCATCTGCAAATGCCAGGAGCATGGCATTGAACTGACTGAAGGTGAACTGCGGGCTCCGGCTGTGATTCATGCAAAATTAGGCGCATGGATGGCAGAACACAAGTATGGTATTACCGATCCAGAGGTCTTATCTGCAATCGCCTGCCATACGACCGGAAAACCGGCGATGTCCCTGTTAGACAAGATCCTGTACGTAGCCGATTACATCGAACCGCGCCGTGATAAGGCGCCAAATCTGCCGAAGCTCCGCCGTCTTGCATTTGAAGATCTGGACGAAGCGCTGTATCAGATTCTGGACAGCACCCGCAATTATTTAAAGGAAACGGGCACGGCAGAGGATGATACAACCGAACAGACCTGGGAATACTATCATGAACGTCATGTTCATCAATAGACACATTAACAGGATTTAAATAAAATAATGAGGAGGATAATCCCCGTGGAAGCAAAAGAACTGACCAAACTTGCCGTAAAGGCGCTGGAAGATAAAAAAGGCGAAGATATTCGCGTCATTGATATTCATGGAGTATCTGTACTGGCTGATTACTTTGTCATCGCAGACGGAAGCAACGCCAGCCAGGTAAAGGCAATGGCAGATAATGTAGAGGAAGAACTCGGCAAAGCCGGTCATGAGTGCCGTCAGATCGAGGGCTATCAGACTGCCGGATGGATCCTGATGGATTACGGCGATCTGATCGTACACATTTTCTCCCGCGATGACAGACTGTTTTATGATCTGGAGCGCATCTGGAGAGACGGAAAAGTAGTTGAGAATGTGGAGGAATTGTAATAGATTTTTGTTTCATTCCTTTTATATCACGAACAGAAAGGGAAAAACCTGCAAATGGTTTTTCCCTTTTATCGCGAATAAGAGAGAAAAACTTGAAATCTGTGTTTTCCCATCTATCGCGAACAAGGCTGATAAAGTGTTTTCCTTTCAACTCAAAACTTACTTTTTAAAAGCGCTCCATTTTGTAAATTTCAAAAATAGTGAAATAAAACGAGTTACAAGGTTGGAATACGCTAATTGCAACGAACGCAATTTGTTTATTGAGAAGTGTTGTATCAAAGCAATAAGTATATATATTGATATTTTTTTAAAAGATCATATAATAGTGGTAGGAAAAACCCTACATTCCCTACTGCTATAGTATGATTGGTACTGGTGGGTCTGTCCTTTCCGTGGTAGAATATTTACGTTATCAAGAAACACGGTCCTGAATCATGGAGGTGCAAAGTATGGAACCAATGTATTTGTCAATCCAGCCGGAAGAGACAGGGGAACGCATAAGAAGACTGCTTTTGGAACAAGGGTATACGATTCGGGAAATCCAGGGAGCTTTCGGGTTTGAAAATCCGCAGGCCATTTACAAATGGCTGTCCGGTAAATCGTTACCCAGCATCGACAACTTCATTATTTTAAGTAGATTATTGCATACTACGATTGAAGATATCCTCGTCATTGACGGGGATATTCCTCGTTTATGGGGAATTTTAAACCGATGGTTGAACGACATCCGTTGCCGTATGATTTACAATCGGATCAGAAACAAATGATAGAGGAGAGGACGGTGAAACATGGAATCGGAACATAAATTTATGTTAAATGATATTCTGCGAAAGAAACGGAAAAGTAAGATGCGCAAACCGGAATATCCTGTTTTTCTTACTTACGGACCGATTCACGTTTTCCCCTTGGGATGGATAAAACGTTGGAAAGAAGATATCATCTGCATCTGTCAGAGATTGCGTTACGGATACTGCTACCGTGATGCCTGGGCGATTGACCAGTGGTTTCTTGTTATCATCCCCAATATGCTCAACGATCTACGTATCAACGGTCATGGATATCCGGGATCTTTCACAGGAACCGAAGAAGAGAATGTGCGGAAATGGAACCGGATCCTGGAACATATGGAATTTCTGTTTCGGGAGGCAAACGAGGAAACCTGTCACCGGAAAAATCCATATGAAGAAGCACATGATCAGGCAAGAGAGGCTTTCACCCGGAAATACGGGATGTTTGGTGAAAAGCTGAAAACCGAAGAAGAAAAAGAGCAGGAAAAAGATAAAGGTTATTACTGTGTGCATACCATGTCCGATGTGCCGGAATACAAGGAGATATTGGACCAATGGTTTGCAGCGGAGAAGGAACTGGCAGCATACCGAGATCGGTGTATGAAAGAAGGAATGAAGCTTTTTACCAGATATCTCTGGGATCTGTGGGACTGAGATCATTTTTATTTATATTGATAAGAACATTGTGGGAGGCGAAAATCATGCAGAAAATTACATCGGCTTATGCAAATAAGATGCTGAGAAGCCTGGAAGAAGACAAGGCATTCTGGGTAAACAAGGAATCGACATCCAGTACTTACGTGGCTGCGGTCAACGAGGAACCAGTCGTTCCGGAATATGATTACATGACTGTTGCGAATACGATTGATGAGATTGACAGGAAGATCCTTACTATCAAGCACACATTGAATCTGACCAATGCCACCGCAAAAGTGCAGGTCGGCGCTCAGGAAATGAGCATTGACGGCATCCTAATCCGGATGGCGCAGCTCAACAAGAGAAAGACGGTGCTTGACGATATGCGCAAGAGACTTCCAAAAACGCGAGTCTATGGCAACTCCTTCGGTTCTTCTGGTTCGGCACCGGAGTATAAGTATATCAACTACGATCCGGAACTGATCCGGCAGGAATATGACCGCATCTCCAATACGATCATGGAAATGCAGATTGCACTGGATCGTTATAATCAGACGGTGCTGTTTGAGGTGGATATCTAAGTAGAATTTCCGTACAGGGCATACTTCTAACAAAAAATTACGAGTGGTTACGGTTCATTGTCATCGCTTATCGGTTATTTGTTATCGGGTTATGTGTTTCGGTTCATGGAGACGGCTTTGGAAAAGCATATCATGCAGATTTTCAAATCACCCTGTAAAAAACCTGTGAGGGATCACGGTGCCAAGGTACGGTTTTCAGGCACAACGGCTGCGGAAGCAATTCCGTAGCCATTTTTCATGGTAAGAAGGATTTCGGTCTGAAAGAGTTCAAAACCTAACTCAAAACTTACTTTTTAAAATCGCTCCATTTTGGAAATTTCAAAAATAGTGTACTGAAGTGGGTTATAAACACGGAATGGATTGGGTCACAAGAATTCCAAAACCGGAATTATGATAAAGCGCTTTATGATTTCAGGCAGGAACGTCTGAGCGAAAATTTGACTCAAAACGTTATCCGCAGAAACCGCTAATTGGAAATTCGAATTCGATGATGATATAGTTGGGCAGAAAAAATCGAAAGGAGATCAGACTATGGGAAGACTTTACAAAATCAACCAGCCGTGTCCCAAGTGCCATGAGGAACATAATTGGTGGCATATTCAGCTGACGGATGAGGAACAGGCGAAGATGGATGCGTATGTGGCAGCCAGTGAGGGAAAATCATCCTTGGAGTTACTTCTGGGCGAGCCGGGAATTGTTGTTACGTGAAAGCTTAAGTGTTGTTGCTACGGTCACGTATTTGAAGTGAAACAGTACATTATTCAAGGGTATATCAGCATATGAAGCATAAAACAGCTTGTTTCTAATAGTAAATTCCAGTTTTGAAGAACTTTGCAAAACTAACGTCCATAAAAATCATGATATTTTGATTTGCCAGAATTTACTTTTGCAAGTGATTAGCTAAATCAGAACTTAAACTTGCAAACTGGAAGCTCGGATTCCAATTCAGCTCTCCTAGAAAGATCCCTTCGATTTTTCGGGGGATCTTTTTGTGACATAGAAAACCTCATCCTATGGTGAAAAAACAAAACAAAAAACAGAAAAACAAAGAAAAAGAAAGATTAGTACTTGCTTTTCCTATAAAAGGTGCTTATAATGTATGTAAATAAATCAGCTGCTAGTTAGTAGCAAAACTAATAAATACATATAAGAGGAGAAGAAGAGATGAGAAAAAAACTTGCAGTAATGATGGCTGCTATGGCCGCAACCGCGATGGTAGGGGGCTGTGGTGCAAAGGATGCAGCACCGACCGGCGCAGAGACCAAACCGGCTGAGACTTCTGTTGCTCAGGAGACAGAAGCAGCTCAGGAAGAAACCAAAGAGGCTGATGCCCATGAGGCAGAATACCTGGCAGAGTTTTTCGATGTACAGATCAAAGAAGATCCGGACAGTGCTGCTTTTTCCGCTGACCTGAAAAAGGTAGCAGGAGATGAGGCACCGGCTGTCGAGGGGGACATGACCTGGTTTTCTGCTGTGAAAGCTGCTGTGGCTGCTGCTGATTATGAAGAGCTTGCTCTTAGCTATCCGGAAGATAAGATTAAAGATCGTCTTGAACAATATGGGGTAAAGATGGATGAGACGAATGAATATGCCAGATACGTTGCTGCTGCTCTGGATACCAGCCTCATCACTTCCGAAACTGCGAAAAAAGTCGTTGCAGAAGATGCCTTTACAGCTGAGGATGAAATCAGTCTTCTGATGGCAATTGCCAATGCAAATGGAGACGCAAGAAACTACCTTGGCATGTCAAATGATCCAGACATTTACGCGAAACTGGACCAGGCATGGAATTCCTTTATCTTATTTGATGACAGCAAACTGGCAGAGATCGGAAAAGAAGCTGTACAGAACAAGGTAACCACCGGATATGGATTAAAATCTGCTGCATACAGTGCCCGCTTTTTACCGGAACTGACCTTACAGTACGGTCATTCTGATATCAAACATGTACATCAGCTGATGGGGCTTCTGAACAGCGAGAATATCACAGCAAAGGTTCAGCTTGAGCCGAAGATTAGTATTTACCAGTATCTGCCGGAGTGGGGTCCGATCCCGGAGGCTACTCCAACCTACGAAGTAAAAGAATATGAAGATCTTGCACTGGTATATGCAGTAGAATATGACCTTGAGCTTGAGTTCGACAATCTTGAGGATATGAATCGTTTTGACGAAGTAATCAAGACGTACGCAAAGAAAAATGAAGGAAATGAAGAAGCAAAGGGCCTGATCTATGCATCCTGGTGGCAGCCGCTTTATTCTTCAACCAGAACAGATATGCCGGAGACTGATTATCATCAGATCTATGATTGCGTAATCACGAACGATACGTATTCCATTCATCCATTTACCTTACCGGAAGATAAAGATGAGGTTGTTGAAAAACTGACGGAAATCTCCGACGGCCTGGAAGTTGTACCGGTTGAACGCTTCTGCAATACCGCTTTCTATAATTACCTGGAAGGTGAGGACTATCAATAACATGCATGCAATCGAACGTGCAGAATACATCTTGTCCATGCTGGAGAAGAATAAAGTAGTCATGGTGACGGATCTGAGCCGTGAAATGGGAGTTACGGAAGAAACGGTTCGAAAGGATCTGGAAAAACTGGAAAAACAGGAGAAATTAAACCGTGTTCACGGAGGTGCCTACTTAAACGAAGGTTTTGGCAATGAAACTCCCATCTCGGTTCGCAGCAAGGTGATGCAGGAAGAGAAAAAGCTTCTTGCATCTCTCTGCATGCAATGGATCCACGAAAAGAGTTCCATTTTTCTGGATTGCAGTACCACGGCTCTTCATATTGCAAAGCAATTAGCGGATTTTCCCGGCAAGCTGACCGTCATGACCAATTCTCTGGCAGTGGCAAAGGAGATTGATGCGAATCCGCAGATTCGTCTTATTTTATTTGGCGGTGAGCTGAATCGCGATCGGGAAGCGTTTGAAGGACAGACCGTACTGGAACAGATGAAAACCTGCTTTATCAATTATGCATTTGTCAGCAGTGCCGGCTGCAGTCTGGAGGCAGGTATTACAGATTCCACCCGTGAAGAAGCAGATATCCGTCGTCAGGTATTAAAGCAGGCGAAACATAAGATCCTGGTGGTGGACAATACGAAGATCGGACGCAACGAGGTGTATGTGATCGGAGAGTTGGAGCAGCTCAGTCAGGTGGTTGTGGATCATTCCATCCGAAAAACCAATCCGGACCTATGGGAATGGTTCCAGGCACATCAGATCCCTGTCCTGGAAGGGAAAGCGGAAAGAAAATCAAAAACCAAAGGAGATGAGCGATAAGATTATGACAGATTTGAAGGAACTGAAACAAAATGTGCTGATGACAGCGAAAAAGGCCTATGATGAAAAGCTGATGGCCGGAACAAGCGGCAATATCAGTGCTTACTTTCGTGAGAAGCAGTGGATCGTAATTACTCCCAGCTCCTATGATTACAGTTTGATGGCGGAAGAGGATATCGTAGTGATTGATCTGGATGGCAATCTGGTCGAAGGAAGACACAAGCCATCTTCCGAGTGGAAAATGCATGCCGAGATTTACCGTCACCTGTCCCATGCTAATGCGGTGGTGCATACACATTCTCCTTATGCAAGCAGTTTTGCGGTAAACCATCAGGAAATTCCAGTTGTACTGATTGAAATGATTCCTTTCTTAAAAGGGAAACTGGAGGTAAGTCCTTATGCACAGCAGGGAAGTGCAGAGGTTGGTCTGAATGCAGTTCCAATCCTGGAACGGAAAAATGCCTGTCTGATGGCCAATCACGGTGTCGTGGCTATCGGCGGAACATTACCGGAAGCATATACAAACAGTGTTTATGTGGAGGATGCTGCAAAGATCTATCATCTTGCACTCTGTTCAGGACATCCGGTTGTGATCAAAGAATACGAGGAGGTCTGATATGACAAAGGCGTATGAACGATTATTAAAATGCTATCAGTGCTTTAAAGACAAAATTAATTTTAAGCCAGAGGTGGCACTGGTGCTGGGATCCGGACTCGGTGATTATGCAGATACCATTCGGGTAGAAGCTGTTTTGGATTATCATGATATTGAGGGTTTTCCTGTGTCCACAGTCAGCGGACATAAGGGCAGATTTGTCTTTGGATACGTAGGAGATGTCCCGGTCGTAATCATGCAGGGACGTGTCCACTACTATGAAGGATATTCCATGGAGGATGTAGTTCTTCCCACCCGTCTCATGAAGATGATGGGGGCCCGGGTCTTGTTTCTGACCAATGCTTCCGGCAGTGTGAATTATGATTACAAAGCCGGTGATTTTATGATGATCACCGACCAGATCAGTAATTTTGTACCGTCTCCTCTCATCGGACCCAATGAGGAGATGCTGGGAGAGCGTTTCAGCGATATGTCTGAGATTTACCGTAAGGACCTTTGTGAGATCATCCGGGGTGCTGCTGCAGACCTTCAGATTCCGCTTCAGGAGGGAACCTATATCCAGCTGTCCGGTCCGAATTTTGAAACTCCCCATGAAGTAAAAATGTGCCGGATACTTGGAGGAGATGCAGTAGGAATGAGCACCGCATGCGAGGCCATAGCTGCCAATCATATGGGCATGAAGGTCTGCGGTATTTCCTGCATTTCCAATCTGGGATGCGGAATGACTGATCAGCCTTTGAGTGCGGAGGAAGTGAAGGAAACAGCTGACCGTGTTGCACCGTTATTTAAACAGCTGATTACGGAATCCATAGTTCGAATCGGTAAAATGATCTGAGTGATGAATAAAAAACAAAGGAGATGATAAAGTGGACAATCAGTCAGAAGCAATCAAAAATGTGTACTTGCATGAAGACGGCAAAGCTGTGACCATCATTGATCAGACTAAGCTTCCAACGGTTACCGAATACCTGACCCTTGGAACGGCGAAGGATCTGTATGATGCCATTTTTGAATTGAAAGTCCGGGGAGCACCGGCAATCGGAATTTGTGCGGCATTTGGAATGTATGTTCTGGCCGGAACGATTGAAACCGGGGATTACGATGAGTTTTTAAAGAAATTCAGAGAGTATAAGGATTATCTGAACTCTTCCCGTCCAACGGCAGTGAACCTGAGCTGGGCATTAAACCGCATGGAGCAGGTAGTGACAAGCCACAGCGATGCTTCTGTACCAGAGATTCTTGGATATCTGAAGAAAGAGTGCATGGATATTCAGGAAGAGGACAGCCAGATGTGCAGAGCGATTTCTGAATATGGTTTAAGCCTTATTAAGGACGGAGACGGAATTCTGACACATTGCAATGCCGGACCCTTAGCCACCTCCCGCTATGGAACTGCCTTAGGACCTCTCTTCCTTGGAAAAGAGCAGGGCATGAATTTCCATGTATTTGCAGATGAGACAAGGCCGCTTCTTCAGGGAGCAAGACTTACCTCATATGAGTTAGATCAGGCAGGAATCGATGTAACATTGATTTGTGATAACATGGCCAGCATTGTAATGAAAAACGGCTGGATCCAGGCCTGCTTCGTAGGCTGTGATCGTATCGCTGCCAACGGTGATGCGGCCAATAAGATTGGAACCAGTGGTGTTGCAATCCTTGCAAAACATTACGGAATTCCGTTCTATGTATTAGGACCGAGTTCAACCATCGATCTTGACTGTGCAACTGGCGATGATATCCAGATCGAACTTCGAAGTCCGGAAGAGATCAAAAGCAAATTTTATGAAAAACCGATGGCACCGGAGGGTGTCAAATGTTATAATCCGGCATTTGATGTAACCGATCACACGCTGATCGCCGGAATTGTAACGGAAAAAGGAATCTGCAGACCACCGTATACGGAGAGTCTTGCAAATATGTTTGGCAAAAACAAAAAATAGGAGGAAAAGATTGATGAAAAAATTATTTGGTATTGTAGCAGGTGTAGCAGTATCCGCAGCGTTAATGACAGGATGCGGTGGAAACAATAATACAGCCGAGACAAAGGAAAATACGGCTGAAACAGCAGCAGCTTCTGCTGAGAACGCTGATGGAGATTTAAAGATCGCCATCGTGACCAGCCCATCCGGTGTAGATGACGGCTCCTTTAACCAGGATAACTACAACGGTATCCTGAAATTTATCGAGTCTCATCCGGGAGCAACCGTAACTCCGGTTCGTGAGGAGACCGGTGATCCGGCTGCAGTTATTCAGGCAGTTGCTGATATCGTTGCAGACTACAATGTGATCGTATGCCCGGGCTTCCAATTCTCCGGAATCGGAACCATCGCAACCGATAACCCAGATGTAGATTTTATCCTTGTAGATACGAATCCGACCGATTCTGAGGGTAATGACATCGAATGTGATAATATTTATGCAATGACTTTCAAGGAGCAGGAAGGAGGTTTCTTCGCGGGAATGGCAGCTGCACTGGAGTCTGAAAGCAAAAAGGTAGCTGTAGTAACCGGTATTGCATACCCAAGCAATGTAAACTATCAGTACGGTTTTGAGAGTGGTGTCAATTACGCAAATGAGAAATATGATACCGGTGTTGAGATCGTAGAGATCCCATCTTACGCAGGCGTTGACGTTACCAATAAAAATGTAGGTGGAAACTATGTTGGAAGCTTTGCAGATGAAGCAACCGGTAAAGTTGTTGGAAAAGCTCTCATCGATGAGGGCTGTGATATTCTGTTCGTAGCTGCAGGCGGTTCTGGAAACGGTGTATTTACTGCTGCTAAAGAAGCTGGCAATGTAAAAGTAGTAGGCTGTGACGTAGACCAGTATGATGATGGTGCTAACGGTTCTGATAACATTATTCTGACTTCTGTACTGAAAGTTATGAGCATGAACGTAGAGAAACAATTAAATGCTATCGCAGACGGAGGTTTCCAGGGAGCAAACGCTCTGTTAGGTGCAGATTCTGATTCTGTTGGTTATGTAACAGAGGAAGGACGTCAAAGCATGTCTGAGGATACCGTGAAGAAGATGGACGAAGCATATGAACTTGTAAAAGATGGAACTATCGTTCCGGCAGCAAACTTTAACGGAATTGAGCCGGAAGATTTCCCAGGATTGAAATAATACGTTCTGTACCAGAAAATGAGGAGGCTTAAATGTCGGAATATATCATTGAAATGAAGCACATCACAAAACGTTTCCCAGGTATCGTGGCAAACGATGATGTGACGCTTCAAATTAAAAAAGGTGAGATCTTCGCACTGCTTGGCGAAAACGGTGCCGGAAAATCAACTTTGATGAGCATGATATTTGGTATGTATGAACCGGATGAAGGTGAGATCTTCATCCGGGGTAAGAAAGAACAGATTCATTCTCCAAGCTACGCAACAAAACTCAATATTGGTATGGTCCATCAGCATTTTAAGCTGGTACAGAATTACACGATTACAGAAAACATTATTCTGGGTTTAAAGAAGAAAGACAAACTGTTTGGAATCCTTCCCTATGTTGATTTAAAAAAAGCAGATCAGGAGATCGAGGCGCTTTCTAAGAAGTACGGTCTGGAAGTCAATCCGATCGATGTGATCGAAAATACAAGTGTATCGACACAGCAGCGTGTCGAGATCCTGAAAATGCTGTACCGGGAAGCTGAAATTCTGATCTTTGATGAGCCGACAGCAGTGCTGACGCCTCAGGAGATTGAATCCCTGCTGACGATCATCCGCAACCTCAGAGATGATGGAAAAACCATCATCCTGATCACCCATAAGCTGGAGGAAATCAAAAAAATTGCAGATAGATGTGCGATTTTAAACAGAGGAAAGCTCATCGATGTTCTAGATGTCGCCACGACCTCTACAAAGCAGATGGCCAATTTGATGGTTGGACGGGAAGTTTCTTTTGAAGTAGAGAAATCAGAGCCTCATTACCGGGAGACTGTGTTAGAGGTAAAGAATCTCACTGTAAAAAATCAGGATCATTTTGAAGTAGTAAAAAATGTATCCTTTTCTGTCCACGGCGGAGAAGTATTTGCCATTGCCGGAGTATCCGGCAATGGTCAAATTGAGATTGCAGATGCGATTGCAGGAGTTGAGAAGGCAGCTTCAGGTAGTATTCTTCTGAATGGAGTCGATATCACCAATTACTCCATCCGCAAACGAACCCTGGAAGGAATCTCTTATATTCCGGAGGATCGGCAGAGCTGCGGCCTGGTCATGGATTTTACCCTGGAGGAAAATCTGGGACTGAAAAACTACTTCCGAGAACCATTTTCCCATAAAGGTGTACTGGATAAAGCAGAATTTTCCCAGTACGGAAATGAACTGATTGACCGGTATGACATCCGGAGCAGTCAGGGAAACAAGACCATTGTCCGCTCCATGAGCGGCGGTAATCAGCAGAAGGCCATCATTGGAAGAGAGATTGAACTTCAGTCTCCTCTGATGATCTTTGTGCAGCCAACCAGAGGTCTGGATATCGGAGCCATCGAAAATATCCATAAGCAGATTATCCGACAGAGAGATGCAGGAAAGGCAATCCTGCTGATTTCGTTAGAGCTGGATGAGATCATGAATTGTGCAGATACCATCGGAGTAATATATAATGGAGAAATCCAGAAAATAGCAGCTGCAAAAACGCTTACATCAAATGAAGTGGGAGAATTTATGATGGGGGTGCACCAAAATGCTGAAAATTAAACACAGATTGAAAAAGATGCTTGTCAGACTCCTGGGAAATGAAAAATACCAGGGTATCACCATTCCCATGT
The DNA here is from genome assembly GCF_003478415.1 of Clostridium sp. AF27-5AA. Taxonomy (NCBI): domain Bacteria; kingdom Bacillati; phylum Bacillota; class Clostridia; order Eubacteriales; family Clostridiaceae; genus Clostridium; species Clostridium sp. AF27-5AA. The sequence continues at coordinate 235,077 of NZ_QUFH01000001.1, forward strand.
CGGCCATTTTCTTAAGCCTTCTGGCTGGAGCTGTGATCATTCTTTCGCTTGGCAAGAATCCTCTGTCGGCCTATGGTAACCTTCTTCAGGGGGCTGGATTCCTCCCGAAACCGAGTTATGCCGGATATAAGAATATGCTGACCGACTTCACCAGTTATATGAATGCCTGGACTCCGATGCTTTTTGCGTCTCTGGCAGTAGCAGTCGGTATGTGTGCCGGACTCTTTAATATCGGTGTCTCCGGTCAGATGCTTACCTCTGGTTTTATCACAACTCTGGTGATCGGATATAGTTCCCTTCCGGCAGCGGTGGCTAAGCCATGCGTACTGATTGTCGGAGCAGTCGTTGGTGCACTCATCGGTGCACTTATTGGCTGGTTAAAATACAAATTTAATATCAATGAAGTCGTATCTTCGATCATGATAAACTATACGGCCCAGTATGTGATCAGCTTTTTCATCAACACGTACTATATCAATCCGGTTTCCAGGCAGTCCCAGGCCGTCTCGAAAGCATCCCGCCTGACTCTGATGGACACACCCGTCGGAAACTTGAAAATGGATATTCCCTTAGGAATCCTTCTTGCAGTTCTGACTGCAGTCCTGGTGAAGTTCGTGTTAGATCGCACCGTATTTGGCTATGAACTCAAATGCGTGGGACTTGGAAGAAAAGCGGCCATGTATGCAGGTGTCAATGTTGGCAAAAGCATGATCATGGCGATGATGTTCTCCGGTGCATTAGGAGGCCTGGCAGGAGTGACGTACTACCTGGGGTATTTTGGTTCGATTCAGCCCCGCGTCCTTCCAAGCACCGGTTTTGATGCCATCGCAGTGGCACTTCTTGCAGGAAACCATCCCATCGGCATCATATTTTCATCTCTTCTGATCACAGTGATCAGCAAGGGCAGTACCTACATGAATTCAGCATCCGGTCTGGAATCAGAGATCGCATCCGTTATCACCGGATTGATCCTGCTGTTTTCCGCCTGCGGTGTATATATCCGTTACAAAGTGAATCGAATGAAACAAGAGTTAAATGAAGAGACAGAAAGGGGGATCAGCTGATGGAACGAATCCTGATTGATGGTTTATCCTTTGCGATCCCGCTGTTCGTAATGGCAATCGGAGGGATCTACAGCGAAAAGAGCGGCGTGACGAATCTGGCTTTGGAGGGATTGCAGGGAATGGGGGCATTTATAGGCGCCTTTGTGGCCGTTCTGGCTGCAGGCTATTTTGGAAGCAATTCCCAGGTTCCTTATTATCTCGCAATTGTATGTGCCATGGCAGGTGGAATGCTGTATTCGCTCTTATATGGACTGTTATGTATCCGTCTGAAGGCAAATCAGATCATTGGCGGAGTCGTGATCAATATCCTGGCTATGTCACTGACTGCATTTTTTACAAAACTTTTAAACCGCCTTGTGTTCGGTGCAGCTTCGGAAAAATTTGTTCTGGGTGTGTCTGCACGGTTTACAATTCCGCTGCTCTCCGGCATCCCAGTAATTGGAGCCGCATTTAAAGATGTCTATCCATTTGAGATCCTGATCCTTCTGATCGCAGTTGTTGCCTGGTATGTGCTGTATAAAACGCGTTATGGCATGAATCTTCGTGCCTGTGGAGATAATCCTCACGCAGTAGACGCAGCAGGAGAGAATGTTACCCGGATCCGTCTGATTGCAGTCCTTGTATCCGGTGCTCTGTCCGGTCTGGCTGGAATCAGCTTTGCTTATTCCATTTCAGCGAACTTTTCTTCCAACATCTATGTGGGATACGGATATCTGGCGATTGCAGCCATGATATTCGGAAACTGGAAGATCCTTCCTACACTTGGATCCTGCCTGCTGTTTGGTTTTGCCCGATCCGGAGGCTATTATCTTGTCCAGAAGATGCAGATGCCCAGCAGTTACTCGGATCTTGCCATGACGCTGCCTTATATCGTTACAATGCTGCTTTTGATTTTCTTCTCAAAATACAATCGTGCTCCTCGTGCACTTGGAGAGATTTACGACAAAGGAAAGAGGTAGAACATGAATATTCGTTTTTATAATGCCCAGATTCTTCCGATGAATGGAAATATGGATATCATCCACGGAGAGGTATGGGTCGAAGGGAACACTATTACATATGTAGGTCCTCATAAGGAATGCGGCAATGTGTGGGACCGTGAGATCGATGCAGAAAAAAATCTCATCATGCCGGGCTTTAAAAATGCACATACGCACACAGCCATGACGTTTCTTCGATCCTATGCGGATGATATGCCGCTGCAGGACTGGCTGACAAAGCAGATCTTCCCGATGGAAGCAAAATTACAGCCGGATGATATCTACTGGCTCTCCAAACTGGGAATCATGGAATACCTGACCAGCGGTATTACCTCCTGCTTTGATATGTATCTGAATACAGAAATGATGGCTAAAGCATCGGTAGAATGTGGATTCCGGAGTGTACTCGTCAGCGGAATCAATGATTTTTCCTCTTCATTGGAGGAAGTGGAGGCAGATTTTAATACCTACAACCAATATGATGAGCTGATCAGGTATTGTCTGGGATTTCATGCAGAATACACTTGTTCCGAAGAACTCTTAAAAAAGATTGCCGAGCTGTCACAGCGCTACAAGGCTCCTGTATTTGCTCATATGTCAGAAACAGAACGGGAAGTGGCAGAGTGTGTACAGCGCCATGGAACTACACCTGCAGCTTATCTGGATTCCCTGGGCTTATTTGAACATGGGGGCGGTGGATATCATTGCATTTGGTTTACCGATGAGGAAATAGAACTCTTCCGCAGGAAAGGACTGACAGCGGTAACCAATCCTGGATCCAACACAAAACTTGCAAGCGGCATCGCCAACACTACGGCATTTTTGAAACACGGAGTCAATATGGCCATCGGCACAGATGGACCAGCCAGCAACAACTGCCTGGATATGTTCCGGGAAATGTTTTTAGTGACGGGACTGGGAAAACTTCATGATCGGGATGCATCTGCAGTACCAGCAGAAGAAGTTCTGAAAATGGCAGTAACCGGCGGTGCAAAAGCAATGGGACTGACAGACTGCGACTGCCTTGCAGAAGGCAAAAAGGCGGATCTGATTATGATCGATCTGAACCAGCCGAATATGCAACCTATCAACAACCCGATGAAAAACCTGGTATACAGCGGAAGCAAACAGAATGTGAAGATGACCATGATCAACGGCAAGATCCTCTATGAAGACCAGAAATTCTTCATTGGGGTGGAGCCAAAGGAAGTTTACAAAAAGGCAAATGAGATCATAACCCGAATGAGACAATCGTAGGTAAAAGCGTTAAATTCCGTTGACAACACATTCTTTATTTGATACTATTTATCAAGTAAATTCAATATTCCATGAGGGAGTAGTTAGCGCGAAAGTGTGGTTTGTCAACATTCTGATTATAGCAACTGTATAATCTGGCAAATCTTAAATAATGAGACTCATGTATATCGATGGACGACAGTTTTTGTATCATGCATAGCTGTCAGTTGATATACATGAGTTTTTCTTTTGTGCATTGATGCAAAAAAGGGAGGACATCATAATCGACAGTGAGCGGTGAGGGAACATGCATTACATCTAGGAGGAAATGAAAAATGATGCTGTTTTTTAAAGTGTTTTTTACAGAATTTATCGCAGAGATGGGCGATAAAACCCAGCTTATGCTGATTGCTCTCACTTCAAAATATAAGTTGAGAGATATTATACTAGGAACTGCGGCGGCGATTCTTGTTCTGAATGGTCTTGCGGTTCTGGCGGGCGGACTTGTCAGTGAATTTATTCCTGACTGGCTTATTAAGATGATTGCAGCACTTGCATTTCTGTATTTCGCCGCATCGACTCTTGCCGGTGATGATGAAGAAGAAGAGGATGAGGGCGGTAAATCAAAGATTCAGTTCGCACCCTTAGCTGTTTTTTGTACATTTTTTGTGGCAGAACTGGGAGATAAGACTCAGCTTACAGCCATCACGTTCGGAGCCAATGAAGGCATGAAATCAGCCTTTGTTGTATGGATTGGGTGCTCTCTGGGACTTTTTGCAGCGGATATTCTCGGAATGCTGGTTGGATATCTTTTAAAGAGCAAAACTCCCGATGGGCTGCTGAATACACTGGCATTTGTTATTTTTTCCATATTTGGTGCTTTCACACTTCATCAGGGACTGAACATGATGAACGCAAGAGTCTGTCCGATTCCGGTATGGCCGGTATGGATTGCTGCGGCTGTTATTTTTACTGCCTTATGTGCCTGGATCTATATAAAAAGAAAGAAGGAAAATAAATGCGATATTTAAAACCACATTATTATGATAAATTTGTCTGTACAGCAGGAGATTGTCCGGATAGCTGCTGTGCCGGATGGCAGATCATGATTGATGAAACCTCTCTGGAGCGATATGGAAATGAAAAGAGCGAGTTCGGAACGCGATTACGCAATTCTATTGACTGGGATGAAGAATGTTTTTACCAGAACAATCGGCGCTGTGCATTTTTAAATGAAGAAAATCTCTGCGATCTTTATAAAGCACTGGGACCAGATTCTCTTTGTGATACCTGCCGGATGTACCCGAGACATACGGAAGAATACGAGGGACTTCGGGAATTGTCTCTTTCCCTGTCCTGTCCGGAGGCGGCTAGAATCATTCTTTCCTGTAAAGAACCGGTCCGTTTTCTGGAAGAAGAGGACGATTTGGAGGACGATTTTGAAGAATTCGATTTTATGATGTTTTCCCAGTTGGAAGATACAAGAGATGTTCTGTTTTCGATTTTACAGGATCGATCCCTTCCTCTGACACTCCGAATGTCGGCATCCGAACAGCTGACAGAACAATATCAGATCCGGGTGGAAGAGCAGAAGGAATATGAAATTGATGAACTTTTGCGAAACTGTGAAGCTCATCATCAGAGAAAAAAACTTCAGGAATTTGTATCAGAAAGTCTTGCTGAAAAAGGCATTGATGCAGCATCTCTCCATCGGTGGGCACGCCAGATAGAAGAATTGCAGGTACTACGCGGTCTGGAACGCCTGCGTCCGGAATGGGATGATGTGCTGGATGGTGCTGAAAAGTGGCTGTATCAGGGAAGTGAGGAAACCTATCATAAAATTTGCGAAGAATTTCATAAGGCATATGGAAGCTTAGGAAGTCACAAAGAAGAATGGGAAAATCTGGGCGAGCAGCTTTTAATGTTTTTTGTCTATACCTATTTTTGCGGGGCTGTCTACGACGATATGGTCTGTTCCAAGATGGAACTGGCATTGTTCTCTGTCCGCTGGATACAGGAATTTCTGATGGTCCGATGGCTGGAAAATGGAAAGAAACTTTCCATGGAGGATGTGGAAGAAATCTCCTGGAGATATGCCCGGGAAGTAGAACATTCCGATGATAACTTAAATGCACTGGAAGACTGGCTTTTTGAGCGGTATGCGCCGGTTTAATCACCGAAAGAAGCATATTGCAAAAATGAATCATACGAACAAAAAAGCTCTATTCTATAAAATTGAGCGTACCGTATCTCCGGACGTCAACGAATAGCATAGAGCTTTTGAGTTAAATTTTGCCACATAATGCTTCTGTCATTTTCATGATAATAAGCAAAAGGTAAGCGTCAGTAAATCAAGAGGTTACCGCATAAGGCGCAGCAGACCGATTACTTTGCCAAGAATCTGTACTTTATCCACAATAATCGGATCCATGGTTGCATTCTCCGGCTGGAGACGATAGTGACCGTTCTCCTTGAAGAAACGCTTAACGGTAGCTGAATCATCGATGAGTGCAACCACGATCTCGCCATTCTCTGCGACACTGGTCTGTTCCACGATAACACGATCTCCGTCATAGATGCCCACATCGATCATACTATTGCCGCGAACCTTCAGCATAAAAGTTTCGCTGTTCGGAAGCAGTTCTGCCGGAATTGGGAAATAGTTCTCCACATTCTCATCAGCCAGAATCGGCGCACCGGCTGCTACAGTACCGATAAGGGGTACATTCACCAGTTCACGGCGGGACAGGTTAAAGGTGTCATCAACGATCTCGATGGCTCTCGGTTTCGTCGGATCCCGGTGAATATATCCGTTCTTCTCAAGCTGTTCCAGATGAGAGTGGACAGAAGAGGTAGACTTAAGCTGTACCTTTTCACAAATTTCACGTACCGTCGGCGGATAACCTTTCTTTAAAATGCATGCTTTAATAAATTCCAAGATCTCTTTCTGTTTATCTGTAATACGTCCCTGTGCCATATAGATTCCTCCTGTCGATGAAGTATATAAAATGTTTTTAATATCGGATATACAGTGATTCTGGCAGGATACAAGTCGAACGCCCACCTGATGGGACCAGCAGCTGAATCACTGAAAGGTTTGGCCTATAGTAAGCCCTTATTATATTATATATAGTAACATATGTTCGGGCAAAATGCAAACTATTGTTCGTCTTTATCAATGTTTTCTTTTTTAAGCTGTTCTCTTGCCTGCTCAAGCAGCACTTCCAGACGGGCATTTTCTTTGTCCGCCTGACGAAGGAGTTCCTGCATTTCCCGTTCTTTTTTGAATAGTGCGCGCTCCATCGTAAGCTCCGCCTGGGCTTTGCATTGCTGAAGACCCATATCAGCATCTGCTTTTTGTTTTGATAATTCCTGGGTAAGCTCTGTGAGTTTCTGCTGTAGTTCTTTATTTTCAGTTTCAAGTGCCAGAATCCGATCGGATGCATGCTGATAGGACTCTGACTTTACCTCCTGTTCCTTCTGAGAGTGAGAGAGAGCAAGTACAGTATCATGAAGCTCCTGTTTGCATTGCAAAAGCTCATTCTTAAGCATTTCTTCTGATTCTTTTGAATGTTCATTTTTCTTCAGCTGATTTTGTGCCTCTTCTAGTTTCTCCTTCAGCATCTGGTTGATCTGTTCCTGGTCAGCAGCACCTTTTCTGAGCGATTCTAGCTGTTCGGTGAGTGCCTGTTCCTGCTTGGTCAGCAAAGCGGACTCCGCATCCATTTTTTTCTTTTCTGCTTGAAGTTGTTCCACTTTTTTCTGTAACTCTGTGAGGCGCAGTTCTTTTCTCTGGAGTTCAGAAGAGAACTCCTCCCGTGCTCTGGCTTCTGCATTCTGGTTCAATTCCAAGCTATACAGATATGCGGAGGTAATGGACTTAACCATGGTTTCAAACTCCTCAATCTCGACGCTTCTCCCTGGAATTGAGGATTTGGCTTGATTTAACTCAAACACCTGCATCACATGATCAAAGCCCTGGGCCTGGTTCATTCCTTTTTGTTCGCAAAATGCACGGAAAGCATCCGCTGTATCGGAATCGATTCGAAAGTTTGCCTGTTTAATTTCTCCCATATTCTATATTCTCCAATCTATTTTTTTGTAACTGTTTATGCAACTATTCAGTAGGTCTGCGCATTTACTGCGCTGACCGTACGAAAACATGGGTCAGCAGGCAAAAATCCCATTGCCGTAGGTAATTTTTAATGGATTTTTGCGTGTGACTGTGAAGGTACTGAACAATTACCTGTTTGTTTAATACCCTGACATTCTTGCTGCGAGGTGGTAACTGTTCATACTCATGTAGACAGTTACGCGATATAATACTCTGCTTATCAAACTGATTTCAAAGAAGTGCTTTGCAAAGATCATGCGCCAAGTCTTATAACGTTCGATTTAAACTGAAATTTCAAATTGCGTCATACTTTATTTTATGTATATAGATTATCATGAAACCACAAGAGCGTCAATCTGATTCCGTGATATGTTATATATATGTTATACATGATTATTGTTATACATAGATTATGGTTTCAGTAGTAAAAATAGGAATGAAACTATCAACTATTCGTGAAAGGATGCTTTCGCGAATAGTTTTATCGACTTTTATGGACATATTTGCCAGAAATAGCAGCGCAGTTTTGTGCAATATGTATGATTCCCTATAAAAATCTATATACCTAAAGTATTTAGATTTTTATAGGAAGCAGGTGTCTGCTGCTTACGAGCAAAGCCGCGTTTTCTTACGGCACTTTTGAAACCGAAAGTACCGTAAGAAAAGGTGGTGGCAATAGAAATTTGCCGTATTTAAATGCGAAGCCACGGCAAATTTCGTTACTGGGCACGTATGCGGGAACAGTAGCAAACTGCGAACAAATGTTTGTTTTTTCTTTCAAAACCATTGACAAACATTTGTTCGTGTCGTATAATGTAACCATACAGAACAAATGTTCCTGACATTTTTATAATATTCAAATCTCTTCTCATTCTTTAAGAACAGATTTGAATACAAAAAGACGATTCCAACAAAACACGAGAGGAGAAGATTGCAAATGTATACGTTGAAAAAAGGTGTTATGGTTTTAGCTGTTGTTTTCATCATGCTGCTTTCGGGCTTTTTTGGACGGAGTCTGATGTATGTGATGGCTGAGGAAGAAGCAAATACTAGACCGGAAAAGTACTATACCAGTATTCATCTGAAAGATGGAGATACGCTCTGGAGCATTGCTCAGACATATTGTGCAGATTCGGAGGAGTCAGTTGAGGAGTATGTACGGGAGCTGCGCCAGATGAACAGTCTTTCGGATGACCATATTGACGCAGGGCATTACCTGACCATTCGTTATTATAAATAAATCGTTACCGTTCACATACACGTACACACAACCGATAACAGAGACAAAATCAAATTTATAGAATTTTCCATATTCCTGTCCGTAGTCTGTTCATTTAATCTATTTTCTGGTAGAATAAAGTTTAGCAAGCAGTCTATATCTGATTAAATGACAAGCGACAGATGAACAGGAGGAAATAAGGATATGAGTATTGTATATCACGAATCATCGAAGATATTTCATTTATATAACCAGACCATCAGCTATATCATGATGGTTCTTCCAAACGGACATATGGGACAGCTGTATTATGGGAAAAAGATTCGTGACAAGGAAGATTTCTCATACCTTCTTGAATTAGCTCCCAGAGACATGGCATCTTATCTCTATGAAAACGATCGCACCTTTTCACTTGGACATATTAAGCTGGAGTACGGTACTTACGGAAGCGGTGATTACCGGCATCCGGCAGTAGAGATTCTCCAGAATGATGGAAGTACCTATTCAGATTTTCAATTTACTGGATATCAGGTTACATCCGGAAAGCCAAAACTGCCGGGACTTCCCGCTACTTATACTGAACAGGACGGGGAAGCTGAAACTCTTATTATTACGTTAAAAGATACCCATACTAATCTGGAGCTGCATCTTTTATATACAATATTTGTCGAGGGCGGTGTCATTGCCCGAAGTGCTTCTATTTCCAATCAGGGAGACATTTCTGTACAGGTTCAGACCGCGATGAGTCTTTGCCTGGATCTTCCTGACCACGATTATGAGTGGATGCAGTTTTCTGGGGCATGGGCGAGAGAGCGCGCACTCCACACACGCAGGCTTGAGTATGGCATTCAGGCGATTGACAGCACCCGGGGACATTCTTCCCATGAGCAGAATCCGTTCATTATTTTAAAACGCCCTTCGGCTGACGAATTTCAGGGAGAAGCCATTGGCTGCAGCTTGATTTACAGCGGTAATTTTCTGGCTCAGGCAGAAGTGGAGTCACATGGAACCACCCGTCTTATGATAGGAATTAATCCGTTTGGCTTTAGCTGGGAGCTGAACCCTGGTGAAACCTTCCAGACTCCGGAGGCAGTGCTTGTTTACTCCTCTCAGGGACTTAACGACATGAGCCAGACTTTACACCGGCTGTACCGGCGCCGACTGGCAAGGGGGTACTGGCGTGATCGCGAGCGCCCAATCCTGATCAATAACTGGGAGGCAACTTACTTCAATTTTACCGAAGAAAAACTTCTACAGCTGGCTTCCAGAGCGCAGAAATGCGGCATAGAGCTGTTTGTTTTAGATGACGGCTGGTTTGGTGCCAGAAGCAGCTCAAAAGCCGGACTGGGCGACTGGGAGGCAAACCGTGACCGTCTGCCAAACGGTCTTTCCGGACTGGCACAGAAGATAGAAGCGCTCGGCATGAAGTTTGGTCTCTGGATCGAACCGGAGATGGTAAATGCCGATTCCGATTTATTCCGCACGCATCCTGATTGGATCCTCCAGGTTCCAGGGCGAACGCCTTGTCACGGACGTTACCAGTATGTATTGGATTTTTCCCGGCAGGAGATCCTTGATTACATCTATGAAAAGATTGCATCGATTCTGGAAAGCGCCTCCATTTCCTATATCAAGTGGGATATGAACCGGAGCCTCAGTGATGTATGGAGCAGAGGCGTTTCCGCCAGACAGCAGGGAGAAGTATTTCACCGCTACATTCTGGGTGTTTATCAGATGTATGAACGGCTGACAACACGTTTCCCGGACATTCTGTTCGAATCATGTGCCAGCGGTGGAGCGCGTTTTGATGCAGGTATGCTGTATTACGCACCGCAAGGCTGGATCAGCGATGATACAGATGCGATTGAACGTCTGCGGATTCAATACGGTACTTCCTATGGTTATCCGATTAGCTCGATGGGCTCTCATGTATCTGCTTCTCCAAACCATCAGCTTCATCGTCAGACGCCGCTTTGGACACGTGCCAATACCGCGTTCTTCGGAACTTTCGGCTATGAACTGGATCTGACACAGCTCGGAGAAGATGAGCTATCTGAATTAAAAATTCAGACAGCCTTTATGAAACAGCACCGGTCCCTGATTCAGTATGGTACTTTTTACAGACTTTCCAGTCCGTTTGAAAACAATATCACTGCCTGGATGGTAGTCAGTGAAGACCGCACAGAAGCCCTGGTCGGCTGGTATCGGACACTGAATGTCGCCAATGGTCCGTTTACGCGGCTGTATTTACAGGGACTGGAAGAATCCGTTCTTTACAATGTCACGGAATATACAGAAGGACACGAAAGTGCCGTAAGCACCCACTATGGCGACGAACTGATGAATTTAGGACTGATTACCAGTGACGCCTCTTCCGGACAGTATATGGATGGTAGAAGAGAGAGCTGCGACTTTGATTCTCGCCTGTTTTATCTACAAAAGCCGGCTGAATAATAAAATAAAAGCATTGAAAGGGGATTCTTCCGAATCTAATTTTCTAAAGAAGAATCCCTGTAACTGTTCAGTAGGTCTGCACATTTACTGCGCTGACCGTACAAAAACATAGGTCAGCAGGCAAAAATCCCATTGCCGTAGGCAATTTTTAATGGATTTTTGCGCGTGACTGTGAAGGTACTGACCAGTTACGAAACCCTTTTAATTTAAGTCCGGCGTTTCCCCGTATAATCCCGCTTCCGGCGTTCATTTATGATATGATTTAGAATCCCGCCACCGATAATAATAACGGCTGCCATCATCATCACACGTTTCGCTCCTTCCTGCGGAAGTGTACTCTTAGACGCAATCGACGCGGTATTGAATTGAAGAGTATATTCGATTTCATGAGGCGTTCCCATCGCCAGTGTATCCGCCCTGACTATAAGTTCTTTTGTTAGATCCAAAACAGGGATCGTAAAATGAGAGTTTGCGTCCTTGGCACTTTCATTCTCGTATTTTCTATTATCTACCACCATGTAATCATAATTGGAACTGCTCCATGTGACGGATATGTATGCCGTTCCATCTGTCACCGTCAGAAGAGCAGGACTCTGGATCGAAGCTTTTCCGCTGCCTCCGGTCATCGTTACCTCGATGGCATATTCACCATCCTCCAGGGAAGGCGGCGTTCCAGCAGCCGCCTGCGACGTCAATGCCCACCGGCTGTTAAATAAGATACAAATAATTCCCAGAAGAATGAAACCTATTTTTTTCATAGATAGAAACTCCTTACCCCGTGTTTATAAATTCTTTTTCTTATACAGAAACCAGGACGCAGCAACCGAAAAACACGCCAGATACAGAAGCAGGATTCCAATCGTCGTATAAGAAAATGCCTCATGATTGGCGATGCTGCGAAGCGCCGCACTGGTCTGCGATAAGGGCAGATATTCAATCACCTGGCGCAGACCATCTGGCATACTCTGGGCCGAAAAGAATGTATTACACAGATATGCCATCGGCATAATCACATAATTCGAAAAACGCGGTACATCGGCATGGTTTTTGGCATAAAAGGATACCACAACTCCAATTGTGGAAAACACAGAGCCGTTCAAAAACATCAGAAGAAACGACCAGCCGTTAAAACAGAGCCCCGTTCCGATCGGCAAAACCAGAAGAATAATCACGGCTCCCGCATATAATCCCCGGAGGCTTCCGCCGATGATCTGTCCCGCGATGAACTGCCACAGCGGGGTAGGAGAGATGATGACCTGGTCAAATGCCTTTTCGTATAATCTCTGGACGTTTAAGTTCTGGGCGATAGCATTGAAACTGCCGTTCATGGTCGTTAAGGCAACTACACCCGGAATCAGAAAGTTCAGATACGATTGTCCGTGCGACATGGTCTGGATTCCAAGACCAAACACCAGAATATATAAAAGAGGGGCAATCATGGCAGCAAGCGTGATTTTATAAAAATCCCGCCGGAATTCTACCCATTTTTCCCATAACACAGTAAGGATACCCATTGTTACCGGCATTCCAGCTGCTGCCCGATTGTCTCCAGAAATACATCTTCCAATGTCGTACTGCGAAGCGCTGTTTCCTGTTCTGACGCGGACAAATACTGAATTGCCTCCTCCTTTCCATGAAAATAGTGTGATTTCAGCCCATCTGGTAAAGTCTCATCGACCGCATACCGCCCCAGCGTCTCTATCATATGCCCCGGAGCATCTGTTTCCTCCAGACGTCCACCGCACATAAAGCCGACACGGTCACAAAGCGTTTCTGCTTCCTCCATATAATGCGTTGTCAGAAGAATGGTAAGCTTTTGCTGATTCAGCTTTTTCAGAAGATTCCACATCTGACGGCGGGCAAATGCATCCATCCCTGCAGTCGGTTCATCCAGAAAAAGGATTTCCGGTTCCGTTAAAAGTGCCCGGCAGACCATCAGCTTCCGCTTCATGCCTCCGGAAAGCTTTCGGACGGTTCTCTTCCGATAATCGATCAACCCGCAGAATTCCAGCAATTCCTCTGACCGCTCCCGAATCTTTTTGATCGGCATATAATAAAGACGTCCCTGATATTCCATAATCTCGTTCATCGTCATATCCTGACGCATCGAGTATTCCTGCGTAACGACACTGAGTTTTTGTTTCAGCTGATTTTTCTGACGTGTCAGCAGCTCTCCGTTGATCCAGATTTCACCCGAAGTCGGAAGCAGGAGAGTGGAGAGCATTCCGATGGTGGTCGTTTTTCCGGCACCATTCGGTCCCAAAAGCCCAAAGAACTCTCCTGTCTCAATTTTCAGGTTCAGATCCTCGACCGCTAGAAAATGATCGTATTTTTTTGTAAGATGCTTTAATTCAATCATGGTTCCCTTCCTTCACGACAATAATCGAATAATAACTTGCCCGATCTGGAATTTCATCGATTTTATGATAAATATGCTCCTCTGGCATACCACAATTTTCGATCATGGTACCTGTCATATGCTTTTCTTTCAGGGTCGCCTTGACAAGCGGCATCTTGGAAGCTGCTTTCATCAGAACCTTGGTACCTGGAAGTTCCAGCGCCGCCTCAATATCATAAGTGGACGGAATAATATGAAGCTGTTCTGAGCGGTCAACAAGACTGTCCTGAAGCTTGGCGCTGACCGCGCAGAAGGACGGAATGCCATTGATGATTTCAGTTGCATAACCATGTGCTTTTACAACCCGATGGATATAAATATAGGTACTGTAAATCGTTGGATCTCCGAGCGTGAGGCAGGCAACATCCTTCCCCTGTTCCAGCTGCTCTATAATCTGATTCGAGGCAGCCTGGTATGCTGCATTTAAAACAGCTTTATCTTTTGTCATCGGAGTAGTGAGGTTTAAGCATTCCTTTTCATCCAGATTTTCCACGATCCCGCTGGCAATTTTATAGGAAACTGCATTTTCCTTTCCATCCGCCGGTACCGCAATCACCGGGCACTTCTGAATCGTGTCAACTGCCAGATACGTCATGAGCCGCGGATCGCCCGGACCTACTCCTATGCCATATAAGGTTCCTTTTATCATAAACATTTCCTTTCTGTGAAAACTGTGAGAAATTGTAACTGTTCAACTTTTAAAATTTTTGTACGATGCCTTTTTTGCTTTTTTTATAAAGTACGAAATTAGCCTTTTTCATCGAAAAATTTAAAAGTAAAAAATTTTGTACTTTATAGTTAGTGGTTAATAAAAGGCTTAGATACAAGGATTATAGCATAAAGTACAAAAATTTCAAAATGTACTTTATTTCAGAATGTACTTTATTTCGAAACAGAATAAAGTACATTTTCAAATCGCTTCATTTGAAAAAGGAATGATGCAGACATGTTGAGCGCAGGCTCAATGTGGCTGCATTTTTTTCTTGTTTTTTTATAAAATCCTATTGACAAAATGATTCAGAAACACTAATATGATAATATAACATTATATAATGATATATAATCAATCGATTGAAGAGGAATTCGACTAAAGGAGCTAAGAAAATGAAGGTAATAGGGATTGGGGACAATGTATGTGATAAGTACATCCATTTAAAAACCATGTTTCCTGGGGGGGGCAGGCGCTGAATTTTGCAGCGTATGCCGGAATGCTTGGAGCAGATGCCGCATATTATTTTAATCCGTTTGAATATGATAAGAAAAATGTACGGAATTTAAAAATGTATATGCAGTGACGAAGATAAACAGAGGGAGGAGCAGTTATGCGGTTTGCAGCGGTAGGATTCACCTGTATTGATGTATACAAAAACTTAAATATCAGTTACCCGACAGGCAATGGAATCGATCTGATGTTTAATCTGATGGATTTGGTTCCCGAGCTTGTGCCGTCCGTGGTGACGGCGATTGGAGATGATGCCTATGGACAGTCTATGCTGGAAGCGTGTCAGAAAAGGAAGGTAGATACCGGACATGTTACCATTGTTCCCGGGGGACAGACGGCAGTGATAGAGATGCTGTTAAATGGCAGAGACCGGGTGCATCACAGGGCGGAAAAAGGAGTCATGATTCCATATCAGCCAACGGGAGAGGATATGGATTTTATCCGGACACAGGATTACATTCATACCGATCTTTCGTGGAATGTGACAGGATTGCTGAAGGACATGAGAAGCAAGGGAACGAAGATCTATTTTGATTTTTCTAAGCGGTATCGGCATGAGGATGTTCCGACCATTCTAAAAAATATCAATTATGGTATTTTTTCATTTGAAGAGGAAACCGAGGAGGTAAGAGAGCTTTTGCGGATGGGCTGTTCTATGGGAGCCGAGGTGCTGCTTGCCACGTTTGGGGAAGGAGGCTCTCTGGCTTTTGACGGAACAGAGTTTTATCGACAGCCGTGCATACCGGCACCGAAGCTGGTGAATACCGTAGGCGCGGGAGATTCCTATGGCGCCGGCTTTATGAGCGGAGTTCTTCGGGGCAGAAGCATACCGGAATGTATGCTTTCCGGCGCGAAAAAGGCTGCTGAGATTGTCAGTATATTTGAACCTTATCATGTGTAAAGGAAGCTTTGGAGAGAAAGGAGTTGTCGTTTCGTGATTATTGATGTACATGTACACCCGGTGTTATTTGGGCCGATCTGTACAGATTCGGACAGGGTAAATTTCAGAAAGAAGGCGTTTGGCCTGTACAAATCATCTCCTGTGCCCATGGAGCAGGTCATGGCCGTGATGGATCATGCCGGAGTGGATCGGGCGGTAATTCTTGCGGAAGATTATTCTGCATCGATGGGACAGCCGATTGTGTCAAACGAAGAAGTAAAGAGGATCGTAGAATTGTTTCCGGAACGCTTTATCGGCTTTGCCAGTGTCGATCCGCGAGAGGAATGTGCGGCAGAAAAACTGAAGGACGCGTTTGAAAAGCTGAATTTGATGGGTCTGAAGCTGAATTTATCCCATTTAAATATGTATCCGGATGACAGACGGTTAAAACCGTTATTAGATCTGTGCACAAAGTATGACAAGTCGGTGCTGTTTCACAGCGGCTTCAGCTGGGAACCGGATTCCCCGTCAAAATATACACGTCCGATTTTGTTTGAAGATATCGCCGTGGAATATCCGACGCTTCGGTTCTGCCTGTCGCATCTGGGATGGCCCTGGGTGGATGAGCTGTGCATGCTGTTGTTAAAGTATCCCAATGTTTATACAGATACGGCGACGGTATTTATGGACAGCCCCAAAAACTATTATGAACAGATTTTCTTGAAAAATATGGCTCCGGGATGGCTGCAGAATAATCTGATGGATAAGGTGATGTATGGATCCAACCTCCCCAGATTTCGCCAGGTCAGAACAAAGGACGGTCTGGAAAAACTAAATCTTCGTCCAGATGTGCTGAAAAAAATCCTGGGAGAGAATGCGGAAGTGTTTCTGGGAATGAAAGGAAGAGGCTATGATTATTAAATCTTATACGCATGAAATTGCCAGCAGACAGGAATTTGAAATGGTAAAAATCACAGATCAGGTGCAAAAGGACGTGGCTGCCAGCGGAATCACAGCGGGAGTTGTTTTTGTCATATCCATGCACACGACTACGGCGATTATGATAAATGAAAGCCTTCCCTGTGTGGAAAAGGACATTGAACTGACGCTGGAACGGTTGATACCAACAGACGGAGATTACGTGCATACCCATATGCTCCCAAGCTATGGAACCTGCAGCGGAAATGCCCCGGGACATTTGAAGTCAATGCTTTGCGGAAATCATTGTGTGCTTCCGGTAATAGATGGAAAAACAGCGGGCGGAAGTGCCCAGGATATTTATTTTGTGGAGTTCGATGGACTGAAGATAAGAAAATATACGGTTCAGATCATGGGAGAATAACCTGATTTTTCCTGTAACAGAGAATAGCGCCTTGCTTTGCCAAAGTGAGGCGCTATTCTTCTGTATCGAATTCGATGCCAGTGTGTGCACACGATTATAAGTGCTCACCAAAGCAACGGATTCTTTATCAAAAACGAAACATGGATGCTTGTACTTTCTGTAAAGGTTTGCGAAGAAAGGAACGGCATTATATTTGACTAAGAGAAGGTCACTTTACATCCCTCAAAATGGGTAAAGTGACCTTTTTATATTATCTTTTATTTAAGGGGAATCATGTATTAGAAGCAACTTGTGATAAGAAAACTAGGAATGTAACATTTTTAATCCTCTTTTTAAATAAATTGGATTCTTATAATATTATGGTTTTCAAAACTTATTTCTTATCTTTTGGTATTCTCTAGGTGAATATCCTTTTAGCTTGTGGAAGAGTCGGCTGAAATAAAGCTGGTTATCATATCCGACCATCTTAGAAATCTCATTGATGGAATAAGTTGTTGTTTCAAGTAAAATCTGAGCATTGGTGATTCGGATTCCTACTGGATAGTGGATTTGAAAGTCAAAGAACGTTTAACCGAACATTTAAAGAAAGATACAAAATATCGCCGAGTGACTATCGGAGTAAATGCGTGAAAGATATGTTGTTATAAACGGTTCTATTAATGGAAAAGAGCTTTCTGTATCCACAAAGAAAAATCCGGAACGGAAGTTTCAGACGGAAACCCATACCGTTATAGGAAAAGCAGCCGGAGACTTCCAGAACCAACAGAAGATCCAGAAAAATGATCGTGAACAGAGGCTGGCAGGAATCTACTACAACCGAGGAAGAAATGCAGGCTGTAAACCGGAACATCAATGAGCAGAAAACGCAGACCATCGAGACGCTGCGGCAAACCATTAAGGAATGGGACATTTCATGAAGAATTGGAGAAACTGTTTCCAGAATTAAAATAGACACATATAATTGAACCGGCCTTTCATACATTGAGAGGGCATTCTTAATCAAAACATAAGGGAAATCCGTATAGAAATCAATGAAGATACAAAGGAAACAATGCAGGAGAAGATTAAACGGATGCCGGTTACAGAAGCAAGCCGAATGGCAGTGTACTAAAATTTGGTGGATGTAACTGAAGAAAAAATATGATATAATGTGAGTAACAAGTCGGGATTTATAAAGGAGAATATTGATGAAACTATTTTTATGTTCGCACTTTTCAAGTGTAGGAAGTCTGATAAAGGAAGAAATTGAAAATAAGAAAGTCGCATTTATTCCAACAGCTTCACTGCGTGAAGGCTACACCGGTTATGTCGGCTCGGCTCGAAAATTATTCAAAAAGTTGGGAGCAATCGTAACTGAAATTGATATTTCAACGGAGGCTTATTCAACGATACAGTCTGTTTTTGAAGAAGCAGATGTGATATATTTTACCGGCGGAAATTCTTTCTTTCTTATGGACCAGCTCCGTAAAACGGGAACTGATGGACTGCTGAAAAAGGAATTGGCAAATGGAAAATTGATGATCGGCGAGTCGGCAGGCGCAATTATATGCGCTCCAAGCATCCAATATATCGAGCAAATGGATGAAAAGCCGGAGGACTACTCACAAGAAGATGATGCAGGGATTGATTTGATTGATTTCTATGTTCTTCCGCATTATCTTACAGCACCATTTAAGAAAGTTACCGAGAAAATAATGACTGAGTTTTCGGATTTGAATCTATGCCCAATTAACAACCGTCAGGGAATTGTAATTGATGGTGAAGATTCAAAGGTTATTTGCAAAGACTAATTTGAAAATTCCAGTTTGCCGATGCTAAAAGGTTAAAACAGAATATCGCGGAGACGATGGACTATACGATTTATTAAAATATATTATCTATGCGAGTTTCTACATAATTGTGATTAAAACGGGTATGGATTTCTATGGGTATAAGCGCTTTCCGAAACTATACGAATCGTATTCTGCACCGTGGTATACAGAAGCATTACTGTATATCGCTGCCTCGCTTTTCGTGATTGTCGTATGTTTTGTGCTCAGAGTAATCATTGGACGAAAGATGAAGAAGAGGTGAGCTATATGTTTATGCTGTTTGAGTTTATGTTTCCGATTATCTTCGTAATGGTTTTTGGCATGATCATCTTCCAGTTTGTGACAGGAATCGGAACATGGCATAAAAACAATCAGTCACCGCGTTTATCGGTGAGTGCAACCATTGTCTCAAAGCGTGAAAATATCACACATCATGGCCATGCAAATGCGGGTGACCTGTCTGGAACTCATGGCTACCATTCGACTTCAAGTACCAGCTACTATGTCACGTTTCAGGTAGAGAGCGGTGACCGGATGGAACTGTCGGTTTCTGGCAGAGAATATGGAATGCTGGCGGAAGGCGACATTGGGAAACTTACGTTTCAGGGAACGAGATATCTGTCATTTGAGCGCGTGTGATTCTGGAGGTGATAGTGTGAAAGAAAGTAGACGAGGAGGTGATTTTAAGAAAAAGTTTATGTCAATTCAAGTTAACGAATCCAGAATTAATGTCGCGATGGTCTTCTAATAATGAAGAACCAATGTCACATTATTTAAATAATTCATGTTACCGAGCACTCTGGAAATGCCCTGATTGTGGTGGCGAATATATAAGTTCTATTCGAGATATGGCAACGGGAAA
This sequence comes from Clostridium sp. AF27-5AA, assembly GCF_003478415.1. Classification (NCBI taxonomy): domain Bacteria; kingdom Bacillati; phylum Bacillota; class Clostridia; order Eubacteriales; family Clostridiaceae; genus Clostridium; species Clostridium sp. AF27-5AA. The sequence goes on from NZ_QUFH01000001.1 coordinate 254,659, forward strand.
CGTGGATTGTGTGTATTGTTCAATGAAAGAAGTTCTTCCGGGTGTTAATTCCTTTGCCGTATTGCATCCAGATTTAATGAATGAGTGGAACCATTTGGATAACTATTTGTTATGTGATCCTGATCAGATTTTGGATAATTGCATAACACCTGTTTGTTGGACATGCCCAGTGTGTGCACACGATTATAAGTGCTCACCAAAGCAACGGATTCTTTATCAAAAACGAAACATGGATGCTTGTACTTTCTGTAAAGGTTTTCGAAGAAAGGAACGGCATTATATTTGACTAAGAGAAGGTCACTTTACATCCCTCAAAATGGGTAAAGTGACCTTTAACATCAATTATGCGACGGGTGACAGCTCGGCTTCTGGAACAAACAAGACGGCAGAAACAGAGCAGGCCACACAGGCTGTTACGCAGGCAGCTTCTCAGCAGACCAGCACGGAATCCTATATCCTCAATACCAATACAAAGAAATTTCATCGGCCGTCCTGTTCATCGGTCAAACAGATGAAGGAGAGCAATAAAAAATCCTCATCAGAGAGTAGGGATGCGCTGATTGCTGCAGGTTATGATCCGTGTAAAAAATGCAATCCGTAAAAATGTGTCAGATATTTAAAAAATATGGAAGAGGAAGGTTGTAGTTCTATATTGCAATACTTCTTCTTTGCGCATATTGGATATGCTGTTGAGGGCGACTGTTGCACGCAGAAGATAAGTTGCGCCGGTCTGCGATAATGTGCTGTTTGTATAAGGAAAAGGACAAGGAGTTATGATGAATTTTAGTGGGATATTGATTGGTGTGCTTACCTTTTTTCTGATTGGATTGTTCCATCCTATTGTTATATATGCGGAGTATTACTTTGGAAGCCGCTGTTGGCCGGTATTTTTGCTGGTGGGCATTTTGTGTATGATTCTATCCGTAAGAATGCAGGAAATACTTTGGTCGGTTTCCCTGGGTGTTTTGGGCGTCAGTTGCTTTTGGAGCATTAAGGAACTGAAAGAACAGGAAAAAAGAGTGGCAAAAGGATGGTTCCCGAAGCGGAAGGTGGATAAGCACTAAAGAAGAAAGCGGGGAGATGAGAAGATGGCGGTATGGAGATTACAGGTGAATACTGGAGGAGCGAACGTTGCGGATTATTGCTTGCAAAACCATGTTGCAGCACTTTGGGCTGGCAAGGTACTTGCTATGGAACGTTTACGAAATGAGAGATAGAGCGTATGAAAATAATCTATACGTTGTCAACGCACCATAGCGTTTACTATACGTTCTATTTTTTGCCTTTTTAAGAAAAGTGATTAAAAAACTATTGACAATTTGTTACTGGGAGAGATAGAGAGTGCGTTTTGATGAACTTTTTGAAATGAGAAAACTGACAGGAATAAAATTAAAGGACTACATCAGTGGCAATGGATTCTCTAAGGTATCGTTCTGCAAAAAGACAGAAATTTCTCGACCTACTTTAGATAAAATTTTAAATGGCGAGACAGATAGTAAAAGCTCATTCGATAAGCATTTGAATAAAATTTTTACCAGTTTGGGCATTGGCCCGGATACTTTGATGGAATTTTCAACGAAAACGCAAAGCGTAGATGCGATGTACTCGCAAAAGGCTCTGATAAATTATCAAATGAATGATAAGGCAAAGATGGAGTATGATCTGTTGCAGGATATTTTAAACCTTTGCAGTGTTTATTATTAGAGGCAGAAGGCTATGAGTGAACAAACTACAGCAGCCAACTTAGACGAAGTTATTGAGACACAGATGAAGCAGAGTGAGAGTGCTTGAACTAGGAAAACCGATGGCATAGACTATAAGCAGTCGAGGTCATCGGTTTTTACTTGGCAAATATGAATTTTAAACTTTATTTTAGCAAAATACTATTTTCACTTTACACGGAAATAAAGTACGAAATTAGCCTTTTTTACCTAAAAATTTTTTTTACTTTTTGCCTTTTTGCCCTTTACTCTATTTCTCTCAGCTGCACCTTATTCCTTGCGCTTCGCCGCCGTTCATCCTCCAGCGCCGCATAATGCTTCTTCGTCGTATTGACATCACTGTGTCCCAAAACATCTGCGACGAGGTAAATATCGCCGGTTTCACGGTACAGATTCGTGCCGTAGGTGCTGCGGAGTTTATGTGGCGTGATCTTTTTTAGCGGTGTGACGAGCTGTGCGTATTTTTTGACCATTTTTTCCACGCTGCGTACGTTAATGCGCTTACGCTGCATGGAGAGGAAGAGTGCTTCTTCGCTGCCTTCCTCTGGGACAATATGTTCACGCTCGCTGAGATAGTCCTGAAGCGCATATTCTACCTCGGCACCAAAATATACGATGACTTCCTTTCCGCCTTTTCGATGAATCCTAAGACCACCGTTTCGGAAATCAACATCGTTGATATTCAGTCCGACACATTCTGATACACGAAGCCCCGTACCAAGCAGAAGCGTCATCATCGCCAGATCTCGCAGCTTGGTCTTTGCATGGTAGGCTTTCTGTTTTTCGGTCAGACATTCGCCATCCTCAACCTCATCCAGGAAACGCGCCACCTCGTCAACATCGAGGCGTATAATTTCTTTTTCATGAATCTTGGGAAGCTGCAGAAGAGAAGCGGGATTATTCTGAATCCGCTCGGTCCGGTAAAAATAGTTGTAAAAGCTTTTGACCGTCGATACTTTCCGCATGATACCCCGCTCTGTATTCATCAGATCCTCACGTTTTTCGGTCGAATAACATTTCAGATACTCCATATATTCTTCCAGATCCATCAATTTGATTTCATCCAGAAGAGAGAGCGGCAAATCGCGCAGCTTCTTTGATTTAAGCTCTGGATTTGCTTGTTTCAGGAAATCAAAAAATGTCTTTAAATCATAGGCATACGCAAGCCGGGTGCGCGCTGATGTACGAGGTTCAATGCCGCGGAAGAAATCGGTACAGAACGGTGGCAGCTCTTTCAGAATGCCTCGGATTCGTTTTGTGTTTTCGATGTCTTCCTGTTCGTGGTAGGAGAGTGCAGCCATATCACAATTCCTCCTTTGGTGATGATGAAAGGTCCGAATGTATCAAATTTTTCAGGTGTTGATCGGTCCGTTCCGGCCATCCGGGATTGTTTCCATCAATAATCGCATGGAAAAAGCGATCCTTTACCCCCGGTGAATCATGGTTGAGTTTCCTTGTTAATTGTTTCACATACTCGCGTTTTGTTTTTCCATCTACGGGACATGGATTTTTACAGACTGGAAGATGATATTTGTTTTTAAATCCGATCACATCGGCTTCCTGGACATACATCAGCGGGCGGATCAGCGTCAATCCCGTTTTGTCCAAATGGGTTTTCGGCGAGAAGGAATAGAAACGCCCCTCATAAATCAAGGATAAAAGCATGGTTTCGATCAGATCGTCACGGTGATGTGCATAGGCGATTTTATTACAGCCAAGTTTCAGAGCTGCTTCATTTAAAGCGCCTTTTCGCATCTTGGCACAGAGCGCACATGGATTGGATTCCTGACGGGTTTCAAAGAGAATCTTGCCGATTTCCGTCGGAACGACCGTGTAGGGCACGTTTAATTCATCACAAAGCTCCTGAACCGGTTTTAAATCAAATGCAGCCGCATCCGATGAAAGCGTCGGCGACAACCGGTTCGAAACCTCCGGAGAAAGTGCCTGAAAGCCCAGATCAACTGTAATAGCACAAAGTTCAAATGGTTCCGGGTAAAACCGACGAAGCCCCTGTAAAGCATATAAAAGTGTTAGGCTGTCTTTACCGCCAGAAATACCGATAGCTATTTTATCGCCGGATTGAATCAGACGATAGTCATCAACCGCCTGGCGGGTTAAACTTAGAAGACGTTGAAGTTTCATGAGAACATCCTTTCAAATATAACGAATGAATAGTTTAGCAAATAGATTAAGTGCATACACATATTTACATTTCAAACTATTCGATAAAGTAGGCTTTCACGAATAGTTTTATCTATCTTCCTATCATACCATGTTTCCCTTTATTTGTAAATAAATCATTTTATGAATTATTCAATATCGTATTTCAGCATAAAAACAAACCTAAACACAAAATGGATGGATGCCGCCTTTGCCATTTACCAGCAAACACTCCAGCAAAAAACAAAGGCAACATCCATCCAGCTCAAAATCCCTTATGACTAATTCATATTCATTTTATTCTTTATTCACTTCTTAATCCAAAAACGCCCGGTAATACGGCCAGACCGTATGGACCTTTCCGACCGTTACATTGCTTGCACTGCCGGATTCATGTACGCCCAGTATGGTTCCGTCTGCGTTCCAGCCTAAAAACATTACAACGTGCGAATTACCGCCAAGCTGGACAAGCAAGTCGCCCGGCTGAAGCTCTGCGCTGTTGATCGCCCGTCCTGTCCGCACAATCTCGTAGGTGCTGGCGGCACCCATTCTATTGCCAAGCGCGGTCCAGTATACCCAGTTGACCCATCCAGAACAGTCAAGCCCTGACAAAATCCGTCCCTTGTAATCCGGGCTTGTCACGCTGGCAAAATGATTGCCGGAAAGTCCTGCTGTACTCGGTTTTCCTCCATAATAATATGGAATCTTGCCAACGGAATTGAGCGCGCATGTGATAACGGCACGCCGCTCCGGTGATAAATCCTCTGGAAGTAAATCCAGGTAAGACGCAATTTCTGCCGGTGTCAGCGGATTCCCGAGTGCAAACTCTGAACTGGCAAGCCCGTACATTTCCTGCCAATCCTGAGCAGCGAGTGTCTGGGCGGCTGTCTGTTTTTCTTCCGTCCAACCCTGCCAATTCCCGACAGTCTGATTTCCCGTTCCATCGAGCGCAAACAGATTATGCTTCTCTTTCAGACCGGTTGTCTTAACGGTAATGGTCAGATCAACGTGTCCCGGGCAATATTTTCCGTTTTCATTTAATGTAACTGCCGCAGCGCTCTCCGCACTGAACGTCGCCTCTGACGGGGACGCAGCCGCTTTTGATTCGGCTGCCTGCTCCTGTGTGGAAGCCCCCGGTCCCTGTGCCGGTTTGACATAATTATTTGCTGTGGATGCCGCCTCGCTCTCCGTTAACGGCTCCTCTGCCGCTGTCTGACCGTCTCCTGCGCCCTGGGCATCTAAAGCCTCCGAGGATGCCTCTCCTGCTGCACTGCCGCTCTCCACATCGTCATCTGCTGTTTCCTCTGTCGCCGGCTCGTCCGGCAGTTCTGTACAGCCCTCACAGTAATACACATTGCTAATGCTCACGTGGTACTGGTGGGAACTGGTCCAGAGCTGATTGATATAGGTATTGAACAGGTCTGTATTTTTCCAGTCCAGGCTATATGTATATACGTTTGCCATGGACAAAATATCGGTCGCATTGGATGCGAGGGACGTCGGCTTTCCGTCTCCGTCGCATATCTGGAAACGGATATTTTTCCAAGTTGGAACTACCCAGCTCGCCGGATCCTGCGCGTTATGCTCTGGATTGGAGGGATCATAGCTGCCGAGTACCTGTGCAGCTGGCAGCCCCATTTTCTGGGAAGTCGTAAGCGGTGTCGTCTGGATCCACCCGTAGATCTCCGATATCCACTGTGCATCCCGCGTTCCAAGCGCTTCGTACATCTTCGCGCCCCAGGTATCTTCTGTCCCCATACTCCGGAATCGTTTTGCAAGTTTATACCATGGAAGAGACTCAAATGCCGCCAATGGATCAGACAGATCAACAGCGCTCTCTTCCGTCCGGAGCGCCATCAGGTTATACTCCGTTTCCGACGGAACATATTCTTCTGAGTCTGCCCCCAGACCATTTAAAAATCGGGATGCCATGTGAATCGGGTGTACCATTTTCTTCATCAGACGGTCGCAGAAGGATTCGTCTGTATCATTTTGTGTCTCCTGGTCTAAAATTCCATCTGCAATCACAACTTTATCAGCAGGCACATCGACTGATAAATCCACCTCCGGGCGCACTGCTTCGGCAATCCCGCACAATAAAATACCCGATGCCGCCATGAGCGCCGTTCGGATTATATAAGAATGTCTTTCTTTCATCATCATTTTCTTCATGTATCTACATTCAAAATCTTAAGTAACTATTTTGTTTTTATACCCCAACGCAATCTCATCTTCAAAACATCCAGGCGCAAAAAACCGATGCGTCCTTTCTGATTCTTCACCAGAAATTCAAACACACCGGTTTTAATTATACTTTTATGCGTTCTCGTTTATCTTAAGAAATTCTTGTTTCTTTTTGGCGAATTCCTTAATAATTTCTACGGCACCGTCGATGCCTACGACACTGCTGTTGATGCAGAGGTTATAGCTCTTGGAGCTGCCCCAGCGTTTGCTGGAATAATAGTTATAATAACCAGAACGCTGCTTATCGGTCTTGATCATCACATCTTTTGCCTTATCGCGGGTAATATTGTGACGTTTCATCAATTCCTGAATCTTCACTTCCTCATCTGCACAGATGAAAACAGACACTACGTTCGGATAATCTGCCAGCGCATAGTCCGCACACCGTCCTACAATGACACAGGATTCTTCATCTGCCAGTTTCTTGATCGTGTCAAACTGTGCCAGGAAAATCTTGTGGTTGATCGGCATATCCATATAAGCCGATGTATTATAACCCATCGAATAGGTGTCCATTACCAGTGAATATAAGAAGCTGTTGGTTGGTTTCTCATCATGCGTCTTAAAAAGCTCTTCACAGAGACCGCTGTTCTTCGCTGCCAGTGCAAGAAGCTCTTTATCATAGCACTTGATTCCCAATGATTCCGCCAGTTTTCGTCCAATCGCTCTTCCGGAGCTGCCGCATTCGCGACCGATTGTAATTACTAAATTTTTTTTCATGTCTCCCTCAACTCCTTTCAAGTTCTGCCTTTATTATAACACAAGCTATCTGAAAAGTCATCATTTTTTCGGAATAAAAGGTATTTCTTAGCGACACAGAAATAAACTATCTGAAAAGAATGTGTATACGAATTAGAACGATCTTACTATTCACGTTACTTTTACTTTCCAGCTTTTTTCCGCAGCTTCTCCAGCAGTTCTTCAAAATACGCTGGCAGCGGCGCAGAAAACTCCACATACTCTCCGGTCCGCGGATGGATAAAGCCTAAGACTCCCGCATGCAGGGTCTGTCCTTCCAGTGAAAATGGCTGCCGCGCCGGACCGTACACCTCATCGCCCAGAAGCGGATGACCGATGCTTGCCATATGGACGCGGATCTGGTGTGTGCGTCCCGTCTCCAGGCGGCACTCGATAAATGTATACGCCCCGAAGCGTTCCAGTACGCGGTAATGCGTGATCGCATCGCGCCCCTGTTTGGAGTGGATGCTCATTTTCTTGCGATCCGTCGGATGACGCCCGATCGGTGCATGGACAGTGCCCTCATCCTCGCGCAGATTGCCAAATACGATGGCATAATACACGCGGGTGATCGAATGCACCTTGAGCTGTTCTGCAAGTGAATTATGGGCGAAATCATTCTTGCACACCACCAGCACACCGGTCGTGTTCATATCGATCCGATGGACGATCCCAGGGCGCATGACTCCGTTGATGCCGGAGAGCTGATCCTTGCAATGGTATATCAGCGCATTGACCAGAGTCCCCGTATAATGCCCTGCCGCCGGATGGACAACCATCCCCTTCGGCTTATTGACTAAAATTATATCCGAATCTTCATACAAAATGTCCAACGGGATATTTTCCGCCTCGATCGCCGCCTCCTGCGGTTTTGGAACTTCAAAGGCGATAGTTTCCCCGCCATTTACCTTGAAACTGCTTTTAACCGCTTTTCCATCTGCTGTCACGCTGCTCTCTTTCAGAAGTTTCTGCAAAAAGGAACGGGACAGATCCGGGCAGGCGTCCGCCAGAAATTTATCGATGCGGGTTCCAGCCGCCTCTTCTGGAACCAGATATTCCTGCATCATCGCCCCGACTCCTTTTTCGCACCTTTAAAAGAAAGAAATTCCAGTTCCTCATCCGAATAGAAGAAGAAAAACAGAAGGATCAGCGAGAAAGTCGCGATCACCACATAGCAGTCTGCCACATTAAAAATCGGGAAATCAATCAGCTTAAAATACAGGAAATCCACCACATATTTCTGTGTCAGACGGTCGATCATATTGCCAACTGCGCCTGATACGAGCAGAAACAAGCTGCACATCAGCGGCAGATACCGTTTCCCTGCCGGCATCCGGTAAACCGCCCACAACACTGCCAGAATGACTGCCGCTGCAATCAGGAAGAAGAATCCCTGCCGTCCCTGCAGCATTCCAAAAGCAGCGCCGCGGTTTTCAGAATAATAAAATTCAAACACACCCTTAATGAGCACAAATGGCTTCTGCCCTTTCAGATGGACAACTGCCAGATGTTTTGTAAACTGATCCAGTCCGATGCTGACTCCCAGCCCGATAAAAAAGATAAAGAACTGTCGTAATTTCGTGTTCATGCACCTGATTCCTTTCCTGCTATTATACCAGCACCTGATCGAGTGCCTGTTTCATCTCGTCCTCGGTTACTGTGCGATCCACGTAGGCGTTGCCGATGGAATGAATGAGAATAAATTTGATGATGCCAGAATCCATCTTCTTGTCGTTCTTGGACGCTGCCACAATCGCATCTTTCTCAAGCCCGGATACCTGCGTACCGATATGGAATTCTCCCAGTGCTTCTTTGAAGCGGTTTGTTTCCTCCGGTTTGATCATGCCGCGGTTTTCCGACAGCTTCATCGCTGCCAGCGCGCCGAGTGCCACGCATTCACCGTGCAGAAGTTCAAAGTTTTTCAGCTTCTCGATCGCGTGTCCCAGCGTATGACCAAAGTTTAAGAGCATACGGTCGCCTTTTTCGGTCGGATCCTTCTCTACCACAGCACGCTTGATCTCATTGCTCCAGGTCACTGTCTTGCGGAGTGCCTCCGGCTTTCTCGCCCAGATATCTGCCGCATTTTCAAGCAGCCACTCATAATATGCCGCATCCTTGATCAGACCATGTTTGATAACCTCGCCCATACCGGCGGAAAACTGGTTGTCCGGAAGCGTCTGAAGCGTATTGATATTGGTAAATACCAGCTTCGGCATATGAAACGCGCCAACCATATTTTTGTACGCGTCAAAATCAACGCCCGTCTTGCCGCCAATGCTGCTGTCCACCTGGGAAAGAAGCGTCGTCGGAATCTGCATGAAGGCAACGCCGCGCAGATAAGTCGCCGCCGCGAATCCGCAGAGATCGCCCACAACTCCGCCGCCGAGTGCTGCCAGCATATCGTTGCGGTCAAAATGGTTCAAAATCAAGGTCTCATATAAATCCCGGACGGTGTCGAGGTTTTTGTGCTCCTCGCCCGCCGGAAATACGAACGAAATTACCGTCTTGCAGCACGGCGCCAGAAGTTCTTTTACCTCATTCAGATATAATTTTTCTACGTTCGAATCCGTCACGATGCAGAGACGGCGGTTTGAAATGGAGAGTTTTTCGATTTCACCCGGAAGTGCCGAAAAATCTTCGGTCATCACAATATCATAGATCGGCTTCTCGTCCAGGTGAACGGTTACGCGATTCATTTTCTCATTCTTTACAGCTGTCATTTGTTTTCAGTCCTTTCTTTTTTACACATATTTATCCGCATAAACATACAGACGTCCCTTTTTCGACAATCCCCCGCTCCCGGCAAAGCGGAATTTTCCCATGCCGCGCACAGATACAATCTCGCCCTCTTTAAGCTGCACCGCCGGGGAAGTCACCTGTTTCCCGTCAATAAACACCTTTTCACCCTCAATGAGCGGCAGTATCTTCGTGCGGGAGGATGAAAATACCATCGCGATCACACTGTCAAGACGCGGTGATGCAACGCTTCCACTCACGCGCTCCATCTTCGGTGTGATCGGCTCCGTCGCGTCCGCCCTGCGGCAGATCACAGAGGTGTGGCGCACCATCGTGAGTTCCTGGCAGAGATAATCCGCCATCTTTTCCTGGCAGAAGACGCAGCAGCCATTTTCCTTCATCAGAATATCCCCGATGCAGCTGCGCTCAATCCCCAGGTTCATGAGCGCCCCGAGATAATCCCGGTGCGTCAGCGCCTCACTGTAACGCAGGTTTGCCGGAATGACCTCCAACACGGCAATCGGAAGTCCAAACTCCTCATCGTCATACGAAGCCAGAAAACAAAGAAGTTTGCGCTCTGCGCCCTCAAAGCCACCCGTCAGGCAAGTCCGCACCGGCGGCAGCGTCTTCTCGATCGAGTGAAAGATCGTCTGTTCATTTAACGACAAAAAGCCGGTACTTGTCTGTATATCGCGCTGATAACAGAGTCCGGCCAGTTCTATCATTCTCTTTTTTAAAAGCTGTTCTTCTTTTTCCTGCAGCATCGCGTGTTTCTACTCCTGTTCGAAAGTGCTTATATAAAGTGTGCTCCTGCTCAGAGAGCCTGTATACAATCAGAAATCACACAAATTTCCGATTGTATAATAAATACTCCCAGGTTCAGATATATAGCGAACCTGGGAGTATATCAGTATCAGAAGTGGAGATTCATCCCGGAAACATTCATGGAACCGTCTGCTAAGAGTTCGGGAAAGTCGCCGGACAGCTCAACCGATGACGGTGTCGCAATAAAAATGTAATTGGAAATCTTCTGGAGATTTCCATCCATCGAATAGGTCGCGCCACAGGTAAAATCAATGATACGCTGTGCAACCTCCATGTGGATTCCTTCCATATTTAAAACAACAGCTTTTCCAGCCAGCAGGTAATCGCAAATCTCTCTCGTATCCTCCATGGAAGTAGGTTTGATCAGAGATACTTCCATGCTGCGGCGCATCTGCACTACCTTATTGTTAGAGGAACGTGGCAGAAAACGCGGCTTAGATTCCTCCTCGTGGCGGTAATCATCCATCTCTTCGTCCCTCTTGCCGAAAGAACGCTTCTTAATCACCGGTTTTTCTTCTTCGTAATCTTCCTCATCGAAGTAATCGTCATCATTCTCTGTGAGACGCATTGTATCCATTAATTTGTTCAGAATACTCATAACCCTATTTCTCTCCTATCTTTGCCCTGGTTCCAAAAATGCCCGTACCGACTCTTACCATAGTTGCACCTTCTTCAATCGCTGTCTGATAGTCTCCGGTCATTCCCATCGAAAGGACATTCATAGTAACATTATCAATGTTTTTCCGTTTCATGTCAACATATAATTCATATAATTTTTTAAAAACACCACGATTTTCTTCCGAATTCTCTACAAATGGTGCAATCGTCATAAGTCCCTGTATATGGACATGCGGGTACTTTGCAATTTCGCGTGCCGCTTCCTCGACTTCTTCCGGGGCAAAACCAAATTTGGACTCTTCTCCGGCGACATTGACCTCCAGAAGAATAGAAACGTCCAGATCACGTTTGACCGCTTCTTTTTCGATCTGCTCTGCCAGTCCCACCGTATCGACGGAGTGAATCAGAACTGCCTTGTCAATTACCTGACGGACTTTATTTTTCTGTAAATGTCCAATCATATGCCAGCGGATATCAGACGGCAGCTGCGGTTCCTTCTCCAGAATCTCCTGCACTTTGTTTTCGCCGAAATCTCTGGCGCCGGCATCATATGCTTCTTGAAGCATCGGCACCGGCTTTGTCTTACTGACCGCGATCAGCGTGACATCCTCCACCTTCCGTCCGCTCCGCTCGCAGGCGTTCCGTATATTCTGACGTACTTCTTCTAACTGTTCCTGAACCATATGTGATACACCTTCCTTATCTCTATATTTTGGAAATATCATTACTGATATACGATCTGGCCATCCGATACGGTACTGGCATCCAACACGATATGGTCATAAACCGATAATCCATATTTGGTTCCTTTTTCTACAATGTAATATTCACCGCTATTTGCAAGTTCTTTCACCTGCTTGAACACCGCGTATCCCTTATTAATATTGTAAGCACCTGTCAGCTTTGCCGTCGGTCCTACCTGGAAGCGCTCGTTTGAATCCGGCTTCACCAGATAATCGCCGCTCTTTAACAGCCCATCGTCGCTCTTCTCGACATAATAATACTCATCAGTCGAGCTGTAAATCTCCGGCGTGACAAATTCAATCGACGCCTTTCCGCCTTCGCCGTAAACTTCTTTATTGAAGCCAGCCTCATCTTCAGTAGCGTTGCCGCCCGTTGTCATATAATCAACTGGAATGGTATAAAATTCCTTCTCCATCACCGATGATACCGGAATTTTAAGTCCCTGCGTTTCCTCGCTGGAGATCTCGAAGTTCATAAAACGCTCGGATTCAAACTGGATCATGTAACGGTCCAGATCCAGGCGTCCATACAGATTGCCATCGGAACCGGTAAACATCGAATAATTTCCCCGGAATTTCATATCACTTCCCAACGGCTCGATCGTCAGTGTATCTTGATCGGCAAACTGCTCTTTATCCTTGTCATCCATCTGAAACACGATACTCCAGTTCTCCGATGTGATGATCTTGTACACCGGCGTGCCCGCCTCGATCAGTTCCCCAGCTCGTCCCACCTGCCGCGTATATTGACTCCGGTCAAACGAATCCGCCGTCACCTCCTCCGGCGCGACCCCCTCAAAAGAATCGGTCACATAGGAAATAATACCCGGCTGGGGCGCCGATATCTGTTTGTAATTGATACCCTGTGCCTGAAGCTGTGCATCCATATCGCCCAGCGCATTGAAATTCATATACTCTGCAACCGAAGCCTGCAAAGAATATTTGGCGTCGTAGACGCTTTCAAAGCGCTGATCGTTGTAGGATAAACAGAACGAACTGAGTTGTTTCTTCAAATCAGCCAGATTTTCTGCTGACAGGGACACCCCAGAGGACTGATTTTCTTCCAAAAATTTCCCCAGCTCGCCGGTCTCATCTAGCGAATAGACGCGCGCCCCAGCGCCTGCCCGCTTTCCCTCGCGCACATAATAGTTGACGTACCCGGTCTGCGGTGCATTTTCCACTGTCTCATCCCGAAACAGGATTCCGTTGTATTCTTTATTATTTACAATACTTCCCTCGACGACCTCATAAAACTGGACGTGATCCCGCCTGAGATATGTATAGACACTGAAAGAAAGATAGACGAAAATCATGGCAAAAATGATCATGCCTACATTGATATTCAATGGCTTTCTGTAGCGTACAATTTTCTTGTTTTTGGCCATGCAGCTCTATCCTCCCTTTTCCCGATGTACTTCTCTGGCAGCTGTTTCTGCAGTTTCACAGTTACCAGACAAAAATCCACGCAAATTTGTCTACGGCCATGGACTTTTGCAATATTCTGTATAGCCCAACGTACAGCCTTTATTATACGAGTGAATTGTCCAAATTTCAAGATCAATTCATCCCGTCAATTATACAGAATCATCCATAATCTGCAAATGCCAGAAGGAGCGGCAGGGAGTATCGCCCGCATTCCGCATCGTGTGATAGAGATTCGGCTTGATATAGATCGAATCGCCCGGTCCTAAGAGATAAACCGTTCCATCCAGATTGACCTCCATCTTGCCTTCCAGAACGACTCCGACCTCCGCGTATGGATGCAGCCCCCAGGACGGCGGTGTATCTTTTGTCTCTGGATCATAGGTTGAAAACTCATAAATACCGCGTTTCTTTCCAAAATCCAGACGGCGGATTTGAAGCTTGTACTCATCATATTCATATAACTGCTGCTCCTCCTGGCGGATCAGGGTTCTCTCCTCGCCGGAAGGACTGAGCAGATCCCGGATCGAAATACCAAGCGCCACGCAGATGCGCTGCAAATTGTTCAGCGTCGGGCTTGCCTGGTTCCGCTCTAGATTGCTCAGATATCCCACTGACAGATCGGTAAACTGGGACAGCTTCTGGATCGTGATAGATTTACTCTTGCGAATCTCCTTGATCCGCTGTCCAATATTCTCCACTTCTTCAAATTCCATGCAATCCCTCCGAACGTTTTATTTTTACGGTTCTGCTATTATTCATTATGCGTTCCGTTTTTTCCATGCCGCCTCGATCTGATCGAGCGCCTGTGCAATCACACTGCGCGAACTGCCCAGATTAAAGCGCATAAATCCAGATCCCTGTTCACCCGAATGCGTGCCCGGATCCAGCCATACCTTCGCTTCATTCGAGAAGAATGCCATCAATTCATCATCCGTCATCCCCAGTTCACGGCAATCCAGCCATGCCAGATACGTTCCCTCCGGTTCTACCAGTTGAATCTGCGGCACACGGTTTTTACAGAAATCGCGCACCAGTGCCAGATTGCCAGCCAGATAGCCGATAAGCTGATCCAGCCATTCCCCGCCGCCTTCATACGCTGCACGGCAGGCGAACAATCCCAGACGGTTCATATTTTCCTGACCAACATCCAGCAGCTCCGACCGGAATTTACGCCGCATCTCCGGATCCGGGATAAAGAGGTTTGATGTCGCCATGCCAGCCAGATTGAAGGTCTTGCTCGGCGCTGTACACATCATCGAATGAAGGCATGCTTCCTCTGAAATCGACGCATACGGAGTCTGCTCATGCCCCTGCCATACAAAATCGCCATGGATCTCGTCGCTGATCACGTATACATGGTGGCGCAGGCAGATGTCAGCCAGTGCGGTCAGCTCTTCCCTCGTCCAGACACGGCCAACCGGATTGTGCGGATTGCATAAAATCATCAGTTTGACATGCTCATCCAGCACCTTCTGCTCCAACTCTTCCAGATCCATCTCATAATGCCCATCTTTTAAAACCAGCGGATTCTCCACCAGCGTCCGCTTATTGCGGAGGATCGCCCGGCTGAATGGATGGTAGACCGGCGGCTGGATCAACACCGCATCGCCCTCCTGGGTAAAAGCCCGCACTGCGATCGAGAGTGCAAACACGATACCTGGCGTGCAGGTCATCCACTCCGGCTGCAGAGTCAGATGATGGCGTTTCTGATACCACGCTGCCACCGCATCAAAGTACGACTCATCTGCCCGGCTGTAACCGAAAATCCCGTGATCTACTGCCTTTTTCAGCGCTTCAACCACGCTGTCCGGCGATCGAAAATCCATATCCGCCACCCAGAGCGGCAGAATATCATCCGCTTTCCCATTTTCTTTCTTAAAATCATGCTTGATCGACCAAGTATGGGTCCGATCGATCGGTGTATCAAAATCGTACTGCATAGAAAATCCACCTTTCTGTTATATATCGTTAAAATTTTCCAAATTCAGCCATAATTTTAAAAAAATTCTAACTAATATTTTACACCAGTCGGCGATCAATGTCTACAATTACTCCCTCAATTAGCCAAAAAACTAAGAAGCTGACGAGGACAGGGCGGTCTGGCTTTCAGCTTGTCAAATTGTACGCATTTTGAGCACAGATGTCCGAATGAGGCAGATGTAAGTCCGCATCAGGCGAGCATCTGTAGCGAAAGCAAGCGAACAATGATAAGTCTGAGAAGCCAGGCTGTCCTGTCCCCGTCAGCTTCGACGCCTTCACGAATCTATTTAATTTACTTTACCATATGACAAGCCACAAAATGCCCCGGCATCACTTCCCGGAGTTCCGGCAGCTTCGCCCGGCACTCCTCCGTCGCATACGGACATCTCTCGGCAAAACGGCAGCAGTCCTTCGGGTTGATCGGGCTTGGAATCTCGCCCTTAACCATGATACGCTTCTTCTCACGCACCAGCCTCGGATCCGCAACCGGAATCGAGGACAGAAGCACCTGCGTGTACGGATGCAGCGGATGTGCATACAGCTCTTCGGAATCGGCAAATTCAACCATCGTTCCCAGATACATAACGATAACACGGTCGGAAATGTATTTGACGACGCTCAAGTCATGTGCGATGAAGAGATAGGTCAGTCCCATTTCTTCCTGCAGTTCCTTTAACATATTTAAAACCTGCGCCTGGATTGAAACATCCAGTGCGGAGATTGGCTCGTCGCAGATCACAAACTCCGGTTCGACCGCTAATGCCCTGGCAATACCAATTCTCTGCTTCTGACCGCCGGAAAACTCATGCGGGAAACGGGACATATGGTCGCGGTTCAGACCGACGCGCTTCAGGATCGCCTCTACCTTCTGATCCACATCCTTGTCCGTCGCCAGTCCATGCAGTTTCATGCCGGAACCGATGATATCCTTGACCGTCATACGCGGGTTCAGGGAGGAATGTGGATTCTGGAAGATCATCTGCACATTCTTGCGGAATGCTTTTTCCTCTTCACGGGTGTATTTAAAAATATCTTTTCCTTTATAGGTGATCGTGCCTGCTGCCGGCTCATAGAGCTTTACCAGGCACCGTCCCGTCGTGGACTTGCCACATCCGCTCTCACCTACCAGTCCCAACGTTTCCCCTTTATAAATCGTAAAATGCACGTGATCAACTGCTTTCAGCACTTTTCCCCTGCCGACGTTGAAATACTGGCAGAGATCCGTGACCTGGAACAGGGGTGTGCTCCTATCAATTCGTTTTGCCATGGTGTCCCCTCCGTTTCTCTTCCGGCAGAGCCGCAACATTTTCCTCTTCTTCCTGTTTCTGCGCCTCAGTCAGCCCTTTCATGATATCCACCTTCGGCGCATATTCATGCTGCAGCCAGCACGCACAGGTATGTTCGTCTGAAAGCCTGTGAAATTCCGGCTGTTCTTCATAACAGACCTTCATCGCAAACTCACAGCGCGCTGCAAACGGGCATCCTTTCGGCGGTGCAAACAGATCCGGCGGAGTTCCATCGATCGGCACCAGCTTCTGATTCTTGGAGGTATCCAGCGTAGCGATTGATTTGATGAGACCTGCCGTGTACGGATGTGCCGTCTCATAGAAGATCTCATCAACCGTTCCTTTTTCAGCCACCTTGCCGCCATACATAACAAGCACGCGGTCGCACATCTTGGCGATAACTCCGAGATCGTGGGTAATCAGGATAATCGAGGTGTTCATCTTATCGCGCAGTTCCTTCAGAAGATCCAGGATCTGTGCCTCGATCGTTACGTCCAGCGAGGTCGTCGGCTCATCCGCGATGATGATGCTCGGCTTGCCGACCAGCGCGATCGCGATCATGACACGCTGCTTCATACCGCCGGACAACTCATGCGGATACTGTTTATAACGACGCTCCGGCTCATTAATGCCGACCAGACGCAGGATCTCCAGCGCCCGTTCCCTGACTTCTGCCCGGGTCATCCCCTTCCGTCCGACAAAAACCTCCTCGATCTGTTTTCCAACCGTCATGGTCGGGTTTAACGAGGTCATCGGATCCTGAAAGATAAATCCAATCTCCACACCGCGGATTTTCCGCATCTCGCGGTCTGTCTTGGTGATGATCTCCTCGCCTTTATACTTGATCGAACCGCCCTCAAAAAATCCCGGCGGCTCCGGGTTGAGCTTTAAAATGCACTGGGAGGTAACGCTCTTGCCGCATCCGCTCTCGCCTACAATTCCAAGAATCTCGCCTTCGCGTACATTAAAACTGACATCCCGGACGGATTTTACCACGCCGCCGTATGTATGGAACGAGAAGGTCAGATTCTTGATTTCCAATATATTTTTAGCCATTGTCTCCTACCTCCTATTCCGTTCCTCTCAGTCTCGGATCAAATGCATCCCGCAGACCATTTCCGAGCTGGTTGAGCGCCAGTACAGTTGTACAGATAAAGAATGCCGGCACGTACAGCATATGCGGCGCTGCCGTCATCATACGGGTTCCCTCTTTTGCCAGAACGCCCCAGCTTGCCTGCGGCGGGGAAATGCCGAGACCGATATAACTCAAGAACGCCTCCTGGAAGATGGCGCTCGGGATTGCCATTGTCAGGTTTGTGATCAGAAGACCCATGATATTCGGGATGATCTCACGCACGATGATTGTGAACGCCGACTCGCCCATGACGCGGGCTGCCAGTACAAAATCCTGCTCTTTCAAGCGGTATACTTCGCCTCTGGTAAAACGGCAGGTTCCCGTCCATCCAACAATAACCATTGCAATGATTAAGCTTTTAACGCCGGAACCTAATACTACCATAACCAAAATACAGACGATCAGGGATGGAATACCATAAATAACATCGATGATACGCATGACGATCATATCAAACTTGCCGCCATAATAGCCGCAGAAACCGCCCAGCACTGTACCAATTACAGTATTTAAAAGGGCTGCCAGAAGACCGATCGTCAAAGAAACACGCGCGCCCATCCAGACACGTACCCAGAGGTCACGCCCCAGAGAGTCGGTTCCCAGCCAATGAGCTGCTGAAATCCCCTTGCTCATCGAGTAGGCATCCTGCTGGTCAAATCCGTAGTGGCTGAACATCGGTGCAAAGATCGCTAACAGTCCATATGCAATCAACAGAATCAGACTGAAATATGCCGCCTTATTTGTCCGGATTCGTCTCCACGCCTCCTGCCAGAAGGTCAGGCTTGGTCGGGAGATCGATTCCATTTTTTCAATATTTTTACCTACCATCTCAAACTTGTCGAGGGTAATCGCGCGTCCATCTGTCAAGTTTTCGGATGTACCCGCTGCTGCGCCGGAATTCTCAGAAGGCAGCACATTTCCATCTTTCATTTTCATCTCACCCATACTGCCACCTACTTTCCACCGATCCGCACTCTCGGATCGATCACGCCATACAGAATATCAACTACCATGTTGCAGAATACCAGGAATGTGCCGTAAAACGCCGTCATGCCAAGGATCAGGGAGTAATCGTTGTTCTGCACACTCTCAACATAATATTTACCCATGCCGGGGATAGCAAACAGGGACTCAATAACAAATGTACCGGTCAGAACGGCTGCTACCGTCGGACCAAGGATTGTGACAACCGGCATGATCGCGTTCCGGATCTGATGCTTCCAGGTCACACGGAACTTCGAAATACCCTTCGAGCGCGCTGTCTTGATATAATCCTGCTGGACTACCTCCAGCATACTCGCACGCATGATACGCGAGACGGATGCCATCGTGTAGAATCCCAGTCCGATCGACGGCAGGATCGTGTACGAAAAGCCCTTGTACTGCGCGATCGGGAACAGTCCCCATTTGACTGCAAAGAAATGCTGCAGCAGTGCGCCCATGATAAAATCCGGGACACTTGTACCAAATACAGCTACAATCACAAAGATTAAATCAATTTTATTGCCACGGTTTAATGCAGAAATAATACCAAATACAAGACCAAAGGAAATCGCAAAACATAATGCGCGGATACCAAGGTCTGCCGAATACGGAAATGCGCCTGCTAACAGGTCATTGACGGTACGGCTCGGATATTTGGTAGAAAAACCGAAATTTCCATGAATCAGATTATTCAGATATGTCAGATACTGCTGGAGTAAAGGTTTATCGAATCCGTAGTAGGCACTTAAATTGGCCTTTGCGGTTGCTGACATTTTCGGATCATTGAACGGTCCGCCCGGCATCAGCCTTGCCAGGAAAAATACAACGGATACGAGAACAAACACAGTCACAATGGATATTCCCACCCGCTTCAGTATATATTTTTTCATAGGTTCACGCTCCTTTAACTACGGGAACATCCCAAATCCGGTTGTTCCGGCCGCCGGTTACGGCTCATTCATCCGCCAGGTAGCCACCGGATATGTACTGCGCTTCAGAAATCCAGCCGCTTTGCCGGATCCTGAAGCGCAGGTGCTTCAATCATCTTCTAAGGTTTTTCAATATGTTTTGGATAGATGATGGATTAGTTTGTGATGTCCACATACATATAGTCATAGTTCAGTCCAACAAAGTATGCGCCCAGATTCTGTACACGGTCAGATACCATATACGGAACCTCTCTTAACTGAAGCGCTACCAGTGCGCCGTCTTCCAGGAGTGTCTTCTCTGCATTGAACAGATTGTCCATACGCTCTTTACCGGAAGTTGTCTTGGAAGCGTCGATGTACTTATCGTATTCATCACTGTGGTAATTTAAGTAGTTGTAGCCGGAGGTGCTGTACCAGAGCTCCAGGTAGCTGTACGGGTCAGAGTAATCCGGTGCCCAGCCGCTCATGATGATATCGTACTCATCACTGTCCGGAACCAGGAGTGCGTTTTTCGTTGCGTACGGAACCATGTTGATATCTACGTTGATACCCAGGTTGTTCTTCCACTGGTTTGCAACAACCTCTGCCTCTTTCTTCGCTGTGTCAGAATCGGATACAACCAGTTTCAGGGAAATATCAGAAGCACTGGAAAGACCTAATTCAGATAATGCCGTATCCAGATACTCTTTTGCCTTATCCATATCACCCTGAAGTGGGAATGCCTCTAACGGATACTCGGTGCCGTACTCACCGTCCACGCCGCGAACCTGCGGAAGCACATATCTCTGGTTAGCCTGATATAAGCCATTGTGGGTCAGAAGAATGTATTCTTCACGGTTGACTGCGTAGTTCATCGCCAGACGCAGGTTCTTGTTTGCCAGATATTTATTCCGGTGATTCAGTGCCGCATAATCGTCTGCGCCGTTGTAGTAGGACTGTGTCTTGCCCTCATACTGCGCTGCCAGCTCGGTTGGAACCTCTGCCAGATCCAGCTCGCCTGCATCGAACATCGAAACAGCGGTAGTCTGATCGGCTACGGTCAGAATCTCAACGCCGTCCAGACTGATCTTTTCATTGTCATAGTAATCTGGATTCTTCGTCAGTTCTACCTTGCCGTTACTGTATTCACTTACAACGAACGGTCCATTGTAAACCTGTTTATCGGCACTTCCGCCGAACTCATTGCCATATTTCTCAACCAGGTCTTCACGTACCGGCATGAATGCACTCATGCTTGTCATGCTGACAAAGTAATCAGCCGGATTCTCAAGCGTAATCTCCAGGGTAAAGTCATCCAGTGCCTTGACTCCCAGTTCATCCACCGGAAGTTCACCCTCACTGACCTTGGCACCGTTCTTTAAAACAGCACCCAGATAGCTGGCAGGGCAGGCTGCTGCCGGATCGCAGAGACGCTTCATACCGTACTCATAATCCTTAGCCGTAACAGTCTGTCCATCACTCCACTTTGTATCCTGACGGAGTTTGAAAGTATATACGAGACCATCATCGCTGACTTCATAGCTCTCAGCGGTTGCCGGCTGAAGCTCGCCCTGTACGTTGCGGTACAGACCATCATAGATATGATAGGAGACGGTCGCGTCTGCTACCGAGTTTGTCTTATCAGGGTCAATCGTCGCGATATCCGCCGTGTTGGAATAACGGAAAATCTTTTCGCCCGCTGCTGCGCTCTGGGAACTGTCACTTCCCGATTCAGCTGCCTTCGTATCATCCACCGAAGCGCTCGGAGTGGAACAGCCCGCTACACTCGCTGCCATCAGTGCAGCTAATCCCAGTGCAAGTAGTTTGTTTTTTCTCATAATATTCCTCCTTGTCCTTTTTTATTAAAGCTCAATCAGTTCCTTTGTGGCGCTGATCAGGTTTTCATTGCCTGTCTCCGTGATGAGAAGCTGATCTTCAATGCGGATACCGCCCCATCCTGGAATATAGATACCCGGTTCCACGGTCATGACATTATTGGCATGCACGATATTTTTAGAAACAGGGCTCATAAATGGAATCTCATGGACAAACATGCCGACGCCGTGTCCGATTCCTGTGTAGTGATATGGAAAATACTCGGTCCCCTCGATGATCTTCGTGGATTCATAATATGCATCCGATGCCGAAACCCCATCTTTTAAGAATCCTTCCACCGCAGCGACCATCTGCTGCTCAATCTTGTATACTTCCTTCTGCTTCGGCGTTGCGCGTCCGACTACCAGGGTACGCGTCATATCAGATAAATAACCATGATACTGGCATCCATAATCCATCAGGACCAGATCGCCGTATTCAATCGCCTTCTGGGACGGAATTCCATGAAGCAGGGATGTTCTCGCACCGGAGATGAGGATATTGCCGTATGGCTGTGTATCCGCGCCCTCCAGAACCATATAGAGGCTTAAACGCGCCGCCAGCTCTTTCTCGGTAATGCCGACCCGGATATCCTTCTGGATCTTTTCATATGCCCTTGAAGCAATATCACAGGAGATACGCAGGCACTCAATCTCTTCCGGCCTCTTGATGGAGCGGAACTCCTCGATGATGCCGTCCGCCGGTACCAGCTCTGCTTTTACCTCCGACTGGAGGTTCTGGTACTGTTCAACGGTCAGGTGGGCTGCTTCAAAGCCGATCGTCTTTGCCCCAACCTTTTCCGCCGCGTAGGCAAGTGCCTTTCCGATGGAACCGTAGGTGTCTCTCCAGTTCAAAATTGTGTAATCCGGGCACTCATAGGAAACCTGCTCGGTGTAGCGCGGATCTGTCAGAAAGAATTTTTCCTGCTCCGTGATAAAAAGCCAGGAATCTTCGCCGGTATAATGGCTGACATACTTTACATTGACCGGGCGGCTGATGAACATGCCATCCAGGTGCTCTTTCTGCATATACGCAAGTAACTGTTCCATGCTTACTCTCCTCCCATCACTGATTCTATTTCCTCTATCGTTCTGGGGATGGATGCTGTCAGATTCTCACAGCTATCCTCCGTTACCAGGCAGTTATCCTCGAGGCGGAAGCCGATGCCCCATTCCTCGCAGTAGATGCCGATATCCACGCAGAAAACCATACCCGGCTCTACGATATCGACATCGACCAGATCATGTGTGTCCCAGCCAACATGGTGGGCGCCGCCGTGCCAGATATATCTGCCGACATCCTCATACCGGTCACATAAGCCGATCGCTTTGAGCTGTTCGAAATTGTATTCCCTCGCCAGCCGGTCCACGTCTGCCATCTTCATTCCCGGCCGGATGATAGAGAACATGTGCTGCGAAGTCCGGTATGCACATGTGTAAAGAAGTCGCTGCCGTTCGGAAAACTTTCCGTTGCACGGCCAACCGCGCGATACATCATTGAAGAGGTGGTCGTACTGGGCGCCTACGTCGTTGAGAATCATATCGCCGTCCTTCGCCTGCCCTGTGTACTCATAATAGTGAATACAGAAATTATTGGCTCCCGCGGAAATGATACTCGGAAATGCCGGTTCAAGGCATCCGTGCTGCGCCAGTGCGTAGTCGAATTCGGCTTTATACTGGTATTCGTACATTCCCGGCTTTGATGCCTTCATCATCGCCAGAATGCCGTCCCTTGTAATCTTGACTGCCTCCCGCATCGCCTCGATCTCACACGGCTGCTTGATGGTGCGCTGGCGGCGTATCTGACGGGAAATATCCGTGAGTGTGGCTGCCGGGTACCACTTTCTAAGTTTCCGTGCCATCCGGATACTCTCGGTATCTGCATCCTCCGGATCGTGCCGATACAGATCCATCGCAATCCGCTCAAACCGTCCGCTCCGCATCAGAAGTTTCAGACGGTTTTCCCACTCGCCGCTCGATGCGATCTGCGCGGCCCCGGATCGCGCCCTGGCCTCCTCCGGTGTGAACCGTTTCCCGGTCCACCGCTCGGCCAGCATATCCGGCGGAAGTATGTAAAGTGTTTCCTGTACCTCTTCTCCGTCCTTCTCTGCCATCAGGACTGTGTGTTCCTGCCCGATGCCGGTCAGATAGAGAAAACTCCGATCGGCATAAAACGGATAATTTTCATCGGCTGTTTTTCGGATGGAAGAACCGGAAAACAGGAGAAGCAGGGTGTGATCCGGAAGGCTGTCATACAGCCGCTGTCGGTTCCCTTGGTAAAATTCTGCATTCATAGTATTTTCCTTCCTGTCTTTTAAATGATTTCCGTATACTTTTGTATCTATCTCACAAATAGATGTATCGTAATCTTTTGTCTCCCGACATGTGTCATTATACCGTATAAATCAAAATTTTACAATTATTTTTCAGTATATTTTGTAATTTTTTCATTTAATGCAAAATTTCATATATATGATAGGAAATCCTTTCAATTTTGAAAAGAATGTAAAAGCATATCTATTTTTTCCCAAAGGTGGTACCTGCAAAAGAAGCATTTCAATGAAAATGTGGAAAGATGGTTTTGAGCCCAAACTAGAAAATTAGAAAAAAAGAGACCATCCAATTCTCCTTTTTCAGATGAATCGGACAGTCTCCTGTCTCCGCCCTGCGCTGACAGCTGCGGTTTCGTTCATTTTGAATCTCTTATAAAGATACTACAACACTTTCTTTCGCGCACTCTGGAAGATCGGCTGCATTCATGGATATGCTTAAAACGAATTTTACATGATATTTCTCACTGATGGTCTCCAGCGTCTTGTAGGTCTCTTCAATATCCGCTCCCTCGAGGCAGGCAAGTTTCAGGAAGCTGTCAAGATACATCTGCTCCAGATCATGATCCTGGCAGATAATACCACAAATAAATCCGATAAATCCATCGCTGGTATCAATCGGATATTCCTGTACATTGATAAGGCGAATCTGGTTATTCAACTCATACATATGTTTGGAACTCTTATCCAGATAGACAACGGAACCCTTGGCTTCTTTGACAGCCGTGTTCGCCATATCGAGTAAATATTTAGTTTTTCCTTTTCCCTTTGCTCCTGCGATGATCTGAACCATAACAATCTCCTCCTTGAGTTTATTTAAGTTGTATGTAAAATCTTTTATTGTATAAATAATTATAGTATAAATTTATAAATATTGCAATCACTTATTTGAAATTTTAGTCAAAATTTCCGTCATATTGTCATAAAGTGACGGACGATTTGCAGATTTTAGCACAACCGATATATATTCCTTGCCATCGTCCCCATCGCTCGCCATAATCAGGCAGTAGCCAGCCGCCTGTGTGGTACCGGTTTTGCCGCCTAAGACAGTCACTCCCTCCGGTGCCTCGCGGTCTCCCTTCAGATACCAGTTGCCAACCTTCCAGACCTGCTGTTTTGCGGCTCCATTTGCATCGGTATAATCAGCTGTATAAGACTGCGCGTTAATGATCTCACAAAACAGCGGCAGTTTAAGCGCCTCGTTGAAAATCAGATAAAGATCATATGCCGTTGTATAGTGGTCGGTGCTGTGCAGACCATTTGCATTGACAAAATGCGTGTGGGTCGCACCGAGTTCCTTCGCTTTCGCATTCATCTTCTCCACAAACGCATCCGTGCTTCCGGCGATATGATCCGCAATCGCATTGGCTGCATCGTTGCCGGACGGAATCATCAGTCCGTATAAGAGCTGCTCCAGCGTAAAGGTATCGCCCGGCTTGATGCCTGCCATCGAAGCGCCTGCCTCGTGGATCACGACATCGTCATTTGCCGTCACCGCATCGGAAAGATTGCCTTCCTCGATCGCGATGATCGCCGTCATTACCTTCGTGATGCTCGCCGGGTACATCTGGTCATAGATGTTCTTACCATATATAACGCTGGAGTCGGTCACATCAAACAATGCGCCCGCCTGCGCCGTCACCGCATCATCTGGAGCAATATCGCCGTCTGCAGATTCCGGTACGCAGAGAGAAGAGGCAAAAAAGGGCGCCAGCCCGGCACCTGCCGCTGGCGTCATCTGCGCTTCCCGTTCTTGAAATGAATATGCCTGTTCCAGACCGCGGGCACCACAGCCGGTCAGCATGCTAATACCGCAAAGCATCAGTGCGCCCGCAAGTCCGATTGTCTGTTTTCTCATTTGTACATCTCCCGCCATTCCATATCGCCGCGGTCAAGCGCCTTGACGAGAAGCTCTGCCGTCGCCAGGTTTGTCGCCATCGGGATATTGTGAATATCACAGAGGCGGACAACATCATTAACATCTGGCTCATGCGGCTTCGGCGCCAACGGATCGCGCAGGAAAATCAGCAGATCGATCTGATTGTGTTCGATCTGTGCGCCGAGCTGCTGGGAACCTCCCAGATGACCCGGCAGATATTTATGGAGGGTCAGATTCGTAACCTCCTCAATCAGGCGGCCTGTCGTTCCTGTCGCATAGAGTTCATGCTTGCTCAGGATGCCGCGATATGCGATACAGAAGTTCTGCATCAGTTTTTTCTTCGCATCATGTGCGATTAACCCGATATACATCTATACCTGCCTCCTTAATGATTCCTATTTTTCATAACCATAAAATTCAATTTCCATGCAGCTTCACAGTCCATGCATGTACTTACTGAACGGTTACGTTATTTCGTTGCAATCCAACATTGAGAACAACTCCCATTCCGATAAACATACTGAGCAGCGAACTAAGTCCGGAGCTTATGAAAGGAAGCGGAAGACCCGTGTTCGGGAAGATTCCCGTGGCTACCGCAATGTTGGCAAAACTCTGGAACGCCAGAAGCGCCGCCATGCCCGATGCAATCAGACGTCCAGCTGTGTCTTTTGCGCGCGCCGCAATCCAAAGGCACTCATACACCAGCAGCGCATAGAGGGCAATGACCGCCACTCCGCCGACAAACCCAAGTTCCTCTCCGATAACAGCGAAGATAAAGTCCGTCTGTTCCTCCGAGAGGAAATTTCCATTCTTGACGGAGCTTAATGTGTTGTTAAAAAGCCCCTTGCCGCGCAGCTGTCCGGAGCCGATCGCCATCATGGAGTTATCCTGCTGACGGTTCAGATCCGTAAATTCACTGCTGCTGTGGAAAATCTTTCCCATGATACGCTGTGCCTGGTATTTCTGGAGAAACGGGATGAATCCCTGCAGCGACAGATAGATAAGCGCCGCAAATCCAGGTACCCCGACCGCCACCGCACCGGCAATCCATTTGTAACTGATACCGGCTACATAAACCATGCACAGAATCATGAAGCAGATGACGATGGTGGTGGAAAGGTTCGGCTGTAAATATACCATGCCGACCGGAAGGACACAGATAAGCGCCGTCATCCCCAATGTCTTTGGCTCATTGATTTTATCCCGGTTTCTGGAAAGAAAATTCGCCAGGATGAGGATCAGACCGATCTTTACAAACTCGGACGGCTGGATCTGAATTCCGCCGATCCGCAGCCAGCGGGTCGCGCCCTTGGTGGTACGTCCAAACAAAAGAACTGCCGCCAGCATTCCGGCACAGACCACATAGATAAGCGTGGTAAATCGGAAATACTGATGGTAATCAATCAAAGACAGAACCAGACAGATAATCAGGGATACAACCACTCCGATAATCTGTTTTATCACAGAGGAACGGTCCTGATTGCTGGCGCTCCCGACAACCAAAATGCCGAGAACACTCAGCAGAATCATATAAATGAGGGCTCGAAAGTTGTAATTTCTAAATTGGTAATCGAATATCATGCTGTAAATGGCTCCTTAAAGTAAGAACCGGCACCGACGCACAGACCGCCGGGAATACCTCCGCCGGCTGTTCTGAGGATGTCCTCAGAATTCGGAGTGTCACATCCCCCGGATCAATCTCCAGATAACGTGACACGCTCCTCAGGAAATCTGCGCGAATCAGATCCAGAAGTTCCGGCGAACAGCCCGCCCGATCGGCAATCAGAAGGTGTTTTAAACGCTTTCTGGCTATCTCGCCGGAATTCTTTTTCGTAAACAGTTCTGCAATCAGAATCATAGCGTCCCCTCCTATGCACGTTTGAGGAAGCCGGATATCCGGGACCAGAAGCCCGGAGACGCATCAAGCTGTATAAATGGTACCGATTCTCCAAGTATTCGTTTGCATATGTTTAAATATGCCTGCCCGGCATATCCATTCATGCCGACCAGCGGTTCGCCCTGATTCGTGGATATAACGATATCCTCATCGTCCGGGACTGTGCCAATCACAGGGACAGACAGAATATCCATCACATCATCCACCGACATCATATCGCCCCGGCGCACCATATCGCTCCGGATCCGGTTGATGATCAGGTCCATACGCCCGACCCCGGATGCTTCTAAAAGTCCGATGATCCGGTCAGCATCCCTTATCGCGGATACCTCCGGTGTCGTGACAATCAGCGCCCGGTCCGCCCCGGCGATCGCATTGCGAAAGCCCTGCTCAATCCCGGCGGGACAGTCAAGCAGTATGTAATCAAACTCTTCTCTTAAGTCTTCTACTAATTTTATCATCTGCCCCGGACTCACGGACGACTTGTCCCGCGTCTGGGCGGAAGGTAATAAGAACAGGTCAGGATATCTTTTGTCTCGAATCAGCGCCTGCTTCATCCGGCAGTTTCCCTCGATCACATCGACCAGATTGTAGATAATCCGGTTTTCCAGTCCCATGACGACATCCAGGTTTCTCAGACCGATATCGGTGTCGATGAGAACCACCCGTTTGCCGAGCATGGCAAGCCCGGTGCCGACGTTCGCTGAGGTTGTCGTTTTGCCGACGCCTCCTTTTCCGGAAGTAATAACGATAACTTCGCTCATAGGAACATCCTCCTGTATTCTGTTTTACCATTTTATTCTACTCTAAAAAGTAGAATAATTCCAGTCTTAAATCCATTAAATACGCTAAATAAAATGAAAATAATCTAAAAAACTTTTTTTGACCGATTCTACGTCAATGTTTCCATCGGATACCGATGCAATCATCGGTCCGCGCCCCATCTTTTTACCCTGGCTGCGCGTTTTGGCTGTCAGATCAGCAATCCGAAGGTGCATCGGCGACATCTCCAGCGCGGTGATCACCGCGTCCTCACTTCCCGCCGCCCCAGCATGGGCGGAACCCGCCAGCGTGCCGAGGACGACGATATTGCCCCGTGCGCTGACACGCGCGCCGCGCTCCACATCCCCGATGATCACGATGCTCGCATCGGATTCCAGCAGGTCGCCCCGGGATAAATTACCCTTATAGAATTGTCCCGTCCGGGCAGTCAGCTCCATCAGCCGCTCGGTCAGCGCCTTTTCACAGCGGGCGATGCGGTTAGCGTCAGTATCCAGCAGACAGAGAATCTCTATCTGGGAATTGGCGGTAATCGCATCCGTCACCTGCAGTTCCTCGATTGGGGTCAGTTCTCTCCCCTCCAGGGTCAGCGTCATCTGGGCGGATCCCCAGAATTTTTCACTTTCTTTAAACTTTTTCCCTACATCCTCCAGTAACTGTTCAAAGGGGGTGTCCGGATTCAGAATTACCGTCATACCGGACTTACATCCCTTTATTACTACGGAACTTTTCATAGTTCCATCACCTCTTAATCTCCATTGATTCGTTCATTGGACGCATCCAATGCTCCTGAATTCAGGATATCATCCAGACTCGCATAGCCATAGAAGTAACGATATACGTGTTTTGCCACCATCGCCGCATTCGAAGAAGAATATCCATTCGGGATACTGACCGTCACCGAAATTTCCGGATTCTCATACGGTGCAAACGAAATAAAGAACGCGTGGTTACCCCGTTTCTGGGACTCCTGCGCCGTACCGGTCTTACCGGCCACGTGTACGTCCAGACCATCAAACACACGCTTGGTCGAACTGTTGGTAACTACCTGGCGCATACCTTGTTGGA
The DNA here is from genome assembly GCF_003478415.1 of Clostridium sp. AF27-5AA. Classification (NCBI taxonomy): domain Bacteria; kingdom Bacillati; phylum Bacillota; class Clostridia; order Eubacteriales; family Clostridiaceae; genus Clostridium; species Clostridium sp. AF27-5AA. Next base: position 283,990 of record NZ_QUFH01000001.1, read on the forward strand.
CTGCATCCCAGGTGCTTGTCTGGAAATCAAGGGTTGACGCCACAGCCGGCGAATAATCCTTGACCAGATTACCCTGGGAATCCGTCTCCTTATCAATCAAGCTCAGATCATAGACCGTGCCGCGGTTGGCAAGCGCCGTCACATAGCGGGCAAGCTGCACGCTCGCAAACTGGTGCGTACCCTGTCCCATACTGGAACGCTCCGGATCGGTATCACTGATAGACGGCGTCGCCTCCGAGATTTCAATGCCCGAAGTCCGGTCCAAACCGAACATGGTCGCGTATTTTTTCAGCGTCTCCAGACCTTTCTCCGGTTTGTAGCTTCCATCTGCCTCTGTGGACAGGCGGTGCGCCACCTCCGAGAAGAAATAGTTACAGGAATTTTCGATGCCTCCCACGACATTTAACGGTCCGTGGAAGCCCGGATATTTCCAGCATCGGATCGGATTGCTGACTTCCTCATAAATACCGGTACAGTTAATCATATCAGAAAGCGAGATTGCCCCCTCTTCCAGACCTGCAATCGCCGTGATCGGCTTGAAGGTGGAGCCTGGTGCTTTCAGTGTCTGCGTCGCATTGTTTCGCAGCGGCAGCGACTGATCGGCATTTAGCTGGGCAAAATAGGTGCTGTCCGAAATCCGGTTGTTGTCATAGCTTGGATAAGATACCAGTGCCAGCACCTCGCCAGTCTTCGCGCTCGTCACGACACAGCTCGCCGTACACGGGTCAAGTGCCAGCTGCGCCGGTGTGATCTCAATATTGCGGATCTTATTCATCAGGAACTGGTACGCATATTCTTCCCCGCTGACACGCAGCAGGTTGACCTCATTCTCATCGTATGCAAGCACATTCTGGGAATAGAGCGCCATACAGAGCTCGCGCCCAGTCACAACATTGTTATTGATTAAATACTGATAAATCAGTTTCTCGAATGCCGGATCCTGTTCCAGATCGCGGAAACAGTCGTCCAGCAGTGCCGTGAAGACATCGTCCGCATTCGAATACCGGCTCTGGATGTCCAGCTTCGTCGTATCGATCCAGTTGTTGGCAATTCCATAATATAAGTATTCCCGCAGACTGATCGTACCGTTCTTCCACGCCTGATACATGTCACTGGACGTATCAATCGCATCACGCTGGACAATCGCCTTGTTGCTGGAAGAAAGATACGAATAGATATACTGCATATATGCCTGCATTTCCTCTGACAGCGCGTTCATCGGCGTTGCATTTTCAGACTGCAGTTCGCCCCGCAGTTCCTGTTCAATCCGCACGCGTGAGCTCTCGTACTTCTGATAAATCTGCTGTTCCACATCGGATGCCTCTTCGGAAGCAAAATTGTCAATCGAGAGGACGTTGTTGTTGATCAGCTGGAAGTATGCCTTCTTGATCGGTATCTTAATACTGGAAGAATCGATATAAGCGATATCTTTCTCATCCTGGTTGACAATCGTCTTTAACAAGACGCCCGCCAGCTGCTTCTCCAGAATGTGGTAAATACCCTTCTGAAGGTTCAGATCGAGGGTCAGCCAGATATCGTTGCCTGCCACTGGTGCGACTTCCCCGGTCACGCTTAGGATTCTTCCGACGTTATCTACATATGCCGTCTGGGAACCTTTCTTACCCTTTAATTCCAGTTCCATCGAGGATTCGATGCCGGTACGGCCTACTACATCATTTAACTCATAGTCATCGTTGACCGCCTTTAACTCCTCCAGACGTTCGCTCGTTACTTTTCCCGTATATCCAATGATCGGCGCAAAGTAGAGGCTTTCATTGTACACACGGATCGTCGATTCCTGTATATTGACGCCCACCAGATCGGCTGCGTGCTCTAAAATGTCTGCAACGGTCTCATCGCTGATATCCGTCGCGATCGTTGTCGATTCGTACTTCTGGAACGCGGTAAAACGCATCGTGTAGCGGATGCCGACGATCTGCAGCGCCACCTCATCCGAAACATCGATCGGATTGCCGTCTTTGTCAAGCGGGCGCCCGTCCCGGTTCTTATCGTCACCGAGTGTCAGGTGGTACTCCTTTTTCATCCGCTCCAGCAGATCTGGCGCTGAAATGTCGGACGGGTATTTTCCATCTGAATCGTCCATCTCATCCACATTTTTAAGACCATAATAATCACGCAGGAATCGCTTGCGTCCGGACTGTGTCTCGGAGGTATACACGACATTTCCATCGTGATCGAGCGTAAGCTCTAAACTGGTCTGTGCGCTCTCACCGTGTTTATTCAAGATCGATACCAGATCGTAGAGCATCGTGTTCCACTGTGCATCCGTCTTGTACGCACCGGTATCCTGTATGGTAACGTCGTATGCCAGTTCGTTGTACGCCAGCACATTGCCGTTCCGATCGTAGATATTACCCCGCGTGCTGGCAGTCTTTATGACTTTTTCCGTCATCGCTGTATATGCATCCTGATACTCTTCGCCCTTGATGATCTGCAGGTTGAACAACCGCATCACCAATGCGGACGACATCAGGCAGAACACAACCGCCAGGACAAAAAGCCGGGAGGTAATCACTTTTTTGAACCATTCTCGCAGATATTCTTTCAGGTCATCAAACAATGTTCGAATCTCTCCTTTGTTCCCATTCTTTCAGTTTCCGGTTGATAAAAAGGAAAAACCGGTATACGACAAGCGTCGTAACCGTGGTAAATATGATCTCCGGGATAATGATGGAGACCAGATAATGCCCAAAATTCAGACGATTCCGTATCAGGAACCGGAATACATAGATGTACAGGTTATAGATTAAATCACTTGCCAGGCTCAAAAGCAGCGGCAGCGTGATGTAGTCTTCATAATAATACTTGTTGCAGATTCCACTGACATACCCCAGATTGATGAAAAACAGTGTATAAAAGCCAAATGGTCCACTGTAAAACAGATCCATAAAAAGACCTGCCACCAGCCCGTAGAACATCCCCCGCTCGCGCCCCTCAATGAAGCTGCACACAAACACCACAATCAGCAGCAGGTTCGGAGCCGAAGATAAGAAGGCGATCTGTGGGAACACGCAGATCTGGATCGTGAATGCCAGAATCAGCATGACAAGGTTAATCAGCAGCTTCCGCATTATTGTCGCCTCCATCCCCATTTTTCAGCTGGGTGATTACCAGTACCTCCTGCAGGTTATCAAAATCTGCAACCGGAATGATTGTACCGGATTTGGTTACGTTGTTGGCATCGGTCGTCAGCCCGGAGGCATAACCGATGAGAATGCCCGGCAGGAAAATATCACTGATATTGGAGGTCACGATCTTGTCGCCCTCCTGGATATCTGCCTCTTTCTTGATATGGTCAAGTCCCAGCCGTCCATCCTGGTAAAGCGTCAGGTTGCCGGATACATTACAGGTATCGCCGGTCCGCAAGGACATGCCGCTGACGTTGCTGTCATCATCGATGATCGCGCGGACAGTTGCATAGTTTGCCCCGACATCGGTTACAATACCGACCAGTCCGCCGCCTGCCATGACGTTCATATCTTCCTGGATGCCATCGTCCGCTCCCTTGTCGATCCGGAATACCTGAAACCAGTTTCCAGAGTCCTTTGCAATGACACGGGCGGCTATTTTTTTATACTGCATATATTCCTGATCAAGCTGATACAGCTCTCTGAGACGGTCTAACTCGTAAAGCTCCGACTGCAAGCGGTTGTTCTCTTCCACCATCTGATCCAGACGCATCTGGAGATTTTTGTTCTCCTCCTGCGCCTCCCGCAGGGAGGAAAAATTTTCAAGCGCATTGTAGAGACCTGTGCCGATCGCGTTGACGCCTGACTGCAGCGGTACCAGAACAAAACCGACACCCGTCCGAAGCGGCATCAGAAAGCTTGATTTGATAGACGTTGCTGTAATCAGCACAAGACAGAAGGCTGACATACCTGCCAGAATATACTTGCTGTTTTTCATAATGATAGTATTCCCCGTTCTTTGAAACTAAAATAGGCTTGTTCGCCGATAATCACATGATCCAAAAGCCGGATTCCCAGCATAGCGCCCGCCTCCTGAATCCGGACGGTCGTCCGCCGATCCTCCGCACTGGGGGTAGGATCCCCGCTCGGATGATTATGTACTAAAACGATGCTGGCTGCATGATAGCGCAGCGCCTCGATAAATATCTCCCTCGGAGACGCCGGAGAGTGATTGAAGGTTCCCCGAAACAACAGGATATCCCGAATCAGCCTCTGCTTCGTATTGAGGATCATCAGGTGCATTTCTTCCTGCTCTTTGTGACGCATTTCTTCCATATAGAAAGCAGCGATCGCCTCCGGCGCCGTAAACGCAGGCGCTTCCGAAAGCGTCAGAGTGCGCCAGATCCGCTGTGACAGCTCTCCCACACACAAAAGTTCGATTCCCTTGACCCTGCCGATTCCTTTCTGCTCCATCAGTTCTGGAAGAGTCAGATGCAAAAGTCCTAAAATTCCCGGCGGCTGCGCCTGCGCCAGAATCCGGGTTGCCAGGGAAAGTGCCGACTCCTGCCGGTTTCCGGTCCGGATAAGGATCGCTAAAAGCTCGGCGTCTGTCAGTGCCCCAACTCCCTCCCGCTCACATTTTTCGTAGGGGCGGTCTTTTTCAGGGATATCTTTCATGGTAAGACGCCATCCACCGATCGGTTCAGAACTTTTTACTGGTTTCTCTGTTTCTTTTTTCATTGATTGTCCTCCTGCGTGCCTCTCCTCTGCATACAGAAAGCCATTCCCGCCTGGAGGGATTCTTTGATTAAATCAGACGATATGCGATCAGTGCAATGACAACGCCGATGATGCTCGCCATCGTCACCCGGATTGACAGACCAAACGTGATAACCAGGATTCCTAAATCAAGAACAACCGGGTCCATCAGACCGAAGGATTGTCCGTAATTCAGCCACGACAGTCCCCTGACGCCGGATGCCATATTTCCGATAAATCCACCTAACACAATCCCTGTCATCAGGAGCAGCAGAAGAATCCAGAAATTTTTTGCTCGATTCATGATACCGAATACCGTCCCTTTCTATAATCTTTATTATCTTAGCACAAACTGCCGGAATGTGTATAGACAGTCCGGCAGATTTTTTTTTAAAGTTTTCTTAAAATTAATTACAAAATCATTCAAAAAACGTCATTTCTAGTCGATTTTGAGCTGCTCAGGTTTTACTATGCCTGCATCCAGAAGCTTCTGCAGGGACATTAAAATGCCTAACTTCGCATGGTACCAGGTCAGTCCGCCCTGGAAGAAGACGCTGTACGGCGGTTTGATCGGACCATCCGCGGAAAGTTCTATCGAGGAACCCTGGATAAAGGCACCTGCTGCCATAATAACCTGGGAATCATACCCCGGCATATCCCACGGTTCCGGCGATACATAGCTGTCAACCGGCGCCGCCGCCTGAATGCCCTGGCAGAACGCAATAACACCCTCCGGTTTTCCAAACGTGATCGCCTGAATGATATCATAGCGCGGCTCCGTGCTGTTCGGAACCACATCAAAGCCCAGGCTCTCATAGACATTTGCCGCAAAGATAGCTCCCTTTAATGCGCCGGATACAACGGTCGGTGCCAGGAAAAGTCCCTGGAAGAAGGACTGGTTGACGCCAAGACTCGCGCCGACCTCCCGTCCGAGTCCCGGAGAACCAAGGCGGTACGCTGCATTTTCGATGCACTGTCTGGTTCCGGCGATATAGCCGCCGATCGGCGCCAGTCCGCCGCCCGGGTTTTTGATCAGGGAACCGACTACCATGTCCGCACCGAGATCGCTCGGTTCGATCCGCTCAACGAATTCGCCATAGCAGTTGTCTACCATACAGATCACTTCCGGTTTGATGGATTTAACAAATGCAATCAGTTCACCGATCTGCTCTGCCGAGAGGGTTGGACGGGATGCGTATCCCTTGGAACGCTGGATGGTTACCAGTTTTGTTTTCTCGTTGATCGCCACGCGGATGCCGTCGTAATCGAAGGTTCCGTCCGGCAGCAGGTCAACCTGACGGTATGAAATGCCGTACTCCCGCAGGGAACCGTTGGACTCGCGGATGCCGATCACTTCCTCCAGAGTATCATACGGTTTTCCCACCGGCGAAAGCAGTTCGTCGCCCGGGCGCAGGTTTCCGGCTAATGCCGTGTAGAGCGCGTGCGTTCCGCACACGATCTGCGGGCGCACCAGCGCGTCCTCAGTGTGGAATACATCCGCATATACCTGTTCCAGCGTCTCACGTCCAAGGTCGTTGTAACCATATCCGGTTGTACCGGAAAAATGAATATCGCTGACGCGGTTTTTCTGCATCGCAGCGATTACCTTTAACTGATTGTACTCTGCATTGCCATCGATCTCTGTGAAACGGTCTTCCAGAGCCGCTTCGATTCTGGCTCCATATTCAAGCACTTCTTTCGAAATGCCGAGGTCGCCATACATTTTCTCTAACTCCATGGTGGTTCCTTTCCTGTTGTCGGTTATTCGTAACTGTTCAGTACCTTCACAGTCACGCGCAAAAATCCATTAAAAATTGCCTACGGCAATGGGATTTTTGCCTTCTGACCCATGTTTTCGTACGGTCAGCGTAGTAAATGCGCAGACCTACTGAACAGTTACGGTTATTCTATAATTCTTTTTTTGTTTCTTTAACTTTTCTTGATTTTTACAACTTATAATTTAGAGTGTTCCATCCATCTTATGAATCACTCTCCATAATACCCGCTTCCGCCGCTAATTCCTGCAGAATATGTTCCAGCACGCGTTCCCGGTCATTATCAAATTCCGGCAAATATAAGAAACGCACGTCGCGTTCCCGCCGGAACCAGGTAAGCTGACGTTTCGCAAAATGGCGCGTATCGCGTTTCAGGATATTGACCGCTGTCTCCAACGACATTTCGCCATTTAAATATGCCAGAATTTCTTTATATCCAAGTCCCTGCATCGCCACTGAATCACGCCTGCAGCCCATCGCCTGAAGCTGCCTCACTTCCTCGACCAGTCCCTCTTCCATCATCTCATCGATCCGCTTCTCGATCCGCTCATAGAGAACCGTCCGATCGGTATTTAATACATAATAGAAGAAATGGTACGGTGAAATCTTTGCCCGCTCCGCCTCATTGTGGGCAGAAATCTTCTCGCCCGTCTGCTCATAATATTCCAGCGCGCGGATCACACGTTTTACATTGTTTGCGTGGATCGCCTCCGCCGATTCTGGATCGACCGCCCGCAGGCGCTCATGCAGAACTTCCGCCCCCTGTTCGGCTGCCAGGCGTTCCATCTCCTCCCGAAACTGCATATTTTCGTCGATCTGGGTGAAATCAATATCATTGAGCAGTGCCTGAATATAAAAGCCGGTTCCACCTGCCACGATCGGAATTTTTCCGCGGCTGTAAATATCTTCCGCCGCCGCGCGGGCAAGCGCCTGAAACCGCACGACATTGAAATCCTCAGTCGGCTCTAAAATATCGATCAGATGGTGCGGCACACCGTCCATCTCCTCCAGGCGTATCTTTGCCGTACCGATATCCATGTGGCGGTACACCTGCATCGAATCCGCGCTGATGATCTCGCCGCCGATCCGCCTGGCAAGCTGAATGGACAGCGCCGTTTTTCCGACTGCTGTCGGTCCGGTCAGGACAATCAGGGGCTTTTTTTCAGCCGCTTGTTCCAGATTTCCCATAAGACTTTCTCTCCTTTTAATGGGTTATACAATCCGTTTGAATTTCTTCTCCAACTCATATTTGCTCATCGATATGATCGTTGGGCGTCCATGTGGGCACGCATACGGATTTTTGAGTTCCAGAAGCTCATCGATCAGCTTGTCCGCTTCGGCAAATGATAATGTGTGATTGCCCTTGACCGCCGCCTTACACGACATCGTCGCCACACGCTCATTGATGAGATCCGGGGTTCCGCTTCCATTGCCCTCCGCCAGATCGTCGATCATCTCCATCAGAAGCTCGCGTTTTGCGACGGAAAAGAGGTTCGCCGGAACGGCACGCACCGCGTACTCCTTGCCGCCAAACGGCTCAATCTCAAATCCGATCGAGGTAAAATGTTCCATATACTGCTCTAATTTGAGCTGCTCACTGCTGTTGAGACTCAAAATGATCGGCGGATCGATCATCTGGGAGGTGTACTCCCTCTTTTGAAGGGATGCCATCGTCCTCTCATAGAGGATTTTCTCATGCGCCGCATGCTGATCAATGATGTACAGATTATCATGATACTCCACCAGCCAGTATGTGTCAAACAGCTGTCCAATCAGGCGGTGGTTCGCACGCGCCGGTTTGGTCAGGAGTTTATCTTCAAACAGATCCATCTGACGGGGCTTTTCAGATGGGGCGGACTGGGTCGATCCCGTTGAAACAGATGCAGGAGATGCAGTTTGCCCCGCTGAAGCTGAGATGGATTCGCTGGAAGGCGCTGACGTGGCCGGCTCTGGCAGATCTGACTCTGTATTGATTGAAACATTTTCAACTCTGCCGGTTGTGTCGGTTCTTCCAAACACTTTATCGAACCGCCCCGTTCCTGACACAGCCACATTTGATCCGCTGCCGGTTTCAGCCCCATATCCCGGCACATCTTCCGAGACCGACATCCTTTCTGCCTGCGACGCCCCCAGACGTTTCGTCTCAAACGGTTCCGGATGTTCCTCACGGATACGGACTGGTTTTAAGGACGGACGGCTGCCCTGGCTGCTTTCCATCTTTCTGGTTGGAAGCTCCGGCAGCACTCCCTTTTCCAGCCCCGGAATCTTCTGCTCTTTCTCTGCATTCTTCTCATTCTCCAGCGAAACCGCCGGAATCAGTTCCCGGTTAGCGAGTGCCATCGCGATCGTATGGTAGACCGTCCGGTAGATCTGTTCGCCGTCCCTGAAACGGATCTCCATCTTCGCCGGATGGACGTTGACGTCAATATACGACGGATCGATCGTAAATTGCAGCATCGTAAATGGATACTTGTGCTGCATCATGAACGGTTTATATGCGTCCTCAATCGCCTTTCCGATGATACTGCTCTTGATATAGCGTCCGTTGATGAAATAATTTTCATACGTGCGGTTGCCGCGCGCGATCAGCGGCTTACCGATGAAGCCGCCTACCCGGATCGGATCAGCTCCGGCATCCACTTCAATCAGGTTTGCCGTGATCTCGCGTCCAAAGACCGCATAAATTATATCTTTTAAGTTATGATTTCCAGAGGTATGGAGACGGCTCTGGTTGTTATTGATGAAACGGATGGAGATTTCCGGATGCGACAGGGCAATCTTTTCGACTAAATCTGCCACATGGGACCCTTCTGTCGCCGGCGTCTTTAAAAACTTCCGGCGTACCGGTGTATTGTAGAACAGATCTCTGGCGATAAAGGTCGTACCTTCCGGCGCACCGACCTCCTCCAGTCCCAGTTCCTCGCCGCCCTCGATGCGGTAACGGGAACCGCTGATCGAATCGTTTGTTTTCGTGATCAGTTCCACCTTCGCCACCGACGCGATCGACGCCAGCGCCTCGCCGCGGAACCCTAACGATGCCACCTGAAACAAATCCGACGCCGTCCGGATCTTGCTGGTCGCATGGCGCTTAAATGCCAGTGGGATCTCCTCGCGCACAATGCCGCTTCCGTTATCCGTCACCCGGATCGTCTGCAGACCGCCGCCCTGAATCTCCACCGTGATCGCCGTCGCCTTCGAATCGATCGCATTCTCCAAAAGCTCCTTGACAACCGACGCCGGCCGTTCAATGACCTCGCCGGCTGCAATCTGATTGATTGTATTGGAATCCAAGACCTGAATCGCAGCCATCTATCTCCTCCACATCCTTCCTAAACTCTTTTTTACTGGTGCATCCACCGGTTTTTCAGCTTCGCCTGCAGCTTATCTAATGTATTGAGCGCATCCAGCGGAGACATCCGGTTTACTTCCAGTTCCATGATCTCCTTGATGATATCGTCCTCATTGACCGTGTCAAAGATCGACATCTGCTGCAGATCTACCTCGTCCGGTTTTGCCACCTTTTTGCGCGTCTGGGTTCCCGGACCATTTTCTGCAATCTCCTTCGCACGCGCTGTAATGTCGGCATCGCTCAACTCTTCCACCAGTTCTTTTGCCCGATCGATGACCGGAGCCGGAACGCCTGCAAGCTTCGCCACCTGGATGCCGTAGCTCTTATCGGCGCCACCCTTCACGATTTTACGCAGGAAGACGATATCGTCGCCCTGTTCCTTGACCGCAATACAGTAGTTGTTGACACCGCTTAAGGTTCCTTCCAGCTCTGTCAGTTCATGGTAATGTGTCGCAAACAGCGTCTTAGCACCCAGAATCTTCGTATTACTAATATACTCCACAACCGCCCAGGCGATCGAAAGGCCGTCGAAAGTACTCGTACCGCGCCCGATCTCATCGAGAATCAGAAGGCTGTTTTTCGTCGCATTCCGCAGGATATTCGCAACCTCGGTCATCTCCACCATGAAGGTACTCTGACCGGATGCCAGATCATCCGAAGCGCCCACACGGGTAAAAATACGGTCGCAGAGACCGATATCCGCCTCATCCGCCGGGACGAAGCTTCCGATCTGCGCCATCAGCGTGATCAGCGCCGTCTGACGCATATAAGTTGACTTACCAGCCATGTTCGGACCGGTAATGATCGAAATCCGGTTCTTTCCGTTGTCTAAATATGTGTCATTGGCGACAAACATCTCGCCGCCCATCATGCGCTCTACGACCGGATGACGTCCGTTTTTGATGCGGATGATGCCCTTTTCGTTGATATGAGGTTTCACGTAATTGTAACGCGTCGCCACCACCGACAGAGACGCCAGCACATCCGTCATCGCGATCGCACGGGCGGTACTCTGAATCCGGTTTACCTCGCCCGCGATCTGGTCGCGCACCTGGCAGAACAGATCATATTCTAGAGAAACCAGCTTGTCCTCGGCGCCGAGAATGATATCTTCCAGCTCTTTCAGCCGGTCGGTCGTATAGCGCTCTGCGTTTGTCAGGGTCTGTTTACGGATGAAATAATCCGGCACCAGATCCTTAAAGGAATTAGTCACCTCAAAATAGTAGCCAAATACCTTATTGAACTTGACTTTCAGGTTTTTGATGCCTGTCTTTTCGCGCTCGCTCTGCTCTAACTGTGCCAGCCAGTCTTTTCCTTCTGTCTTTGCATGACGCAGACGGTCTGCTTCCTCATGGTAGCCTTCCTTGATGATGCCGCCCTCGCGCACCGTGATCGGCGGCTCTTCCACGATCGCCTTGTCAATCAGTTCCTTCAAATCTGCCAGCGGATCCAGAGCGGCTTCCAGGTTTTTAAGCAGCTCGCCTGAAAACTCCTTCAAAATCTGTTTGATATACGGAAGCATCGCCAGTGAATTACCAAACGCGATGAGATCGCGCGGATTTGCCGTCCGGTAACTGATGCGTCCGATCAGACGTTCGAGATCGTAGATCGGATTCAGATATTCGCACAGCTCCTCGCGGCTGATATAGTTCATGTTCAGCTCTTCGATCGCATTCTGGCGGCGCAGGATCTCCTCCCGGCTGATGAGCGGCTGCTCCACAAGTGTCCGCAGCATACGGGCGCCCATCGCCGTTTTCGTCTTATCAAGCACCCAGAGAAGTGTGCCCCGCTTCTGCTTTTCCCGGAGCGTCTCAGTAAGCTCCAGGTTCCGGCGCGTGGACGTATCCAGCATCATAAACTGTCCGGTCGTATAGACAGTCAGGCGCGTCAGGTGTTCCAGTGTATTTTTCTGCGTCTCATACAGATACTGCAGGACAGCGCCCGCCGCAATCGCGCCCGTCTCATAGTCCGCCAGTCCCAACGCTTCCAGGTGCTCTACATGAAAATGTTCCCGCAGGATTCTCCGGCAGGAATCATCAGAAAAGAACCGATTTTCAAGTGCTGAGATCACGGCATTTAACCGTACTTTCAAGTCCTCTAAATCGATTCCTGACATGTAAAAAGCCTCGTTGCAGATAAGCTCCGACGGCGAAAATTTATAAATTTCATCTAACAGACTGCGCTCGTTGCGAACCTCCGTCACAAGATAGTCGCCCGTGCTGACATCAACCGTCGAAACGCCGAATACACCGTCTATGTATACAATTCCCATCAGGTAATTGTTTTTTGATTCCTCCAGAACCTGTGAATTTGTCAGGGTTCCCGGCGTCACCACCCGGATTACCTCCCGCTTCACAAGTCCCTTTGCCTGTTTCGGATCCTCCATCTGCTCTGCGATGGCGACCTTATAGCCCTTCTGGACGAGACGGCTCAAATAACCCTCTACGGCATGATAAGGAACGCCGCACATAGGCGCGCGTTCCTCCAGTCCGCAGTCTTTTCCAGTCAGGGTAAGTTCCAGTTCTTTCGAAACAGTCTGGGCATCCTCAAAAAACATCTCATAGAAATCGCCAAGACGATAAAACAGAATACAGTCCGGATACTGTTTTTTCGTCTCCAGATAATGAGTCATCATTGGTGAAAGTGCCACAATTTACCTCTCTTCATCGCGATCCGCCCGTTTTCCGGCACTTCACTCATCTGAATGCCAGACCGGACAGACCGCTGTCGTTTTATTTTAGTTGAATTTCGGATCCGTCGGATCCCAGGTCTGCTGATCGGAGATCGGTACCAGCTCCGGCTTATCAAATGGAGATGCTACATTGGCATCCTCGTATACCTGTACAGTCGTTCCCAGATGGCAGTTATCATATACCCACTTGGAGTTTCTACAGTTCAGGCGTACACAGCCTAAAGAACGGGAAACACCCAGACCATTATAGCCGACGGTCAGAAGGTTATTCTCATTCGGGGTTGCGTATGTAATCGAATGGAACAGGAATCCCTGTGTGATACGGGTTGCATACTGGGTGTAAGTATCATTTACCATCAGTCTCCAGCGATATTTCTCCGGTGTCTTGAAAGTTCCAATCGGCGTATCATCACCGACGGAGGTCAGCATCGCTTTCACCGGAATAATATATCCGTTATTGCCGTCTTTTGCATAAACCGTCAGGCAGTTCAGTGTCTTATTTACCTTCAGGAGATAATCGGACTGCTTGCCAATCAGGCTGTCTACATCCTGAACCAGACGACCGCAGGAGTCAAAGTAGAACTTGTAACCATCGATATACTGCCAGCCGGTCTTTGCGTAGCCATTTTCAAAATAATAACGTACAAAGTCATCGGAAAGCCAGCCGTTATATACGCTTCCGTCCTCATTGAACATAACCGTTGCATTTTCTGCTACGCTCAGTCTGCTGGAAGCAGCTGATTTGTAGCGCGGTGCTGCACTCTGCGGACCTGCGCTTCCCTTCGGAACTAATACGACTTCAATAGAAAGGATCTTCTCGCCGATATCCACGGTACCAGCCACTTCGCCGTTCTTCGCATATCCCATCTTGCCCTGACCACTGGATGTAACGCTATAGTAAACATCGTACATCTTCTCAGCCTGACCGGAAAGCTGAATCTGGATCGCCTCTACCCAGCTTCCGGAGCCAACCAAGCCGGTCTGGATGCCGTCATGATACCACCACAGATAACCGCCTGTGTTGGTATATGCACGGTAGGATACGCCGCCGATCCCCTCAAAGTTTTTCAAATCCATCGCAAATGCAGAAATATCGCCTTCCGCATTATACAGATAATTGACGCCGACATGAAGTGCCGTGTCCTCATCCTGCTGCCCGGTTCCCTGGTTGAACTGCTCTGCCGATGTTGACGAACCGGTGTTTGGCATACCGACTGTACCGTTTGCAATGTCATCTGCCGGTCCTGCGTATGCGACAGAAGCACTTCCTGCCAGCATACAGGCTGACAGCAGAACCGTCAATCCTTTATAATGCTTTTTCATGAATTCATCCTCCTTAATCTACCAGGGATCCCATATAGTAAAAGCCCTTGGATTCCTCCAGATATACTTTAACAATTTTACCGATCAGCTCTTTTCCACCTGGGAAATGAACGATTGTGTTATTGGACATACGTCCGGTTACCAGTCCCTCTACATGGCTGTCCGGTTCCTCCACCAGAACCTCCTGCACTGTATGGACATCTCTTCCACAGACCTGTGCGGAGATCGCCTGTACCTCTGCAAGCAGACGGTCGAAACGTTCTTTGACAACTTCTTCTGGAACCTGATTTTCCATCGCTGCCGCCGGAGTTCCGGTGCGCTTCGAATAAATAAAGGTAAATGCGCTGTCGTAGCGGACTTTCCGCACAACCTCCAGTGTCTCCTTGAAATCTTCCTCCGTCTCTCCCGGAAATCCAACGATGATATCCGTCGTCAGGGAAATATCCGGTACCGCCTTGCGGATGCGCTCTGCCAGTTCCAGATACTGCTCCTTCGTGTAATGGCGGTTCATCTTCTTTAGGATCTCGCTGCTGCCCGACTGAAGCGGCAGATGCAGATGGCGGCAGATCTTCTTGGAAGATGCCATCACTTCGATCAGCTCATCCGACAGATCCTTAGGATGGGAGGTCATGAAACGGATCCGTTTAAGCCCCTCAATCCGCTCTACCCGGCGCAGAAGTTCTGCAAAGGTAATTGGAGATTCCAGGTTCTTTCCGTAGGAATTGACATTCTGCCCTAACAGCATGATCTCCACGACGCCGTTCTTAACCAGCTCTTCAATCTCACGGATGATGTCCTCCGGCGCACGGCTGCGCTCGCGTCCGCGCACATACGGGACGATGCAATAGCTGCAGAAATTGTTGCAGCCAAACATGATATTAACGCCAGACTTAAATGTATATTTGCGCTCCGACGGCAGATCCTCAACGATCTTATCAGTTCCTTTCCAGATATCGATGACCATCTTCCCCGTCTCAAAGCGCTGTTCCAGCAGCTCTGCCAGTTTATATACATTGTGCGTACCGAAAATCAAGTCTACAAAGCGGTAGCTCTTCTTTAATTTCTCTACAACCTCCGGCTCCTGCATCATGCAGCCGCAAAGTGCGATCATCATGTGCGGATTCTTTTTCTTGAGGCTGTGAAGATACCCTAAACGTCCATACACGCGCAGGTTCGCATTTTCACGGACTGTACATGTATTGTAGAGGACGAAATCCGATTCCTCACTGGTTCCTTCCACAAATCCTGCTTCCAGCAGAATACCGAGAAGCTTTTCTGAATCGTGTGCATTCATCTGACACCCGAACGTCGAGATAAAGCAGGTCAGCGGACGCCCCAGTTTGTCCGAAATCTCCTGTACCTTCTGGCGGCAGAGTGCCATATAATACTGCTGGCGATCCGGTTCCTGCTGCGGTATACCGCCCACCGGAATCTGACATTTGTCAGACACAAACACGCCTGCTGCGGATTCGGACGAATCGTTTGTATGTAAATCCATAAATTGTATTGCTCCTTACTATTCTTTCATTATCCTAATAATCCTAATATTTCATACATTAGATAATATTACTATATGGCGCTCATTTTCGCAAGTCCCATTCCTGCCAGAATCCTTTCCAGTTTCTTACAAAATATTCCGGTTCATGTATCTGGAAGCAAAAACAGAGTTTACCACACGGCTGCTCTGTTCCTGTATGCCTTTGATATGTTTCTGCTTCACGCGAGTGCGCCAGACATTACAAAACTTTAATTGTCTGCTCCGGTGTCACAATATATGCCATTTTTTTATCGTGCTTTTCGGTTTCAAATGCCGGAAACAACTGGAATCCATAGCAGAGTCCCACCGCCATATGGTCCGGTTCTGCCGCAAAAAAGCGGTCATAATACCCCGCCCCATAACCGATGCGGTTTCCGTCCTTGGAAAACCCCACGCCAGGCGTGATCACCAGCGCTTTCGGCGCATCTGCCTCCTGACATCCGTCCGCCGGTTCCGGGATGCCATATGCCCCCGCCACAAGCTGGCTCCGATCTGTGACATAGAAAAAACGCATCTCACGCCCAAACACCCGCGGCAGCGCTACCCGGCAGCCGCGCTTTAACAGCTCGTCAATCAAATATTCCGTACTTGCCTCACCGCGCACACTCGTATAGGCATACACTGCCGTCCCGGCTGATGGAAAGAGGGGGTGGAGACGTTCTAACAACGCCTCATCCCATCGTTGTTTTTCTTCTGGCAGCAAAGTCCGGCGTTTTTGAAGGACATACGCGCGAATCTCCTGTTTTGATATCTGCGATCCAGATGAATGAATAACCATCTCTTCTACCCTTCAATTAATTCTTCGTATCCGTAACGCCGCCGTATTTCTTACCCAGATCCGTAATAGAACCGTCTTTCTCTTTAATCAGTATCGAATTTAACTGTCCTCGCATATTTCCACGGATTGACTCAATGTACTCCTTCCGAAGCGCTGCCTGCTCTTTTTTCTCTTCTTCGGTCAATCCAACTGCCTGGCTCTTATGATATAACGTATTAATACGGTCAATTCTTTCCTGTTTCATCTATCATTTCTCCTCTTATAATGCTTGTTTCTTCGCAGCTACAGGCAGACATCCTTACTATAAAGCCTAAAGCCGCTGAACCATTCTCTCTCACAATTTAATTTTGGGGATAGCATACTTCGCGATAATTGCCTCTGCCGTCTTCATCCCATCCATCGCCGCCGAGGTAATGCCACCCGCATATCCAGCGCCTTCGCCGCATGGGTAGATGCCCGCGATCGTGCTGCTCTCCATCGTCGCGTGGTCACGCGGAATCCGCAGCGGCGAGGAGGTCCGGCTCTCTACTCCGGCAAAAACCGCATCCTCGCGGTCAAAGCCATGAATCACATGTCCAAAATGTTCCATTCCCTCTAACATCGCTGCCGAAAGCGCTTCCGGCAGCACCTCCCGCAGATTTCCAAATGCAAACTGTCCTTCAAACTGTGGTGTCACTGCTCCAAATCCCGTTGAACTCCGGTTTTCCCGGAAATCTCCATAAAGCTGTACCGGGATTTTTCCGCCGCCGCAGCGGTATGCCGCTTCCTCCAGCTGACGCTGGAACGTTACGCCGCCAAGTGTGCCCGGCTGTGGAAAATCCTCCGGTGTAACGGTCACAATCAGGGCGCTGTTTGCGTTTGCACCGGCACGATCGTGGTTGCTCATGCCGTTGATTGCCAGCCGTCCCGGCTCTGAGGATGCATCCACAACAAAGCCGCCCGGACACATACAGAACGAATACACGCCCCTGCCTCCGGAGGTCTGTGCCGTCAGCTTATAGCTGGCAGCCCCCAGATTCCCGGCTTCTTCCCGTCCGTACTGGCTTAAGTTGATCTGCGTCTGTGGGTGCTGGATCCGCAGTCCCACCGCAAATGCCTTTGCCTGCATGTCGAGCGGTTTCTCTGCCAGCATCGCAAAGGTATCGCGGGCGCTATGCCCGATCGCCAGCACCAGTGCCGATGCCGGAATCTCCTCCACCGTCCGTCCTGCCTCCGACGTGCCTTTACGGGCACTGACGCGGATGGAACACAAATGACCATTCTGTGTCTCAAAGTCCTCCAGACGGCAGCCAAACCGTACCTCACCGCCCAGACTCTCTATCTCACTTCGAATATTCTTTACCACCGTCCGCAGAACATCCGTTCCAACGTGCGGCTTGTTCACATAGGTAATCGTCGGATCCGCGCCCGCCTGCGCCAAGATTTTCAGCACTTCCTTATTCCGCCCAGATGGATCCTTGACCAGCGTATTCAGCTTTCCATCTGAAAACGTACCGGCACCGCCCTCGCCGAACTGCACATTGCACTCCGGATCCAGCGTTCCATCTGTCCAATAGCGTGCAACCGCCTTTGCACGGCTGTCCGCATCCAGCCCCCGTTCCAGAATAAGAGGGCGATATCCGGCACGCGCCAACATCAGACCACAAAACATACCTGCCGGACCAAAGCCCACGATTACCGGTCGTTCCCGAAGCGGCTCTATTCCCGGATCGGGCAGGCGGTACGCCTCTTCCTTTCGGATCTGCACATTTACACTGCGCGCACGTTTGACAATCGCCGCCTCTTTCCCTGCCACTGCAACATCTAATGCATATAAATAGTACAGATCTGGCTTTTTGCGCGCATCCAGAGACTGGCGCACCAGCTCCACCGACTGTATCTGATCTGCCGATACTCCCATCATTTTGGCAGTTTTCTTGCGAAGATCTGCCTCACTGTGGCTGACCGGCAGTTTTACCTGATTTACTCGTATCATTTATCTGACTCCCTTCCAGCACATTTTCCAGCTGCTGCACCGCTGCTCCACGCCCACTGGAGATTATAACCGCCGCAGATGCCATCGACATCCAGAATCTCCCCGGCAAAATATAATCCTTTTACCTTCTTCGATTCCATCGTCTGTGCGTCAACCTCCCGCACATCGACGCCGCCGCAGCAGATCTGTGCCTGTTCAAAGGAATTTGTACCGTTCACGCTGACCTCAAACCGGCAGAGCAGATCCCCCAGCGTCTGAATCTGTGCCTCTGTCAGGCTGCCAACCGTCCGATCTGGCCGGATTCCTGCCTGTTTTAAAAACAGAGCTGCCAGTTTTTTATGTATCCAGCCGGAAAAAAAGTCCTCCACCTGCCGTTCTTTCAGGCGCTCACTCCGCTCTTTTAATATCCGGCGTGTCTCCGTTTCCGGGCATTCCGGATAAAAATTGAGTACCGCCCGTACATCCTGTCCCTCATCGAGCGCGCGCGCCGCAAAGCGGCTGACCTGGAAAACCGGAATCCCCGAAATACCATAATCCGTAAGCTGCACCTCGCCCTTGTCCTCCGCCAGCTTTCTGCCATCGCTGTAGAGTATCACAGAGGCATCCGCGCGTACTCCGGCGAGCTGTTTAAAGAACTTTTCCGGGCAACGAAGCTGAACCAATGCCGGAAGCGGCTTGATGATATGGTGTCCCAGCCGTTTCGCCAGCTTATATCCGCTTCCATCCGAACCTGTACCCGGTGCCGCCTTGCTGCCGCACGCCAGAATCAGCGTCTCGCCCGAAAAGCTCCCCTGGGACGTCTTCACTTCAAACCGGTGTTTCGCATCTTCGCGCGGCGTGATCGAGAAAACTTCACATTCCGTCACCACCTGAACCGACTCCCACGCAAGTCCCAGACGGAGTGCATCTAAAACAGCGCTTGCCTGCCCGGAATATGGATACAGATATCCGTCCCGTTCCCGCGTCAAAACGCCGAGATCCTCAAAATATTCCAGTGTCATCGGAAGCGTAAACGCCCCAAGCGCCTTCCATGGAAAATCCGGCTGACCACTGCGGTAGCAGAACGGCTCCTGCAAACGGTTTGAAAGGTTACAGCGTCCATTGCCGGTAGACAGGATCTTCTTGCCGACCCGGTCTTTATGTTCCAGCAGAACCACCTGTGCGCCCTCCCTGGCAGCAAAAATGGCAGCCGTCATTCCGGCTGCTCCTGCTCCCACTATGATTACTTTATTCTGACTCATCCCTATTTCCCTTCCTGACCGTTTGCTTCGTACCGTTCATACGCGGACTTTATTCTTTGTTTTTTGACTGTATTATAATCACATCTAACTGCTGAAAGACTCCAGATAGTGAAACACATCCGTCATTGTGTCGAACCAGACTCCTTCCAGCAGTTTTTCCTGTTCTTCCACGGAAAATTCTGAGAGCGGCATATGGGTCTGGAAACAGACTTCGCCGCTTGCTCCGTCAAAGATAAGCAGCATCCCATCCTCCGCCGTCAGACAATAGCCGGATTGTTTCTCCGCCACTTCCGGTTCCGGGTTCAGAACCGCATTATTCTCCGGCATCCGCTCTGACTCATACACGCGCCCCGGTACCGGTTCCGCCCGCCTTGGACGATACCACCAGAGCCCTGCCGCCAGAAGCAGAAGCATTGCAAAACAAAAAAGCGCCGCAAACAGTATTCCCTGATATTTTCTCATAATAAGGATACCTCCTGTTGTGTATCCTTATTATTCACTTTTTTCTAAATTTTAATCATAACTAAATTTCTAACCCTACATCAGATGCAGCTTCCGGCAGATGCGTGTGAGTTTCCGTCCCATCGGCATCGAATACATCTCATCTTCCTCGATACAGTGCAGCTTGATAAGAAGCACGCCATATACCGCGACCGCCACAAGCACCGCCAGCAGCGTTCCCAGCACATTGCTGTGGATCACCAGCGTAACCCCACGGTACACGCCATATGCCGCCGCGCCCATAAATGCTGCGCTGATCGCCGGCAGCAGGAAGGTCTTGACCATCTCCTGGCGGTAACCGAGTGTATTGCGGATCGCGATCGCATTTAAAATGCACATAAAGAGCGCAAATAAAATACTTGCAAATACCATACTGTAGATACCCATATTGAAGATCATCAGCATAATATACAGCGCAATCACGTGTAATGCCAACGAAATCAGGGCGTTCCGCACCGGAACATTCATCCGGTTAAGTCCCTGTAAGATTGCATTGGTAACCGTTGAAAGCGACAGGAAGATAACGGCTGAAGCGCCAATCATCATCATACGGATCGCTTCCGCATTGTTTCCGCCCCGGAATAACAGGTTATTGACCGGTGCTGAAAGTACCGTCAGCCCCACCGCCGACGGAATCGCAATCAGCATAGCAAACCGGATCGCAAGGGCTGTCTTCTCAATCGCCGCCTTTCGATCCTTACGCGCTATTGCACCGGACAGCGAAGGAATCAGCGACGAGGACAGTGAGTTCGCCATCGCAAGCGGGACGTGTACCAGCAGCATATATTTGTTGTTGTAGATACCCCAGAGGGCTAAAAACTCTTTGCCGCGTCCCAGCGACTCCATGCCGTGCGCCATGATACCGTTGTCAATAACCGAGTTAATATTGTAAACACCCGAGCTTACAATAACCGGAATAACGGTAAAGAAGAAGATTCTCGAAATCTGACGGTAGGAATCCACACTACCGCTCCGATCCTTGGCAATCCGCCGTTTTGCCGTCGGACGGTAGAGTAAAAACAATACCAGCACAAATAACAGGGCTGCAAACGCACCGCTTCCTGTACCGATCGTACCGCCAGCCGCACCAAATGCCTGTGCATATCCATCTTTCCCATATACTTTCGCCGTATCCAGTCCCACCTTGAAAAGGACGCTGGCTGCCACCACACTGATAATCGCGTTGACCACCTGCTCCAGGATCTGGGAGATCGCCGTCGGAATCATCGTTCCATGTCCCTGGAAATAACCGCGCAAGACGCCCAGATACGCCATGATCCAGATTGTTGGCGCAAGTGTGCGGAGTGCATACACGCAGAACGGCGTGTTAAACAAGGTCGTCGCAAAAAAGCCTGCAAAATTCCAGGTAATAAAGCATGCCAGACCACCTACGACCGTCGCATAGACAAGCGCCGCCCGCAGAACACGGTTCATATTGCGGTACTGCCCTTTCGCAAGGCGGGCCGCTACCATCTTCGACACCGCCAGAGGCAGACTGTACGATGAAAGGATCAGCATGATATTATATACGTTGAATGCCGTCGAATAATATCCCATGCCCTCATCGCCGATGATATTCGTCATCGGGACGCGGTACAGAATACCGATCAGACGCACAATGATACCGGCAACTGCCAGGATCGTACCCTGAATGACAAAATTTTCTTTCCTCACCGGAACCGCTTCCGGCTTCCGGCTGCTTCCTGACCGGTTACGGCTTCTGCCCGCACTTTCCCGGCTGCCTCCAGCTGCTTCTTCTCTACGTCCTGCCGTGCGCTGCCGGCTGATTATCTCTCTTTCTGTCTCTTCCCGCATTCCGGGTTTTCTTCTACTCCGTCTGTTCTCCATAGAATTCCGCCTTATCCATACGGTCATTCGGAAGGATGCAGACCCAGGTCTTGCCCGGATTCAGCTTGATTTCCTGACCGTCCATATCGTAATACTTTGTGACGCCGTAAGCGCCGTCTTTTTCCCAACGAATCAGAATGCCGTGTCCATTTGTAAAATAATACCCCATCGCCGGTGTATAGACATCAATATTCAGATATTCCGTCGGTTTATAATATTTCCACAAACAGTATTGGAAAATAATATTTTTAACCGCTATCTGTCCGGCATCTCCCATATGCGGACCGCCATACTGATACCGGTAGTACAGCCCGTCCTCCGGGTGATACTCAAACCAGGGATTGCTTAACTGATAACCTGGCACTACTTTGGCCGCTGCGATACCATCCTCAAAGCACACCGGCGCACTCTCCGGCGCAAAAGTATAATGCCCCTCATAGCTCTCCGGGTACGCATCCGCATAACCGCTCGCCTCGATCGCCTGGCGCAGCTTTGGTCCCGATGCATAGGCATTGTGCGGGGTCTTCCGATCCTTGGTCCGGAAATACGCAGATGCCCCATTGCCTTTGATTCCATCTAAATGTTCCATCTGCTCCAGATACGGAAGTGCAAACGTATTCTGCCCATAATGTGCATAGACCGCCTCAAATTCCCTTGCAAAAAAAGTATAGTATGGGCGGCAGCTCCGGACGGAACCGATCCGGTCCAGATCGTCATAGTCCTCTATCAGTGCCATATAGCGGTTCATGCTGCCTTCCACCGGTGCCTCATAGACCACTCCGGCATGGTTGATGCCATACTGCGGAAGCGCCGCCTTGTCATTGCTCATCATGATTGCAAGCGGACGGCGGTTCGCCTTTGCGACATCCGTCCATTCCCCGGTCAGATAACTCTGTATCTTCCCGTCTTTTTCGCAACGTCCCTCCGGCTCTGCTTCTGGCTGCGTTTCGGCCTCCGTCTCTGTATTTAAGGACAGCTCGCGCGTCTCCTCCTGTGTCTCTGCTGCCGTTACCGATATTTCTTTGTGAGCCGAACAGCCTGACAGCCAGCAGACTGCCGTCAGAGTCAGTGCCAGTGCCCTTATTTTCCAACTGCTTTTTTTCATTCCGTACTTCCCCCATCACATCCCCATGTGCCTCATTTCCCAAATGGGGACTCCCCTTCCCCTCCGGTTCTTTTTCCTGCTTTTAGCGCGTATACCCCTTGCCAGCCAGGATTTCCTCCTGTTTTTTCTCCATCACAAGGCGTTCGTCATCTTCCATATGATCGTAACCGCACAGGTGCAGCATACTGTGTGCCACCAGGAACGCCAGCTCGCGCTCCTTAGAATGACCGTATTTCTCCGCCTGCTCGTCAACCTTGTCGATCGAGATCACGATATCGCCCAGAAGAAGTTCGCCCGTCTCCGGGTTAAAATAGTCCTCTGACTGCTCTTCCAACCGTTCAAAATCGGACGGCACATCGTAATCCCCCATCGGAAAAGAGAGGACGTCGGTTGCCCGGTCGATTCCTCGGAATTCCTTATTAATACGATGAATCTCCTCATCATTTGTCAGGACTACATTGACCTCCGCCTCATACGGGCATTTTTCATAATCGAGCGCCGCAACCACGATCTCCTCGATGATCGGACGGTAATCTACCTTCCACTCCCGCTCTGCTTCATATTCGATCTGGATTGTCATCTGTTCTTTCTTCCTCCATCTTTCCGGTCACGCGTCCCGGAACTATTTCTCCGGAAACCGCGGGACGCATCCGCATCTTTTTTCTCATACGCATCGTATGCCTCTACGATCTTCTGTACCAGCGGATGGCGGACTACGTCGCCACTGGTCAGATAGCAGAAACCGATATCGTCAATTTTCTTGAGTACATGAATCGCCGTATCCAGTCCGGACGTAGCTCCGGCAGGCAGATCCTTTTGCGACTGGTCGCCCGTCACGATCACCTTGGAACCAAAACCGATACGTGTCAGGAACATCTTCATCTGTGCCGGGGTCGTATTCTGCGCCTCATCGAGAATGATGAACGCATTGTCCAAGGTGCGACCACGCATGTACGCAAGCGGCGCCACCTCAATCAAGCCCTTCTCAGAATTATGCAGGTAACTTTCTGCCCCCATAATCTGATACAGCGCATCGTAAAGCGGACGCAGGTACGGATCGATCTTGCTCTGCAGATCGCCCGGCAGAAAACCCAGTTTTTCCCCCGCCTCGATCGCCGGACGCGTCAGGATGATCCGGCTTACCTCGCCACTCTTAAATGCCTGTATCGCCATCGACATCGCCAGATACGTTTTTCCGGTACCCGCCGGACCGATGCCAAATACAATCATCTTCTTGCGGATCAGGTCCACGTACTGTTTCTGTCCCATCGTCTTCGGTTTGACCGGCTTGCCCGTGATCGTCCGGCAGATGATATCCTTATCGATCTCGAGAATCTGATCGTCCTTCTCCGTGAAGGACAGCGACAGGGCGTAATCAACATTCTGCTCGGTAACGGTATTGCCGCGCCTGGAAAGCTCTAACAGATTGTTGAACACACTCTTCGCCTGCCGGATCGTCTGCTCCGGACCGATGATTTTCAGCGCGCCGTCGCGTGTGATCATCGTCACGTGCAGCGTCCGCTCAATCTTTTTCAGATACGCGTCAAACTGTCCGCATACATTCCGCTCATGTTCCATCGGAATATCAATCATTGTCTCTATTATGCTCATTCCTTTGCTGTTCTCCTTGTGTCACAACTTGAATCGGCTCCTCCGTCTGAAGCCGTACCTCAAAATGGCAGACTCCGCCATTTATTAGTATTCTACCATCACTTGCCATAATATGTACACCTTTTTCGATCAATTTTTCTTCCGTCTCCTTTTGAAATGCCGCTGACAGCGCCGCAAGCTCTGGTTCTGTATACCTTTTTTCGCAGACAGACGTCTCCCGGTACTCACTCCACCCGACAGAAAGCGGCAGATAAAAATCAAGCGGGAGCCGCAATTTCCGGTACTCCGTCCGGATCGTCCAGGCAGGTTTCATCCGCCTGCTTCGTCTGAAAAATCCCCACCGCTCCGCTATATCGAATGTATGTTCTATCATATCATAAAATTCTGGAATTTTCCAGTAAAATGTGTGTGTTCCTGCTTCCAAAGCAATTCCGTATCGTTTCTTTCCCGTTTCCGTCCGCATTTCCCTCCAGAGCGGAAGCTCCTTTCTCCCGACCCGCTCCCGGATCCCATATATATCCGCATCCGCCCGCACCCGGTAAGAGGAAATTTCTTCGCCTCCATCATCTGTGATCGGCACCGTTCCCGACACCAGAAGCTGCCCCTTTTCCACCGTATCTCCCGCCTGCACAAGCGGGATTCCGCTCCGGACGACTACCGACGTGATCCGCGCGTCTGATGCCGCCGCCAGATCGCACGCCTCGCCGGACTCCACTTTCTGACGGACCGGAACCTCGCTCTCCCGCAGGCGGATGAAAAGGCGCGTCCCATGCAGGCGCACCGACACCCAGGTGATATCTTCAAATGACTCCCGCAGTTCTTCCTCCAGCCTCGCACAGGAAATCCGCTTCTTGGGAATTCCCTCTTCAATCTGCAGCGTCTGGAGGTAATGATTCAGCTCACTTTCGGTATAACGCCGGTTTCCACTCCAGTCGATCTCCCAGACAAATTGTGCCAGAAACAATAATAACAGAAAAAAAAGGACGAAGCTGACCGCCCACCCTTTCCGTTTCCGGTTCCGCCAGAGAAACACCGGCAGTCCACGCTTTTCAACGATATGCAGACGGACTCCCGCTTTTCTTGCCAGTGGCGCACACCGCTTAAAATCGCGGATTTCCATATAAAACAGCAGATTTTCCTGCTCTTTTTTTACCTGCCAGACATTTAAACCTGCCAGTGTACAAAGATTCAGGAATCTCTCCGGGGAGGTGCCGCGCATGTTAAGCCGCACTATCCCATGTAGAAGGTGCCTTACCTTCGCCATACTCATTCCTCACAGCACCCCAAATTCGACAGACACAATCTGCCCCGTGACCCGCAGATTGTCGCGGTCATAATACTCAATCGAAAGCCCTTTCCCCTTGATAGTAAGCCGGATGTTCTTTCCCGTCAGCCGCAGCATTTCGTCGGAAAAAAAGAGAATGCTCCTGTAATTTTCTACCACAGCCGCCCGACTGCCGGTAAAATACAGAAGCATCTCTCCGAGAACGACGTCCTCCGGCAGATGAAGTGCCGAAACGATCGCTTTTTTCTGTCTGCCAAACAAGCGCCTACCGCCTATTTCATTGTTATTATCTAATATATGTAGGAAAGCAGAAACTATGCCGTTTACTATTTTCCCGTCAACCCCACTATCATTTCCAGCATCCGCGGCACACAGTAAATCAACGGCAATGCATACCGCAGGGAAACCACCGGTCCCAGCAGAAGTGTTCCCCAGCAGCCGAGCAGAAGCATCAGCGGAATGATCTCATACGCCCGGTGCTTCCAGACTGCAAATCCTGCCGCAAACAGCATCAGCCAGAACGGAAATGCCTGATTGAGAAGCACCGACAGCACCGGAACCGACTGGAATGCGGGTGTCAGTGTTGCCTCCCTCAACCAGTCCGAAAGCGCCTGAAAATGGCTGTTACGCGTGATATGCAGGATATTTAAATTACCTTCCAGGTATGCCCCATCGTATAAAATATAGCTGATCCAGTACTGGCTGTCTCCCATATACCAGTACCCCCAGTTCCCCATCAGAAATGAATCCAGATAAATACCCGGATGGCGCTTCCCGATTTCCGCCCAGGTACGAACGAAGCGTCCTATATCTGCCTGCATCACTTCTGTATGGAATCCATTTTTCACTGGATCCGCATTGACACGGACATACTCACTGAGCGCCTGCGGGTCAATCAGCGTCTCGATATATTCCTTTTCCTCCGGCGTCAATTTCTCCGGAACTTCATGATACATGCGCGCCAGCTGCTGCATCGGCACGCACAGCATCTCCCTCGCATCGCCCTTTCCCACGCCGAACGCCGTTGGAATCGGGCCGGATAAAACATACCATAAAGCTGCCACCAGCAGAGATGCCATAATAAACCTGTTTTTGCAATACACTTTTTTTCGTAGAAACAGGCAGGCTGCCAAGACAAAAAACAGGAAGACATAGATTCCCTGATTCCGGAACAGGCACATAAAAAGCACACTCACAAAAAAGAGTAGCCAATCCCCCGTCTTTCCCACTTTTTTCTGAGAACCTGTTTCGTTCAGATTTTTCTCTTTATCCAGCTCTCTTTCTTTATCCAAATCTTCTTTCTTCTGGCACATTCCCCGCCAAAAATGCTCCGGATCCTCAACTAGACAACACGCTGTATCAAATGACAGCAAGAAAAATGCGCCAAAGAGCACATCTTTCGTCGTGACAAAGGAAAAGACCGTCAGATACGGATTCAGAATCCAGAACATCCACGAAGCAACGCAGAGCCATCGCGGTGCCCGCCGCGCTTTCATCCGGCACAGACACAGGGAAAAGACCGCACTCATAAAAAACGACTGCGACAGCGCATACAGCGCCATCCCTGCCTGATAGGTATGGAACAGACGCCCCGCAATCTTCATGCAGAGTCCCAGATATAGCGTGTGAATTAATGGATGGTGGGTTGTCAGCGGCAGTTTTCCATAAAACTGAAGGAGCTGCGCGGACGCATCGTAAGAATAAATGCCCGGATAAACCGCCAGAAAAACCGGAAGATAGACGCACCAGGAGAGAAACATCCATTTCAGCCATGTCCCCAAATCCAAATTTTTCGCTGCGCGCTGTTTCGATTCCCGTCCCTGGCTTTCCACATCGCGGCTGCTTCCCTGGTCTTCGCAGTCTTTCTCCCTCCGTGCTTGCGTCCGTTTCTGGTAACTGTTCACAGGCAGGAATTTTCCGAACTGAAAATCCCGTATCTCAGGCCAGCCACGCCCCAAAGCATCCAGTCCCACACAAATCGCCCAGACCATCACCGTCATACACACCACCCAGCCCGCCAACTGTCCCAAAAACTGACCCGCCGTCCGGTAAATCAGCTCATTGCGGCTGTAACGGATTCCCAGAAGAATCATTAGCCCCATCAAAATACCCAGCACAAGGCTGACTGCTGCCAGGCGCCGATCCGCAATATATTGTTTCAATCCCTTTCCCCGTCTCTCATTTTCCTGCTTCTCTCTCATGCCCCTCACTCCATCATCCGCCACATCGCATTTCTTCTCTTTCTCCTATTGCACAAAAAAGTCCTGGTTCATATGAAAACCAGGACTTTTGCGTTACTTAATTGTATTTGCGTTTTCTAGCAGCTTCGGATTTCTTTTTACGACGAACGCTCGGTTTCTCGTAATGCTCTCTTTTCCGAATCTCCTGCTGGATACCAGCCTTAGCACAGTTTCTTTTGAATCTGCGTAAAGCGCTGTCCAGACTCTCGTTATCTTTAACGATTACATTTGACATAGCTCACACCTAACCTCCCTCCAGTTGTGTAATAAGTGCATATTAATACAACTGTATGGGTATTTTTTTAGCACTAAAAAGATTATATCATAAAAAAATGATACGTCAACAACATTTTACATTTTTTTATGATTTTTTTATTTTACTTGCTCTGCTACTACTTCTGCCGCTTTTTCAAGGGCTGCTGCAATACCAGACGGATTCTTTCCGCCAGCCTGTGCCATGTTCGGACGGCCACCGCCGCCGCCGCCGACAAGACCTGCGATTGCTTTGATTAAGTTTCCAGCATGTGCACCCTTCTTCATCGCACCGTCAGTTACAGAAGCCATCAGGCTTACCTTGCCATCCAGAGTAGATGCAATCAGGACAACGCCGTCGCCCAGCTTCTCTTTCAGCTGATCGCCCAGATTACGCAGACCGTTCATGTCTACATCCTTAACCTCAACTGCCAGCAGCTTCACGCCGTTTACATCCTGTACCTGGTTCATAACATCGCCCAGAGAGTCGTTCGCCAGCTTACTTTTTAACTTCTCGTTCTCTGCGTGCAGAGTCTTGATCTCCTCTAACATGGACTCAATCTTGCTGCTCAGTGCCGCCGGAGTGGTCTTTGCCAGTTTCGCCGCCTCATGCAGCTCATTCTCTACCTCTTTGTAGTGGTTCATCAAACCGGTGGAGGTCAGCGCCTCGATACGGCGGACGCCTGCTGCAATACCAGCCTCAGAGAGAATCTTGAAGGATGCAATTGTGCCTGTGTTGGATACGTGTGTACCGCCGCAAAGCTCGGTGGAGAAATCCCCCATCTTGACAACACGGACTTTCTCGCCGTACTTCTCGCCAAACAGTGCCATCGCGCCCGTCTTCTTTGCCTCATCCAAGGACATAACATCGGTTACAACCGGCAGGGATGCTGCAATCTCATCATTTACAATCTTTTCAACCTTCTCTATCTCCTCTGGAGTCATCGCAGAGAAATGAGTAAAGTCGAAACGCAGACGGTCACGGGTTACCAGGGAACCAGCCTGCTCTACATGGCTACCAAGTACGGTACGCAGCGCTTTATGAAGCAGATGGGTTGCGGAATGGTTGCGGGAAGTCAGTTCACGGTTTTCCTTGTCAACCGACATGGTTACTTTTTCTCCCACCTCGAACATACCCTTTACTACAACACCGACATGACCGATCTTGCCACCCTGTAAATGAATGGTATCTTTTACTTCAAACACAGAGCCGTCCGGAGCGGTAATCTGACCGAAGTCACCCTCCTGACCACCCATGGTTCCGTAGAACGGGGTTTCCTTGGTGATAATTGTACCAGTCTGACCGTCAGTCAGTGCCTCTACAATCTCATCCTCGGTCGTCAGAACGGAAATCTCGGATTCCGCTGTCAGACGATCATAGCCGATAAACTCAGTTGTAATAGCCGGATCGATGGACTGATATACCGTAACATCCGCGCCCATATAGTTAGTCGTCTTTCTCGCCGCTCTCGCCTGTTCTTTCTGGCGTTTCATCGCTGCGTTGAAGCCGTCCTCATCGATACCGAGACTCTTCTCCTCGAGAATCTCACGGGTTAAATCGATCGGGAATCCATACGTATCGTAGAGCTTGAATGCGTTGTCGCCGGACAGCACTTTTTCGCCCTTCTTGTTCATATCCTCTTCCATATCAGCAAGGATCGCAAGACCCTGATCAATGGTCCTGTTGAACTTATCCTCTTCCTCAGAAAGAACCTTGAAAATCATCGCGCTCTTCTCTTCCAGTTCCGGATAACCATCCTTGGAAAGGTCGATAACGGTGCGGGACAGAGCTGCTAAGAACTCACCCTCGATGCCAAGTTTTTTGCCATGGCGTGCTGCACGGCGCAGAAGGCGGCGCAGAACATATCCGCGTCCCTCGTTGGATGGCATAATGCCATCGGAAATCATGAAGGTGCAGGACTTGATATGATCCGCTACAATACGCAGAGAAATATCGGTCTCATGATCTTTCTGATATTCGGTATGTGCCAGCTCGCAGACACGGTCTAACAGAGCTTTGTTGGTATCAACCGTAAACAGGGAATCTACATCCTGTACGATCACTGCCAGACGCTCTAGACCCATTCCGGTATCAATGTTCTTGTGCTCCAGCTCGGTGTAGTTGCCGTGACCGTCGTTGTTAAACTGGGAGAATACATTGTTCCATACCTCCATGTAACGGTCACACTCGCAGCCTACCGTACATCCCGGTTTGCCGCAGCCGTATTTCTCACCGCGGTCATAGTAGATCTCAGAACACGGACCGCACGGACCAGCGCCATGCTCCCAGAAGTTATCCTCTCTGCCAAAGCGGAAAATACGCTCTGCCGGAATACCCATCTCTTTGTTCCAGATATCAAATGCCTCGTCATCGCTCTCGAACACAGACGGATAGAGGCGATCCGGATCAAGTCCGACAACCTCGGTTAAAAATTCCCAGGACCAGTGAATCGCTTCCTCTTTGAAATAATCACCGAAGGAGAAGTTGCCAAGCATCTCAAAAAAGGTACCATGACGGGCAGTCTTACCGATATTCTCGATATCGCCGGTACGAATACATTTCTGACAGGTACATACTCTTGTTCTCGGCGGAATCTCCTGACCCGTAAAATATGGCTTTAACGGAGCCATACCAGAGTTGATAAGCAGAAGGCTGTTATCATTATGCGGAACCAGAGAGAAACTCTTCATTGCCAGATGTCCCTTGCTCTCAAAAAAGTCTAAGAACATCTTTCTAAGTTCGTTCACACCGTATTTTTTCACGTTGCTTCCTCCTATAGTTACTTCTATTTAAGTAAAATTTTCCTCATTCTTTATATCCTATCATAGGAATTTACATTTCGCAAGAGGTTTATCGGTACAAAAAGTGTGCAAAAATGGGACCCTTACCGCAATTCTATATGCCGCAAAAGTCCCTTTTTCTAATTTTTTCACTACTCTGCCGGAAGATACGATTCATACAAATCCAAAAGCTCATACGCCCGATCCCGCGTCGAATTTGCCAGCGACGCCGTGTACTCGACATTTTCCATCGTGCCGCCCTTGTAGCGCTCCGCCGCCTGTTTCGCCGCCGTATCACGTTCCCGAATCCATCTGCGTTCCCGACCACGCAGCGTGTCTGTCTCCTCGTCTGGAAGCACCGCCATGATTGCCTGATAAATCTGATTTAATTCGGCATCCCAGAGCCGGTACTCATACGCGACCGCCTCCCGCATCGCGTCGGTTGTATTCGCACTTCCCGAATTTTCCAGGTTTTGAATCGTATTCTCGATCTCGCCCAGCCGGTTCCGGTAATCTTCCGCTGTCCGGTCCGAGCCTGCACCTGTCCCGGAGGACGCGCCTCGCGCAGGAGATACAATTCCATTTTCAACCGGGGACACAACCGCCCCTGTATTCACAGAATAATCCGACTCATCGCCCGCGCTCTGCTTCTCTGCCGCCTTAGCAACCGCCCGATTATCTGCACGTTTTTCCTTTTGTTCACCTAAAGACTGGACAGAAACATCTCCTTCCGCCTGCATACAGGCTCTATCTTCTGTCCCCACGCTTTCCGCATGCGTCATTTTTTTAGAAGATGGCTCCGGCGCATCCTCCGCCAGACCATTTTCCGCTGCTTCCGCCGCAAATGGTTCCGCCTCATACATCGCCTCCGGTCCGACCGTCAGGCTTCTCTCACTTCCCGCCTGCTCCCGGATATAACGCCGCGTTGCCGCCGTCGTCACAATCCCCAGCACCAGAATCAGACCGAGGGCAGCGATCATTCCTTTATTTTTCAAATTACTCTCAACCGCCTCTGCTATTCCTGTTCACTTGATAATTTTAAAATAGCACATTTAAGACGGTTTGAAAATAGATGATCGAAAGATGTAAACATATCGTAAGGGTTGTTATAGTAACTGCTCACAGGTAGGAATTTTCTGAACTGAAAATTCCGTACAATACAGTTCCGAATGCAGATTTTGCCGATTTAGAATGCGAAGCATCGGCAAAATCCTGTTACTGGGCACACATGTGTGAGCTGTAACGAGCTATACCCCCGGATCCACCATCAGCTCGTCCCCATCCGCCGCCGAAGTAGCCAAAAAGTCACATCTCTCATTCTCCGGATGCCCATTATGCCCCTTCACCCAGAAAAACGAAATCTGATGGGGTTCCTTGGCAGCGAGCAGGCGCTTCCATAGATCTACATTCTTAACCTCCTCATTTTTGCCGCGTTTCCAGCCCTTTTTGATCCAACCCTCGATCCAGTGCTGGTTAAAAGCGTTGACGAGATACTGGGAATCTGAATAGAGTTCGATCTCGCAGGGGCGGTTGAGCGCCTCGAGACCGGCGATGGCTGCCATCAGCTCCATACGGTTGTTCGTAGTTCGTTTGTAGCCGCCGGAAATCTCTTTCGTGTGCAGTTTTCCTGCCGGATCTACATAGTGAATGACGGTTCCAAATCCGCCCGGACCATCTGGATTGCCGCGGGCGGCGCCGTCTGTGTATATAGTTACTTTCAAGTCAGAAATCTCCTTTATGTCTATTATTGAAGCTTAGCGGTCCCACTTATCGCAGAGCGAGTTGATCTGGTCGGCAAAACGTGCTAAATCTTTGTTCGCCCCGCCCTCGTTATGCATAACAACACGGCGCAGGCGGTCGCAGGCTGCCAGCAGGCGGGCAAATACACCAGCCGCTTTCTTCGTTGCTTCGTTCACTGCCGGTTTCTGAATCGGAATACCCTTCGTAACAGTCACGAAGCATCCCTCTTTCAGGTCGTAGGAACTGCCGGAGAACGGAGCCATCGCATTGATGCCGTAAGTTTCCTTGACCGTCTCTGCAAATGCATCGCACACTGTGTCATCGCCGTGTACCACGAAGACCTGGGACGGTTTTTCCATAAAACTGCCAACCCACTCCAAAAGCCCGGTCTCGTCCGCATGGCCGCTGATGCCCTCGATCTTCTCGATCCGTGCTTTGACCTCGATCGACTCACCGAACAGCTTCACTTCCTCGCGTCCCTCAATAATGCTGCGTCCCAGTGTGCCGACTGCCTGATAGCCAGCAAACAAAATCGTACACTCCGGTCTCCAGAGGTTGTGTTTCAGATGATGGCGGATACGGCCCGCATCACACATGCCGGCTGCCGAGATGATAACCTTCGGTTCCTCGTTGAAGTTGATTGCAACGGAATCGCTGCTGGTGATCGAGAGATGCAGACCCGGGAAAGAAATCGGATTGATGCCCTTTTTTACCAGCTCCTTCGTCTCTTCATTGTAGCAATCCATCATATTGTCCTTGAACACGCCGGTCGCTTCCACCGCCATCGGGCTGTCTAAGTAAACCGGAAATACGCCGTGCCCGGTTACAAGGTTCTTCTCCTTGATAATACGGATGTAATTCAACACTTCCTGCGTTCTGCCGACCGCAAATGCCGGGATCACGACATTGCCGCCCTTATCCAGCGTCTCCTGAATCACGCGGGCAAATTCTTCCACGTGATCGCCTGTATTCTTGTGGAACCGACCGCCGTAAGTACTCTCCATGACAACATAATCCGCCTGACGGATGTACTGCGGGCTGCGGATGAGCGGCTTGTTTTTGTTACCGATATCACCTGAAAATACAATCTTCTTGGAACAATCGTCTTCCTTCATCCAGATCTCGATCGAAGCCGAACCAAGCAGATGTCCCACATCGACAAACCGAATCTCCAGATTGTCATTCAGACGGATAATCTCATTGTAATTGCAGGGGACAAAGTGATGCAGTACCCCTTCTGCATCGTTCATCGTGTAAATCGGTGTCACCTCCGGTTTTCCGGCACGCATGGCTTTCCGGTTTTTCCACTCCGCTTCTGACTCCTGGATATGGGCGCAATCTTTCAGCATGATATCACACAGATCGCAGGTCGCGCGCGTCGCCATAATCTGTCCGCGGAATCCCCTCGCATAGATAAGTGGAAGCAATCCCACATGATCGATATGGGCGTGCGTCACCAACACATAGTCCACATCCGAATACGGAATCGGAAGTTCTGCATTTTCATACTTGTTGATCCCCTGTTCCATACCGCAGTCAATCAGAATATTCAGTCCGCTTGCCTCCAGGAAATGACAGCTGCCTGTAACCTCATGATCCGCACCGATAAATGTAAGCCTCATAAAATCAGCCCCCTGTTCTGTCGTTTATGTTTCCGCATACCCCTTGCGGAAAATGTTTTTGCTATTAGCTTCATTATAACTGATTTCTGACAATTTTGCAATTTCCCCGATAAAGTTTCGATAAAATTTTCATAAAATCACCTTATCTGTCCCACATTCCCATTCCAGACAACGCACCATTTTCCCAACAAGAGCCAGACCTATTCTATTATATAATAATACAGATCATCCCCCCATTGCTGTCATTGATGATTTTCTGCAGCGTATCCTGCAGCTTCACCTGGCAGTCCTCAGTGAGCTGGGAGATCTTGGCCTGAATCCCGTCATCGACGATCTGGGCGATTGATTTTCCAAAAATATTGGTTTCCCAGATGCCTTCCTCACCTTTTCCAGCATTCTCCCGGATGTATCGGATCAAATCCTCTGCCTGCTGTTCATTTCCCACAATCGGCGCGATCTCAGTCTCAATCTGCGCCTTGATGAGATTGATGGACGGCGCCTGCGCTTTCATTTTGACTCCATATTTATTGCCGTGGCGCACCACCTGCGGCTCATCGAGGACGATCTCCCCGCGTTCCGGCGTGACAACCCCATAGCCCTTCTTGCGCGCCTGCGTGAGCGCCACGGATGCCTTTTCATACTCGCTCTGCATCGACGCCAACCGCTTCAAGGTCTGCATCAGCTGGTACTCGCCCTCGATCGGCATTCCCACATACTCGCTGAGGATCTGATAATAATGCCCGTCGTCCAGCTCGACCACCGCCTGAACGCTGCCATCATCCATTTTCATTGATACAATCCGGATCCGGCGGATCGCTTCCCCGGTTTCCTCCGGCAGCGCCAACGCCACATCGCGCATATGTACCGTCCGATCCATCATCCCCCGGACTGCCTGTATGACCTCCGATTTAAGCCAATGGCTGTTTGGCAGAATCTCCAGCCATTTCGGAATCGAAAAATCGATCTCCGTGACCGGGAATTCCAGAAGCACCTGCCCCAGAATCTCCCGGATATCCTCGGCGCGCAGCTGTTCACAGTTGACTGGGAGCACCTGCACCTCGTATTTTTCGGTCATCCGGGCTGCCAGCGCCCGCGTCTCCTCCGAATACGGTTTCTGCGAGTTTAAAAGCACCAGAAACGGCTTTCCCAGTTTTTTCAGTTCCTGCACGGTCTTCTCTTCCGCCGGAACATAATTCTCCCGTTTCAACTCCCCGAAACTGCCGTCCGCCGTAACCACAAGCCCGATCGTCGAATGATCCGTGATGACCTTGCGCGTTCCCAGCTCGGCTGCCGCTGTAAATGGGATCTCCTCCTCATACCACGGCGTCCGCACCATGCGTTCTTTCTCGTTTTCAATATGACCGGCAGCGCCCTCCACCATGAAACCGACGCAGTCGATCAGGCGGACCCGCACCTCCACACCGTCCCCAAGCGAGAGCTTTGCCGCCTCTTTAGGGATAAATTTCGGTTCCGTTGTCATGATCGTTTT
Source organism: Clostridium sp. AF27-5AA (assembly GCF_003478415.1). NCBI lineage: Bacteria > Bacillati > Bacillota > Clostridia > Eubacteriales > Clostridiaceae > Clostridium > Clostridium sp. AF27-5AA. Next base: position 319,822 of record NZ_QUFH01000001.1, read on the forward strand.
CCCCGCCGAAGACTGGGGAAGTTCATCCCGGGCACGCTCGCGGGCATGGACATCTTCCAGCCCCGGAAGGACGAGAAGTTCCATAAAGCGCTTAATAAAGGTCGATTTCCCTGTCCGAACCGGACCAACCACCCCAATATAGATCTCGCCGCCGGTTCGCGCCTGGATATCGCTGTATACATTAAAATGATCCATAAAAATACCCCCTTGGTCTGCTGATACAATGTATTCAGACCATAAGGGGGTTATGAATATTCCCATTTGGAAAGCTCCGGCTCACAGAACATTTTTATTCGCTCAGATAAGCCTTCTTCACTCTCTCATTATTCATCAGTTCTTTCGCATCACCGCTCAGAACGATATTGCCCGTCTCAAGCACATATGCTTTATTGGAAATGGAGAGCGCTTTTTTCGCATTCTGCTCGACCAGAAGAACGGTCACTCCGTCCTTGTTGATTTCCTGGATAATATCGAAAATCTCATTAACATAGAGTGGGGACAGACCCATCGACGGCTCGTCGAGGACGATCAGGCGCGGGTGGCTCATGAGGGCGCGTCCCATCGCAAGCATCTGCTGCTCGCCGCCGGACAAAGTTCCGGCAAGCTGGTTCTTGCGCTCTTTCAGACGCGGGAAACGCTTGTAAATCATTTCGATCGTATCTTCAATTTCCTTCTTGTCATTTCTCGTATACGCACCCATTTTCAGGTTCTGGAGAACCGTCAGGGAAGCGAACACACGGCGCCCCTCCGGCACGTGGGCGATTCCCATTGATACCAGCTTATAGCCCGGTACATGGGTAATATCCGTTCCCTCAAATGTGATATTGCCTGCCTTGGACGGCAGCAGACCCGTGATCGTGTGAAGCGTCGTCGTCTTTCCGGCTCCGTTGGCACCGATCAGCGCTACCACATCGCCCTGTTCTACCTCAAAGGAAATTCCCTTGAGTGCCTGTATCACACCATAATATACCTGTAAATCTTTTACTTCCAGCATTGACATACGAAACTTCCCCCTATTCTCCCAGATATGCTTTGATAACTTCTGGATTGCTGAGTACTTCGCTGGTCGGTCCCTCTGCCAGCATATGACCGAAGTTTAAGACCGTCAGGCGCTCGCAGATACCGGAGACCAGCTTCATATCATGCTCAATGAGAAGTACGGTCATATCAAAATGATCGCGCACGAAACGGATCGTCTTCATCAGCTCTGCCGTCTCATTCGGGTTCATGCCGGCTGCCGGCTCGTCAAGAAGCAGAAGCTTCGGCTCGGTCGCCAGCGCTCTGGCGATCTCCAGCTTTCTCTGCTTGCCGTATGGGAGGTTCGATGCCTTATAATCAAACTCTTTGTCGAGGTCAAACACCTTCAAAAGCTCCATCGCGCGCTCATCCATCTCTTTCTCAACCTTGTAATAGGACGGAAGACGCAGAATGCCGCTCAGCGTAGAATATTTATGATGGTTGTGAAGACCAACCTTTACATTGTCAAGCACGCTCAGCTCCTTGAACAGACGGATATTCTGGAAGGTTCTCGCGATGCCTGCCTGATTGATCTGGATTGCCTTGTGACCGGTAATGTCCTTTCCATCCAGCAGAATCCGTCCGCCATCCGGCTTGTACACGCCCGTCAAAAGGTTGAAAATAGTCGTTTTACCAGCGCCGTTCGGTCCAATCAGGCCGTAGAGCTGTCCTTTTTCTATCGTGATGCTGAAATCATCGACCGCTTTCAGACCGCCAAAAGAAATACTTAAATTTTTTACATCCAGCATTGCCATGATTTACGCCTCCCCTTCTGTCTTCTTTTTCCGGAATGATGAAAAGATGCGCCCGCGGACCTCGATCGCCTTCGGACTGGAGGTCAAAAGCATCATTACAATCAGGACGACCGCGTAAATCAGCATACGGTAATTATTGAGGCTTCGAAGCATCTCCGGAAGCAGGGTTAAGATAACCGCCGCGATCATGGAACCACGGATATTTCCGATGCCGCCCAGAACCACAAATACAAGGATCATAATGGACATATTATAACCGAAGCTTTTCGGGGTCGCTGCCAGCGTCGCCAGGTTGTGTGCGTACAGAACGCCTGCCACACCGGCTAAGGAAGCAGAGATGGTAAATGCCATCAGTTTGTATTTCGTGATATTGATACCCACAGACTCTGCCGCAATACGGTTGTCGCGGATCGCCATGATCGCACGGCCTGTCCGGGAATTGATGATATTCAATACAATAAACAGGGTCAGGAGTACCAGGATAATGCCGATCGTAAAGGTCGCCGTCTTCGGTGTACCTGTGATACCCTGTGCACCCTTGATGATCACCTGACCGTCCGCTGCCAGCTTTAAGGAAGCTACATCTTTCATGGAAACGTGGATTCCGTTTCCGTCGATGCCGACGTACAGAACATTGATAATATTTTTAACGATCTCACCGAATGCCAGCGTTACAATCGCCAGATAGTCTCCTTTCAGACGCAGAACCGGAATACCGATGAGGATACCAAATACCGCTGCTACCGCCGCACCGACAAAGAGCGCCAGAATGAAGCGTACCTGGTTGCTTGCGATCAGATTTTTCATGGCATGATTAAAAAATGCACCTGAAAACGCACCCGCACACATGAATCCGGCATGACCCAGGCTCAGCTCACCGAGGATACCAACCGTGAGGTTTAAGGAAACCGCCAAAATCGTATAGGTACAAAGTGGAACCAGAATACCCCTTAAAAGACTGTTTACATGGCCGCCTGCCATCATAATCTGAATCAGAATGTAACAGCCGATTACAATCGCATATGTGATCGCATTCTGAATCCGAATTTTATTTTTATATGCATTCATTTTAAACACCTGCACTTTCTCTTGCTTATTGCAGTTCATGCACCATCTTGTTTTCACACGGCACTTTCCGTTTCAAAAGTCCCCGGCATGAACCATCGTATAATTTTCTCTATTATACTTTCTCCGTCATCTTCTTGCCGAGAATACCGGTCGGGCGGACCAGAAGCACGATAATCAGGACAGAGAATACGATCGCGTCAGAAAGCTGGGAGGAAATATACGCCTTGGCAAGGTTTTCAATGATACCAAGCAGGATACCGCCGATAAATGCGCCCGGGATCGAACCGATACCGCCAAATACCGCTGCCACGAATGCCTTGATACCCGGCATGGAACCGGTGTACGGAGACAGGGACGGGTACGCCGAGCAGAGCAGCACGCCTGCTACTGCCGCCAGAGCGGAACCAATCGCAAAGGTTACGGAGATCGTGCGGTTTACATTGATACCCATCAAGGTTGCCGCACCGCGATCCTCAGAAACCGCCAGCATCGCCTGTCCCATTTTCGTCTTATTGATAAATGCCATCAGGGCAGCCATAATCACGATACAGCTTAAAATCGTCACGATCGTGACACTGGAGATCGAAAGCTTGCCGCCAGCCAGCTTTAATGCCGGTACAGTAATAACTGATGTAAACTGTCTCGCATTGGAACCAAAAATCAGAAGCGCCACGTTCTGGAGCAGATAACTGACACCGATCGCGGTGATCAGAACTGCCAGCGGGGACGCGTCACGCAACGGTCTGTATGCAACTCGCTCGATGGTAACGCCCAGCACTGTACACACAACCACCGAAGCCAGAATACCCACAACCGGAGAACCGCCCATCGTTGTGACAATCGTAAACACTGTGAAACCGCCTACCATGATGATATCGCCGTGTGCGAAGTTCAGCATACGCGCGATGCCATAAACCATGGTGTAGCCCAGTGCAATGATCGCATAGACACTTCCCAGACTGATGCCATTGATTAAATAAGAAAGAAAACTCATATGTATACACCTACCTCTTTGTTTCTACGTTTTCGCATTTCCCTGTACACGCATTTCGCTGCACATGTTTACCTGTGACCGAATTTAGCAGAACAAACATGACCGTCTCGCAGTCCGCAGAAAGCAAACACCCAGTCGTCGTCGCAGGCAAGCATGTGCAGTGAACCGTTTTAAAAAGAAAGCTGTTACTAAATGCCCGGCAGCCATCTGTGCCGCCGGACATCCAGTAACAGTCCCATCAGAGCTACATACATATAGCCGCAACGGTTCTGAAGTTTTTAAATTTTTAATTACTGCATCATCTCATATTTGCCGTCTTTGATCTCTACAGCTTTCGGCGCTTTCTGCGGCTCGCCTTCTGCCGTCCAGTGCATCTCTGTACCGGTCAGACCATCGATCTGGATCTCAGTCATAGCTGTTTTCAGTGCATCGCAGATATCGGAAGTGCTCATATCCGGTGTGATCTCTGCCTTCTCTGCAGCTGCCTTAATTGCATATACGCCGTCGTAAGCATCTGCTGCGAACTGAAGCGGGTCGATGCCGTAAGCATCACGATAAGCAGTTACGAAGTCCTGGCTGGACTCCTCGTCTACGGAGAACGGAGTCAGAAGCATCAGACCTTCTGCTAAGGACTTATCAAAGCCATCAACGCTCAGGATACCGTCCATACCATCACAGCCGAAGAACTGCGGGTGGAAATCTTTATCGTTTGCCTGTTTCAGGATAACAGATGCCTCCTGATAGTAGATCGGCAGGAATACCAGATCAGCGCCGGACTCTTTTGCTTTATCAAGCTGTACGGAGAAATCGGTATTGTTATCAGATGTAAATGCCTCACTGGCTACTACCTCCAGACCCTGATTCGGAGCCTCTGCTACGAAGGACTCGCGGATACCATCGGAGTATTCGCTGGAGCTGTCGTAGATGATAGCGATCTTAGTTGCCAGTTTGTGCTCGCCGATGTACTGAGCGGATGCACGTCCCTGATCCGGGTCAGAATAGCATACGCGGAATGCGTTGTCGCCGGAAATACTCTCAACAGCAGATCCGGACGGAGTCAGCTGGAACAGGTTATCTGCTGTTGTCTCTGCTACAACTGCGATACACGGCTTGGAAGTAACGGTGCCAAGAAGCATCTGCATGTTCCAGTCTTTTAAGGTATTATATGCGTTGATCGCCTTCTCCGGATCATTCTCATCATCCTGGAAGTTGAACGCTACCTGGTAACCATTGATACCGCCAGCCTCGTTGATCTCATTGATTGCCAGCTCAGTACCATTCTTTACAGCCTCGCCGTAAGCGCCAGCCGCACCGGTGATCGGTCCGATGCCGCCGATTTTAAATACTTCGCCGTCAGCTCCCTCTGCGCCCTGTGCGTCTTCTGCTGCTGATTCAGAAGTGCTCGCATTTCCAGAGCCACCGCAAGCGGTCATAGACATCGCCATCATGGCTGCAAGTCCAAGACTAACTACTCTTTTTTTCATAATATTCTCCTCCAATTCTATGCTGCAATGGAATACAACAACTATTTGAATGAGGCAATTATAAATTTTACCCCTCTAATTGTCAATACAAAAACCACTTAAAAAAGAGGGAATTTAGCGGATTTTCGTTTTTTTTCGCTAAATTCTCTCTTTTCCAGATCTCGTAGTTATATTAAGTATTCTTACAGGTTATAGCAAACACTTTTATAAGCTTTTGTCCACCTGACGTGGACACCTGCATTTTCCAGAAAAACATAGTAGATCTCATTGCTATTTTCCCGAATTTAATCACTCAAATTCAGAAAAACGGCTACCGCCTGAATTATCCTTCCCACGGAAGATCGCTCGATTCGATCCGCGGATCGCGCATCATCAGATCCGCCAGCGCCTCTTTCGGAGATTTTCCGTCAAACAGCACCTGATTGACCTGGGAAACGATCGGCATATCGCAGCCGTATTTCTGCGCCAGCAGAAGACCGGCTTTCGCAGAATAAACGCCCTCGACAACCATCTGCACTTCCTTCATCGCCTCATCCATCGTATATCCCTTTCCAATCAGGATCCCCGCCCGGCGGTTGCGGCTGTGCATGCTCGCACAGGTTACGATCAAATCACCGATGCCGGATAATCCGTAGAAGGTCTGCTGTTTTCCGCCCATTGCAATACCCAGACGGGCAATCTCCGCAATTCCGCGGGTGATCAGCGCCGCCTTTGTGTTATCGCCGCATCCCAACCCATCCGCGGTACCGGCTGCCAGCGCAATGACATTTTTAAGAGCCGCGCCAATTTCCACGCCCAGCATATCCGGGCTGGTGTAAACACGGAACACCGGGCTCATAAACACACTCTGCATGAACTCGGCAGTCTTTTTGCGGTGCGCCGCTGCCACACAGGTGGTCGGCAATCCCCGGCTCACCTCCTCGGCATGGCTCGGTCCGGAAAGGACGGCTACCTCCGCCAGCGGAAGTTCCTCCTCGATGACCTGTGACATCGTCATAAGACTCTGCTCCTCGATTCCTTTCGCTACATCCACAACAATCTGACCGTAACGCAGGTATTCCTTCATCTTCGCCGCCGTACTGCGGACATAGACGGACGGAACCGCCATAATCAGCATATCCTTCTCCGCCATCGCGGTGCGCAGATCCGCTGTCATCTGGATCTGATCCGGAAGTACAACCTCCGGCAGATTTTTGTGCCGTCTGGTGCGGCTCATTTCCTGGATCTCTGTATCAAATGCGGACCAGATTGTCACATCGTGTCCATTATTGTTCAGAAGCACCGCCAGGGCTGTGCCCCAGGTTCCGGCTCCGATAATTCCTACTGCTGCCATCCTGATACCTCCCGACCTGCTTTTCTCTCTTCTTCTCTCATGATTTCTTCGCGCCCAGTTTATTTTCTGTGCCGGACAACAGACGCCCAATATTGCTCCGATGGCGCCAGATCGCCATGCACATCAGAATCGCGCCCAGTGCATAGAACTGGATGCGGTTCGGCGTGCTTACCCGGTAGGAACCCATGCTCTCAAAGATCACAAGCTCTGCAAAAAAGGTGATCGACACAAGAATCGAACCAAGCGATACATAGCGGGTCAGGAACACCGTCACGGAGAAAATCACGAAACAGGTCAGCGTAATCCGCAGATCCATCGCTGTCATGATGCCCGCCATGCAGGCAATTCCCTTGCCGCCCTTGAATTTCAGGTAAAACGGGAAATTGTGACCGAGTGTGACTCCCAGACCCGCATACAACGCAAGAAGATCCACGTCCGCATTTCCCTTAAACAGCAGACGGCAGACTGCCATTGCAAACACCGCCTTGAAAAAGTCCCCTAAAAATACGATCGCGCCCGCTTTCTTTCCCATCACACGCAGGACGTTCGTAGAACCGGCATTTCCGCTGCCGTACTGGCGGATATCCATATGATTCGCCTTTCCATACAGATAGCCGGACTGGATCAGACCAAAGATATAGCCAATCACAATACAGATGAGACGTTCCATTATTGATCCTTCCCCTTTCTCTCGCGGATCAGGAATTTTAAGGAAGTTCCCTTGAATCCGAATGCGTCACGGATCTTGTTCTCGAGATACCGTGTATATGAGAAATGCATCAGTTCCTTATCATTGACAAACACAACGAATGTCGGCGGTTTGACCGCTACCTGTGTCATATAGTAGAGCTTTAAACGCTTGCCCTTGTCAGACGGCGGCTGCTGCAGTGCCACTGCCTCTGCCAGGATCTCATTGAGAACGCCGGTTGCAATACGCAGTGTCTGATTTTCGCGCACCATGTCGATCATCTCAAACAGCTTATTCATACGCTGTCCGGTCAGTGCGGATACGAACACGAACTCCGCATACGGAATAAAGGACAGAACGGTCTTAATCTTATTGGTGTACTCATAAATAGTCTTATCGGTCTTATCGATCGCATCCCATTTATTTACCACGATGATAATACCTTTTCCACGCTCATGGGCGATACCGGCAATCTTTGCATCCTGCTCGGTTACTCCCTCTTTCGCGTCGATGACCATCAGAACCACATCCGCTCTCTCAACCGCCGTTACGGTACGGATGATGCTGTAGCGCTCCAGCTCCTCCTTGATCTTGCTCTTGCGGCGCAGACCTGCCGTATCGATAAAGACATACTCGGTACCGTTGCGGACAATCTCTGTATCGACTGCATCGCGGGTCGTACCGGCGATATCCGATACGATGACGCGGTTCTCGCCCAGAAGCTTATTTATAATAGAAGATTTACCTACGTTTGGTTTTCCGACAATCGCCACTCTCGGACGGTCATCCTCTTCCTCGTCGCCGCTTCCCTCCGGGAAATGTGCCACGACTGCATCCAGCAGATCGCCCAATCCCAGACGAGAGGCTGCCGAGATCGCTACCGGATCACCGATACCGAGGTTGTAGAACTCATAGACGTCATTGCCAAATTTCGCCGGATTGTCTACTTTATTGACCGCCAGAACAACCGGTTTTCTCGATTTACGCAGCATATCCGCCACCTTGGAATCCGAATCGGTCATGCCCTGACGCACATCTACGATAAACAGGATCACATCCGCCGTCGCGATCGCGATCTCCGCCTGCTCACGCATCTGGGACAGGATAATATCCTTCGTATCCGGCTCGATACCGCCAGTATCGATCAGAGTAAAAGAATGGTCTAACCAGGTACAGTCCGCGTAAATACGGTCACGCGTTACACCTGGAGTATCTTTTACAATCGAAATCATATCGCCCGCAAGGACGTTGAAAAGGGTGGATTTTCCCACGTTTGGACGTCCAACGACCGCCACCACCGGTTTCTTTTTCATATTTATGCCTCCATTTATTTTCATGCTCCGCAACTGGTTTGTAAATCCACAACTGCTATTTTTATTGTCCAGTTACTTGTTTCATTCATTGTGATGCATTTCACATCCAGACGCTTTCTTTCTGTGTGTCCGAAAGCACGTTTTCCACTGTATTTCCAGCCATCACGTTTCTTTCTCATCCTCCAGATCTAAGTCTTCCTCTTCAAAACAAACGACTTCGTCCGGGGCATCCTAATCCAGGTCTTCCGGCTCATATGCGTACACCTGTACGCCATCCAGATCTTCTTCCTGCCAGTTATCATCCATCTGAGCGGCAAATTCCTCCGGATCCGGCTCATACTCGCCATGCCTGGAGCTTTCCTCCTTCACAGGAGCCAGAATTGCTTCCACAAAATCACGTCCGCTTGATTTTACAATATCCACCGGAACTTGTAAAGCATTTTGTACATCCGTGCGGGTCAGATCATCCAGAAATGTCTCCTCGCCACTTCGGAACATGGCGCTTGGAAGCAGCAGGCGGCTGCCAAGCGGCTGTTCCTTTAACTGTGCAATCAGATCCTTTGCCGTGATCAGCCCCGCCACCGTGATCCGCTCACCAAAGAAGTCATTGCGGATCGCATATACATGTACCTTTTTCCCCGGGAACTGGCGGCACACGCGCTCTACATACTGCTCAATATACGGGGCAGCCAGCCGTCCCGTTGCAATCGAAATCTCCTCCGGACACACCTCGCCAGCCTCGCCCGGATGCAGCTGCTCCAGAGCCTCGGCTATCTCCTCCTCCATCAGGCGAATCATGCCGACCCCATTTTCCAGCTGGATATAGCCATCATAGCGATCCGCTTCCGGAAGCGGGCGCCCGGCGCCCATGTAAAACTCATCGCTGGCGTGAATGAAGTGAATACCGTGTTCCGCATAGATCTTCTTCTGCCATTTCTCTATCAAATCAATGGTATCGCCCAACTGCTCCGGTGTAAACGGCTCAAGCGGATACAGACCATCGCGGTACTTCGAGAGACCGACCGGCACGACCGAAACACTCTGCATCGCCGGAATGTATTTCGTCAGATCACGGATCGAACGGTCTAACTCCGCCCCGTCATTGACGCCCCGGCATAAAACGATCTGACCATTCATCGGGATATCCGCCTCATACAGGCGGTCGATTTTCTGGAGTGCCTCACCGGCAAAACGGTTATGAAGCATCTTGCAGCGCAGCTCCGGATTTGTCGTCTGCACTGAAATATTGATCGGCGCCAGCTTAAACCGGATAATCCGCTCAATATCCTTATCCTTCATATTCGTCAGCGTGATATAGTTGCCCTGCAGGAACGAAAGTCTGGAATCATCGTCCTTAAAATACAGTGTCTCACGCATGCCTGGCGGCATCTGGTCGATGAAACAGAAGATGCACTTATTCCTGCAGGAACGATAATCGCTCATCAGACCATTTTCAAAGGTAATCCCCAGATCCTGATACTCATTTACGATATCCAGTTCCCACTCCTCGCCGTTCTTCTTGCGGACCAGCAGCGTGATCTCCTCGCTGTTTATCTTATATTCATAATCAAAAATATCCTCTATCTCATCTCCATCGATCGTCAAAAGGACGTCCCCCGGCTCCAGCTCCATTTCCTCCGCAATCGAGCCCGGATCGACCGATTTTATCAGATGACCTTTTTTCATTTATAAAATCCTCATTTCAAATATTTTTAAACCCTAAGAATCCAGTATTATATTAACAGTAATCAGCTTTTTTGTAAAGTTGTGCTTCCGATTCGCAGATGTGGATTTTTGGGGAAGCACGCCAAATATTTGATTTTTTTTGTAATTTTCTCATTTGCTATTGACGTTTCTTATCATAAAATGGTATAAAGTAGTTGTATTATGTCCTGCAAATGGCAGACAAACTTGTACGCTCTGCCCGCATGCATCGAAGGACCTACACTGTTTGGAGGTATAATCATGTCGAATGACTACGTGTTTAATGACACGCTTCCGGTTGCGCCGCTTAAAATTGCCGCACTGGAGAGCTGCCGGGATCTGGCTGAGAAAGTCAACTCCCACATTATCAATTTCCGCCGCAACGATATTGAAGTCCTGAAAAAACGTCAGGAAAATTTACAGTACCGCGGCTATGATGCTGATTCCTACATGCTTGACTGCGCGTGCCCGCGTTTCGGAAGCGGTGAAGCAAAAGGCATCGTCAATGAGTCTGTCCGTGGTACCGATATTTACGCCATGGTCGATGTAACCAACTACAGCCTGACCTACAAAATGAGCGGATTTACCAATCATATGTCCCCGGACGACCATTATCAGGATTTAAAACGTATCATCGGCGCATCCATTGCTACCGCACATCGTGTCAATGTTATCATGCCGTTCTTATATGAAGGACGCCAGCACAAGCGCAGCGGTCGTGAATCCCTTGACTGCGCGATGATGCTCGAAGAACTGATTCAGATGGGCGTAAGCAACATCATTACCTTCGATGCACATGACCCGCGTGTACAGAACTCCATTCCGTTAAGCGGTTTTGATAATTTCATGCCGACCTACCAGTTTATCAAGGCATTACTGAACCATGACAAAACCTTAAAGATCGACAAGGACAACCTAATGGTTATCAGCCCGGACGAGGGCGCTATGTCCCGCGCCGTATATCTGGCAAACAACCTGGGTGTTGACATGGGTATGTTCTACAAACGCCGCGATTACTCCCGTGTTGTCAATGGACGTAACCCGATCGTTGCCCATGAGTTCTTAGGTTCTTCCGTTGAAGGAAAGACCGTTCTCATCATCGATGACATGATCTCCTCCGGCGAGAGCATGCTGGACACCTGCCGCGCCCTCAAAGAGCGCAAGGCAAAACGCGTCGTTGTATGCGCTACCTTCGGTCTGTTCACCAACGGACTTGAGAAATTCGACGAATTTTTCGCAAAAGGTTACCTCGACTGCGTCGTAACCACCAACTTAAACTACCACACGCCGGAACTTCTTAAACGTGACTGGTATGTAGAAGCTGATATGAGCAAGTTTATCGCTGCAATCATCAACTCCCTGAACCATAACGTATCTCTGGAGAACGCACTGACACCGACGGCGAAGATCCAGAAGCTGATTAAGCGGTATAACGAGGGACAGATGTAATGAGAATTGACGGCTGATAAACGGCTGGAAATTTCAAAAAACTCCTGCATACACAGATGAATGTTCATTCTGTGTATGCAGGAGCTTTTTCTAATTAATCTACTCAAACCGCGATTTGCAATTCAATCCATCCCCATCACAAATTCACCTTCTCCCATCCTCTCTCTAAATACCCATTCATCTTCCGTTTCAGCTCCTGATTCTCCTCCGCCTCCAACAGCGGATCTTTATCCATTAATCTCTTCACTTCATCCGAAACTGCCTTCAATATATCTGCATCTGCAAATATATCTGCTAAATGGAATTCGAGATCACCGCTCTGGCGGACGCCAAATAGGTCGCCGGGACCGCGCAGTTTTAAGTCTTCGGAGGCGATGTAGAAGCCGTCATTTGACTTATTGAGAATATCCAGCCGCTTTCCGGCGTCTTCCTCGCCGGAGGCGTTGACCATGATGCAGTAGGACTGATCTTTTCCTCGACCGACACGGCCGCGGAGCTGATGGAGCTGCGCCAGACCGAAACGCTCGGCATTTTCGATCATCATAACGGTAGCATTCGGGACATTGATTCCGACCTCGATGACCGTGGTGGATACCAGCACATGAATCTCATTTGCCGCAAATGCTTCCATGATCGCATTTTTTTCTTTTCCCTTCATCTTTCCGTGCAGATATTCCACCCGGATCGACGGGGACAGGGCGCGGCGCAGCTCTTCGGTATAATCGATGACGTTCTCTGCCTCCAGCATCTCGCTCGGCTCGACCATCGGGCAGATGACGTATGCCTGACGGCCGGCGCGGACTTCATTTTCGATGAAACGGTAGGCATTCGGGCGAAATTCACGGTTCACGACACAGTTCTTGATCTGCTGCCGGTTTGCCGGAAGTTCATCGATGATGGAAATATCAAGATCCCCATATAAAATAATCGCCAGCGTCCGCGGGATCGGCGTCGCACTCATGACAAGCACATGCGGCTCGCCGCCTTTTTTGCTCAGCATTTCCCGCTGTACCACTCCAAAACGGTGCTGTTCATCCGTGATTACCAATGCCAGATTGTCGTACACCACTTTTTCCTGAATCAGCGCGTGGGTTCCAATCACGATATCTGCCTCATGATTTTCAATCGACTCTCTGGCATGCCGTTTTTCCTTCGCTGTCATCGAACCGGTCAGAAGCACCGGACGATATGTGATTCCCAGCGACGCAAACAATTCGGTCATCGACTCGTAATGCTGGCGCGCCAGTACCTCTGTCGGCACCATCAGCGCCCCCTGATATCCATTTGCCGCCGCCTGCAGCAACGCCAGAATCGCCACAATCGTCTTACCCGAACCAACGTCGCCCTGAATCAATCGGGTCATGATATGCCCGCCGGACAAATCGGCGTACACCTCCCGGATTACCTTTTTCTGTGCCCCGGTCAGAGCATATGGGAGGCGCTCTTCCACCGACGCCATTTCCCCAGAAAACGTAAATGGATATGCGCTCTTTTTATCTTCTTTTTTGTCTTTGAGCAGGCGCACCGACATCAGGAACATGAAAAATTCATCAAACACAAGACGTTTCCGGGAAAACATCAGTTCTTCCCGGTTTGCCGGAAAATGGATGTGCTCCAGCGCATAGTTGATTTCCGCCAATCCGTACTTTTCCCGCAGACCAGCCGGCAGATATTCCCGTTCCATCTGGCGCATCGTGAGGGCTTCCGTGACTGCCTTTGCGATCGTCTTATTGCCAAGTCCCTTCGTCTGTCCGTAAACCGGCTGCATAGACGACACGACTTTCGCATACTGTTCCGGGCGGTAGATCTCCGGCTGCTCCATCGTAAGTCTTCCCCGTTTTTTTACCACACGACCACGGAAAATAAAGCGTTCCCCCGCCTTGAGCGTCCCGCGCAGATAGGGCATATTGTACCATGCCAGCGCCAGTGTGCCTCCGCTGTCCCGCAATCCAGCCGTCGTAACCTGCAGGCGCGCTCCATACCGCACCACATCCGCCGTTTTTGCCAGGATTCCGCCGACTGCCGCGATCGTATCTTCCTTCAGTTCCGCGATCGGCTGCGGTTCCTTAAACTCGTCATAAGCACGCGGATAATAATGGAGCAGTTCTTCCACCGTTTCCACGCCTATTTTTTGAAATAGCTTTGCCGTCTTTTCACCGATGCCCTTGACAGCGGTTATATTCTGCTGTTCCATTTATCTCCTCCTGCTTTTCAGAATATTCTCCGGAAAATCAGCCACGCGGACAGTTACCGGACAAAAAATCCGGGAATACATTGGAATGAAAGAGAGGCAGGACGCAGGGATCTCTCCCCTGACCTGCCTCATTTCATACTTATGAATTATTTTGTTTTATACGTCAAATGTTTTATCTGCGCTATCACATAGAAAATTCATTTTCTCGTTATCTGCATTTTCTCAGCCAATAGTGCAGATTCATTTAACGCATTTCAATCACTTTAAACGACCTAAATCTACTCTACCGAAATCATATAATAGTAAATCGGCTGCCCGCCATTCTGGCATTCAAATTCGCAGGATGTAAATTCTTTGCGGGCTTTCTCACAGAATGCCTCTGCGTCCTCTTCCGTGACATCCTCACCATAATAGATCGTCACAAGCTCAGACTCATCATCTACCATCTTACGAAGTGACTCCATCGCGGTCTCCTCGATATTCTTGCCAACTGCCAGCATGCCGCTGTCGCCGATCCCCATGATATCGCCCTCTGCGATCTCCATACCATCGATCGATGTATTGCGGACTGCGTAGGTAATCTGACCGGTCTTAACGTGGCTCATCTCCTCGGTCATCTGTTCCATATTTTCTTCCGCCGTCAGATCCGGAGCAAAATTAATCAGCGCCGTGATACCCTGCGGAACCGTCTTGGACGGAACTACATATACCTTGGTATCTTCTGACAGGCTCTTTGCCTGCTCTGCCGCCAGAATAATATTTTTATTGTTCGGCAGAATGTAAACTGTCTCGGCATGGACTTTTTCGATTGCTTCCAGCATATCCTCCGTACTCGGATTCATCGTTTGTCCGCCCTCGATGATATAGTCAGCGCCGATACCCTTGAAAATCTCAGAAAGACCTTCTCCGACCGATACGGCGATAAATCCATATTTCTTGCGTGGTTCTTCCTTCTTCTCTTTGGCTTCCTCTTCTGCCTTCTGCTGTGCCGCCAGACGTTCGGAATCTTTGATCAGTTTCTCCTGATGTTCCTCACGCATATTGTCAATCTTGATGCGGGACAGGGAACCGTAGGTCAGTGCTTTCTGAATCGCCAGACCTGGATCGTTTGTATGAACGTGAATCTTGACAATATCATCATCTGCCACAACTACCAGGGAGTCGCCGATCGTGCTCAGATAATCTTTCAGTTCCTGCTCTGTCGTCTCATCCGCCGGTTTTTCTGCATTGATAATAAATTCCGTACAATAACCAAAACGGATATCCGCTGCCTGCGTGCTTCCGGCGCCTGTTGCTGTTTTTGCCGCTCCATTTCCCGATACAGACGGAGTAACTGCCGCGTCGATATCCACGACTTTTCCTTTTAAGCCCTCAATACAGCCCTTGATAACCTGAATCAGACCCTGTCCGCCAGAATCCACTACACCTGCCTCTTTCAAAACCGGAAGCATCTCCGGTGTCTGGCTTAAAACATATTCGCCGTACTCCAATACTTTCTCTGAAAATTCAAGTACGTCCTCGGTCTGCGGTGCCAGTTCTGCCGCTTTATCCGCCATTCCCTTGGCAACAGTCAGAATCGTACCTTCCTTCGGCTTCATAACTGCCTTATAAGCTGTCTCCGTCGCACGGTTAAATGCGTCTGAGAGAACACTCGTCGTAATGACATCTACCGTCTTAATCTCTTTCGTAAATCCGCGGAAGAGCTGTGAAAGGATAACGCCGGAATTGCCTCGTGCGCCACGCAGGGAACCGGAGGAAATCGCCCTCGCCAGCGCCTCCATCGTCGGATTTTCAACGGCTGCCACTTCTCTGGCGGCTGACAGAATCGTCATCGTCATGTTCGTACCGGTATCTCCATCTGGAACAGGAAATACGTTCAGCTCATTGATCCATTCCTTGTTGGCCTCCAGGCCCTTTGCTCCAGCCAGAAATGCATTCTTTAACATCCCGGCATCTATATAATTCATGCCCACAGGGTTTGTTCCTCCTTAATCTATCACTCTTACGCCTTCAACATAAATGCTGATTTTCTCAACCTTCATGCCAGTAAACTCTTCTACTTTATATTTTACACTCTCGATCAGGTTGTCCGCAACGGTAGAGATGCTGACCCCGTATGCCACGATTACGTGGAAATCGATGCTGAGTGCATTGTCCTTGATGGCTACGTTGATGCCGTGTGTCAGGCTTTCTCTTTTAAGCAGTCTTACCAGACCATCTTTCATACTGACAGCCGCCATGCCAACGATACCGAAGCATTCTACTGCTGTCGTTCCGGCGTACATTGCAATTACTTCCGGATCGATCTGGATCGAACCCATTTTATTGTCGATGCGTCCTTTCATATTGACAGCCTCCGTTTCTTTACTTGTTTTTGTTTGATTCGAATTTTATGCCATGATTTTTTACGGGCTGGACATGCGGAGCCGGGGCGGCTCCTGTGTCGGCGCGTGGGATGGATACTTCACGGGCTGGACATGCGGAGCCGGGGCGGCTCCTGTGTCGACGCGTGGGATGAGTACTTCACGGGCTGGACATGCGGAGCCGGGACGGCTCCTGTGTCGACGCGTGGGATGAGTACTTCACGGGCTGGACATGCGGAGCCGAGACGGCTCCTGTGTCGGCGCGTGGGATGAAATATATGCGTCTCTCTACCCCGTCATGCAGCTCGATTCCGCTTCGCTCCATCTCGCTCACGGGCTTCGCCCTATGGATAAAAATGTCTGAAATACGGCTTATGTGCAAGCACAACACCGTTTTTCAGCCTTTTTTATCCGCATGACTCATGGCTTACGCGTATATTATACACCACCCACGTTAAAAAGGAAATAGAAAATAGACATCTGTCGAAAACTTTTTTTATTTTTTTTGGTTTTTCACTTGCATATTTTCCTATTTTCTGCTATTATACCTTTGTTATGGATTTTAATAGGAAGTCCAATGATCGGTTAAGGAGGTGCTACGATGGCTAAGTGTGCAATCTGCGAGAAAGCTGCTCATTTTGGTAATGCAGTGAGTCATTCACATAGAAGATCTAACAAAATGTGGAAAGCTAACGTTAAGTCTGTTAAGGTTAAAACTAATGGCGGAGCTCAGAAGATGTATGTATGTACTTCTTGCTTAAGATCCGGTTTAGTTGAAAGAGCCTAAATCGAGTTTAACTGGCCTCAGGTGTCTGCCTGAGGCTTTTTTCTTGTCCTTAGCATAATGAACGACAAAAAATGTTGGAAATATGCTTTTTGAGCACATTCCAACATTTTATATAAAACCTTTCCTTCAAAACACCTTAAAACAAGTTCAGCAGCGTTCCATACAGCTTCTCATTTCCCATCACCACCAGCGCCAGTTCTTCTTTTGCCTCGCTGAGCTGATAAAAAAGATGTCTCACATCGCGCTCTGTCGAGCGCAGATATCCCATTTCATCATAATAATAGCGCCCATCCAGCCGATGCACCATGCGATCGACTTCTCGCGTATGGCGAGATTGTATTTCTACGGCAGAATCGGATTGCTTTTCCAGTTTTTCCTGCCAATCGGATTTCTGGCACTCATATCCCTGACGGATGTAATCATTCCGCAAATTAGCTGCTTCTGACTCATCATTGGCATAAACCACCGCGACATGGGGATAGCGCCGCATTCCGCGTCCGTGCGGCAGGTGCATCATATTTTGTATAAAATAGGAAAGTTCTGCATTCGCACGGATCCGATTCGTCAGATGGAATGTCTGGATTCCCGGCTGCTCCCCCAAGAGCTTTATTGCACCCAGCTCCAATTCTTCCGGCGAAATCATATCCTCACAGTTACTGGAAAAAATAACCGGACGCGTTTTGCCGATCTCCAGCAAAATTTCCAATGTATTGGGCGACAGAAGGTGTGCCTCATCTACTAAGATCGCGCTGTATGCTTCAATCCTGATTTCCGCTCCCGTTTGAACACTATCCTCCGCCAGGTACTCCACCCGCCGCAGCCGCTCATGCAGCACCTTCCACTCTTTTCCCGCTTCACCGCAGTGGATCATGCACACCCGCTCCCGCCCGGAGAGTTTCATCGCAATATCATATAAAAGCAGCGTTTTTCCCGTCCCCGGAAGCCCGGTAAACCAGAAATATCCCGTCCGGTCTGCCCGGATTTTCTTTAAAATCTGGCGTTCAATATCCCTCTGCTGGTATGTCAGGAAATATTCTTTCTTTAAGAACCGTCCCGGCTCTGTGAGCGGCGAAATCAGGTACAGCTCCGCCTGAAACAAGTCTTCGATATCGCCTAGATAATCAGCACTCTCCTGTTGCAAATCCCGGCAGAGCTGTTCCCAGTCCGCCTCCACAATGCGGTCATGATTCGTCAGACGCACCAGGCGGTTTTGGCTGCTAATATAAGTGTACGAACGAATCGGCTTTCCCAGCGCCGCCAGATAATACCGGTTTTGTATGAGCTGCTTGCGGATCGCCTCATCCGACACCTGTCCGCTCTTTAATTCAAGGTTTAAAATTTGTTCTTCCTTGATCTGAAGCAGATCAAACTCTTTCCCCAGTCTCGGAATCTGAAACGAATAGAAAAAACGCAGTGCGTACACCGCCTGCATATGTCTCTCCAACTCCGAAACAAGCGCTTTCATGCTGTCCAGCTCCCATTCCCGTATTTTCAGAAACACATCCCGCCCCGAAAGCTGTCGTTCCAGCTTTTGAAGGTATTCCGTATTCTGATTTCGGGTAATCGTGTAAATAGAGATTGCTTTCATACCTGTACCGCCTGCGTTCCTTTTCGCCCTTTCCAAACTTTATAGATCCTTCTTTTTGCCGCAACACTCCATGAGCGCCGCCAGCACAACCGCCAGCACGCCCTTTTCCCTGCACCTGCCATCTTGTTATTTTACACCTTATATCCCAGAAAGCATCCATCCTCATGCGACTCAATCCGCCCGACCGCCTGCAGATACGAATAAATAATCACCGTCCCGGCAAACTTCATCCCACGCTTTTTGAGATCTGCCGACACTGCATCTGAGAGCGGCGAGCTGACCTTGCCTGTCTCATGAATCACCGCATCTCCTGTCCAGTGAGTCAGATACGCGTCAAAACTCCCATATTCATTCTGAATTTCCCGGAATATCCGTGCATTCGTGACAGCGGCATGAATTTTCAGCCGGTTATGTACAATTCCCGGGGCGGTCCGGAGTGCTTCCTCCTTCGCCTCGTCGTAACCGCACACCTTGTCCAGGTCAAATTCATCGAACGCGGCGCGGAATGCCTCCCGCTTATTGAGAATGCACTCCCACGAAAGCCCTGCCTGAAAGCATTCAAGGATCAGCATTTCAAAGAGCTTCGCATCATCCCGAACCAGCTTTCCCCACTCCTCGTCGTGGTAACGGATATACAATTCATTCTTTGGATTCGCCCAGCGGCAGCGGTGTTTTCCATCGTGCCATTCCATGTTTTTCTCCCTTCGCCTACATAAGCGGCGCCAGAATCCGCAGTGCCTTCCCCGCAAACCGCCGGATAAACGGATACTTCCGGCAGTTTTCCAGAGTGATCCGCTCGCTCTTTGCAAGTGTTTTCTGGAAATCTTCTTCCACATCCATCACAACCGCATTGCGGAAGAAATAGGACGCGCACTCAAAATGCAGATACAGGCTTCTGAAATCAAGGTTGATCGTTCCGACCACCGCCTTCTCATCGTCGCTCGTAAACATCTTCGCGTGGATAAAGCCCGGCGTGTATTCATAGATCTGGACACCAGCCCGCAGAAGCTCCGCGTAATAGCTGCGAGCCAGCAGGTACGCATATAACTTATCCGGTATATGCGGCATGATAATAATGACCTCCACGCCGCGCTTTGCCGCAAACTTGAGCGCCGCCAGCGTCGTATCATCGAGAATCAGATACGGGGTCGTGATGTGCACATACCGGCGTGAACGCCCTAAAATATCGAGGTACACCGACTCGCCGACATTTTCCCCGTCGAGCGGGCTGTCCGCATACGGCATCACAAAGCCGCCATAGTCCATGCCCTCCGGCATATGAAATGTCTCCGGACACAGAAAACGGCGATATTCTTCCGCATCCCGTTCCGTCACATCCCAGAGCTGCAAAAACATCATTGTAAAACTGTCTACAGCTTTTCCCTTGAGCATGACCGCCGTGTCCTTCCAATGTCCGAAGCGCACCCGCTGGTTGATATACTCATCTGCCAGGTTCACGCCCCCGGTAAACGCGGTATGACCATCGATCACACAGATTTTCCGGTGATCGCGGTTATTCTGGTAACTCGAGAGAGCCGGACGCACCGGCGCAAAAATCTTACACTGGATACCTTTCTCCTGCATCGCTTTCTCATAGCCGTGCGGCAACGTGAAGAGATTTCCCATGCCGTCATACATAAACCGGACTTCCACGCCCTCGGCGACCTTCGTCTCTAACACCTGTAAAATCGCATCCCACATCACTCCGTGTTCTACGATAAAATATTCCATAAATATAAAATGTTCCGCTTTTTTGAGTTCTTCCAATAATACTGGAAACATATCATCTCCCAGTGGGAAATAGCGTACCCCCGTATTTTCATACGCCGGGAAACGTCCGTACTGGTTCATATAGCGGACGAGATTGCCGCCGCTGGCGCTGATGCTCTCATAGTGTGCCAGCACCTCCGGATCCTGTAAAAGGTACGGACGAAGTTTTGTCCCAACCTCCTCGATCCGCCGGTTAATGCGGCGCGTGCCCGGCTGCAGCGTCAAAAACAGATAAAACAGCGTTCCAAACACCGGAAATATCAATATCGGCACTACCCAGGACAACTTGATCGTGCTGTTTCCCTCATCGCTGATAATATAGATCAAAACCAGCGCACTGAGCATCGCAGATCCACCGTACATATAGATCAGGTACTCTCTAAACCAGTCAAACCCGGCAAAGAGCACAAGAATCTGTATCAGCAGAAACAGCGTTCCCAGCGTGGTACGCCCGAAAATCAGACGCAGCAGTTTTTTCAATTTTTTAAGTATTTTCTCCATTTTCTACCAGTCCATTTCTCTGCCTCATTCATCAGGCACCTGCCGTATCATTGAAAACTACAGTGCCATCTCTCATAGTATGGCAGATTTTTGCAAATAAAACAAGAGGTCAGCCGGAGACTGACACAGATTTATGTGTCATCCCGACTGACCTGTCGTTGTAAGCGCTCATTTTAACAACCGCATTGAAACATCTCACGGATACCCGGCATAAAGCTGTTATATCGCCATTCTTGGCATTTTAATCCTCCAGCGCCTGACGGATATCCTCGATGATATCATCCACATTCTCAATTCCGACACTCAAACGGATCAGGCTTGGATCAACGCCTGCCTCCCTGAGTTGCTCATCGGAGAGCTGACGGTGAGTATGGCTTGCCGGATGCAGAACGCAGGTTCTCGCATCGGCAACATGGGTTACGATGGCTGCCAGTTTCAGCTTATCCATGAACTCGCCAGCTGCCTGACGACCGCCCTTTAAGCCGAAAGAAATAACGCCGCATGTACCGTTCGGCATATATTTCTGCGCCAGTGCATGGTATTTATCATTTTCAAGTCCCGGATAATTCACCCAGGCCACATCTTCACGGCTCTGTAAATACTCGGCGACCTTCTGTGCATTCTCACAGTGGCGCGGCACACGCAGATGCAGTGTCTCCAGACCGATATTCAATAAGAAGGAATTCTGCGGGGACGGGATGGAACCGAGATCACGCATTACCTGTGCGGTTGCCTTGGTGATATAAGCCGCCTTACCGAATTTCTTCGTGTAAATAATGCCGTGGTAAGACTCATCCGGCGTCGTCAGACCCGGGAATTTGTCTGCATGTGCCTCCCAGTCAAAGTTGCCACTGTCCACGATGCAGCCGCCGACGGTCATCGCATGTCCATCCATATATTTTGTAGTAGAATGCGTTACAATATCTGCGCCCCACTCGAACGGACGGCAGTTGATCGGAGTTGCAAACGTATTATCTACAATAAATGGAATACCATTTCTGTGTGCAATCCGGGCAAATTTTTCCAGATCCAGCACTACCAGAGCCGGGTTTGCAATCGACTCACCGAAGATACACTTTGTGTTCGGGCGGATCGCCTTCTCGATCTCCTCTTCCGGCGCATCCGGGTCAACTAACGTAACATCGACGCCCATTTTTTTCATCGTAACGACAAACAGGTTTGATGTGCCGCCGTATACGGTTGCCGAGCAGACCAGATGATCGCCCGCGCCGCAGATATTAAATACCGCATAAAAGTTTGCCGCCTGTCCGGAGGATGTCAGCATTGCTGCCGCGCCGCCCTCCAGCTCACGGATCTTATCTGCGACTGCATCATTGGTCGGGTTTGCCAGACGGGTATAAAAATATCCGTTTTCCTCCAGATCGAAGAGTCTTCCCATCTGCTCACTGGTTGAATACTTAAAGGTCGTGCTCTGGTAGATCGGCAGAATTCTCGGCTCGCCATTTTTCGGCTGCCATCCGCCCTGGATGCACGTTGTTTCCATTGAACGTTTCATTTTTCTTCTCCTTCATATGTTTATTTTTAAATAATTATATAGTAATTGAGCCCATTTTTTAGTACGGCTCTTTTACATCACCATATCAAACAGCGAAAGCTGATTGCTCTCCGGCAGCCCCGTCAGAATTCCCAGCTCTGCCATCAGATCGCACACCGTCTTCGTAACCTTGGTACGGTTGATAAAGTCCTCTTTCGACAAGAACTTTCCGTCCTCCGCCGCAAAAACAATCGCGTCTGCCGCTTTCTCGCCCAGTCCGTCGATACTGCTTAACGACGGCATCAGCTTTCCGTCTATAATCTGGAAATTGCGGGCTTTTGCCCGGTAAATATCGATGGGCATGAACTCAAATCCGCGCGCGTACATTTCCTGTACGATACGCATATCGCGCAGCGTGTCCTGCTCTTTCTTGGAAAGAGAATCCGACCGGCTCTTGTATTCCGCCAGATGGTACTCCAGCTTATCGCGCCCCTGGCACATCAGCTTGTAGGTAAATCCACTCGCACGGATGCTGAAATATGCCGCATAGTACGCCAGCGGGTAAAATACCTTACAGTACGCCACACGCCATGCCATCATAACGTAAGCCGCCGCGTGCGCCTTCGGGAACATATACTTGATTTTCAGGCAGGAATCAATATACCACTGCGGCACATCGTGAGCTTTCATCTCCTCGATCCACTCCGGTTTCAGTCCTTTTCCTTTTCGGACAGACTCCATGATAGTGAAGGAGAGTCCCTCTTCGAGTCCTTTCTGAATCAGATAAATCATAATATCGTCTCGACAACAAATCGCCGTCTGAATCGTCGCCTGTCCGCTCAGGATAAGGTCTTTCGCGTTTCCTAACCATACATCCGTACCGTGGGACAGACCGGAAATCCGCACCAAATCCGAAAAATATTTCGGTTTGGCATCGATCAACATCTGCATCGCGAAGTCTGTACCAAACTCCGGAATGCCAAGCGCCCCGAGCTTACAGCCGCCGAGATCCTCCGGCGTGACACCGAGCGCCTCCGTGTTCTGGAAGAGACTCATGACCTCCTTCGAATCCAGTGGAATATCCTTAACCGGGTCGAGTCCCGTCAAATCCTGCAGCATACGAATCATGGTCGGATCATCGTGTCCGAGAATATCGAGTTTCAACAAGTTGTGGTCGATCGAGTGGTAATCGAAATGCGTCGTGACGGTACGTGTCGTCATATCGTCCGCCGGGTGCTGCACCGGTGTAAACGTGTCAATCTCCTCTCCGAGGGGCAATACGATGATACCGCCCGGATGCTGTCCGGTGGTACGCCGCACGCCGACGCAGCCGGACACGATGCGCTCAATCTCGCACCGACGCTTACGGATTCCTTTATCCTCATAATAATGCGCCACAAAACCATACGCTGTCTTATCCGCCAACGTACCGATCGTCCCCGCACGGAAGGTCTGTCCTTTTCCGAAGATGACCTCCGTATAGCTGTGCGCCCGGCTCTGGTACTCGCCGGAGAAGTTTAAGTCTATATCCGGCTCCTTATCGCCCTTGAATCCCAGGAACGTCTCAAACGGGATGTCGAACCCGTCTTTTTTCAACGGTTTTCCGCACTTTGGACATATCTTATCCGGCATATCGCAGCCCGCCATACCCGAAAACTTCTTTACGTCTTCGGAATCAAAATCGTAATAATGGCAGTTCGGGCAGTAATAATGCGGGCTCAGCGGATTTACCTCCGTGATACCAGACATCGTCGCCGCCAGCGAGGAACCAACGGATCCTCGCGAACCAACCAGATATCCATCCTCATTCGACTTCCAAACCAGCTTCTGCGCGATGATATACATAACGGCGAATCCATTGGAAATGATCGAGTGAAGTTCACGCTCCAACCGATCGACTACCACCTTCGGCAACTTATCGCCGTACATATCATGCGCGTGGTTATAACAGATGGTACGCAGCGTATCATCCGAATTCGGAATAACCGGCGGACACTTGTCCGGGCGTACCGGGGAAATGCGCTCGCACATCGCCGCGATCTTGCGCGTGTTTGTGATAACGATCTCCTCCGCCTTATCGCTGCCTAAATATTCAAATTCCCCCAGCATTTCCTCGGTGGTCCGCAGATACAGTGGTGCCTGATCGTCTGCATCCTTAAAGCCCTTGCTCGCCATGATGATACGGCGGTAGACCTCATCCTCCGGATCGAGAAAATGTACGTCGCAGGTCGCGCAGACCAGCTTGTTCCACTGTTCGCCAAGTTCAATCACTTTGCGGTTCAGATCCTGCAGATCCTCCCAGGTGTTGACTGAACTTTTCTCATCCCGCAGCATAAATGCGTTGTTTCCAAGCGGCTGCACTTCCAGATAATCGTAGAAATTCGCTATTTTTCCCAGTTCCTCCTCCGGAACCCCGCGCAGGATCGCCTGAAACAGCTCGCCCGCCTCGCACGCCGATCCAAGAATCAGCCCCTCGCGGTGGCTCGCCAGCAGACTCTTTGGAATCCGCGGACGTTTTGCAAAATACGTCAGGTTTGACTGGGAAATCAGCCGGTACAGGTTGATTCGCCCGACATCATTCTTCGCCAGAATAATAATATGGTAGGTCGGCATCTTCCGGATCATTTCCGGTGTCATTTTGCTGAGTTCGTTGAGCTGCGTCAGGTTTTCGATATCACGAGCCTTTAACATCTCGATGAACTTGACAAAAATCTCTGCCGTCGCCCCCGCATCATCGACCGCCCGGTGATGGTTTTCGAGGGAAATTTTAAGCTCTTTCGCTACCGTGTCGAGCTTGAAGCGGTTCAGGTTCGGCAGCAGGACACGCGCCAGCGAAACCGTATCGAGAACGGTCGGCTGGAATGTGAGTCCCTGCCGTCTCGCATTTTCTTTGATGAAACTGATATCAAACGACGCGTTGTGCGCGACCATGACCGCACCCTCGCAGAATGCCAGAAACTCCGGCAGAACCTCTTCGATCGTCGGCGCGCTGATTACCATGCCGTCGTTGATGCTTGTCAGCTGTTCAATGTCATAGGGGATTGGCACTTCCGGGTTGACAAATGTGCTGAATTTGTCCACAATCTTTCCATCCGTCACACGCACCGCGCCGATCTCGATGATGCGGTTCTTGATCGGGCTGAAACCGGTCGTCTCGATATCGAATACAACGCAGGTGTGGTCTAACGTCTGTCCTTTCTCATTCTCCGCCAGCTCCTTCATATCATCGACGAGATAGCCCTCAACACCATAGAGGATCTTGAAGTTTTCGCCCTTATCGACCGCATGGTTCGCATCCGGAAATGCCTGCACACAGCCGTGGTCGGTGACAGCGATCGCGTCCATGCCCCACTGTTTGGCACGTTTGATGATATCCTTGACCTCGGAAACACCGTCCATATCGCTCATCTTTGTGTGACAGTGAAGCTCCACGCGCTTGACCGGACTGTTGTCCATCCGCTTGCTGGTGAAATCTTCGCATTTCTTGATGCCGGAAACCGAACCGATCGTCAGCTCGCCGTCAAATTTATCAATGTTGGCAACACCCTTGATGCGGACAAACTGTCCCGCCTTGGTCGCCATCTTCAAATCATCCAGCGTATCTTCCCGTGCAAAGATCTTGACGCCGATTGTATCTGTAAAATCCGTTACCGAAAACATAAACAATGTGTTGCCGCTGCGAAGCTCCCTTAGCTCGCAGGTCAGGATCTTTCCGCGGATGACAACCTGCCCAACCTCGCCTTCCAGCTCCTCGATCGGGCTCGCCTCCTCATCGAAATCGCGCCCAAACAGCACATCCGGATTGTCGGATTTCTTCATATAGCCCGAACGGCGGTACTCGCCGCCCTTGCTAGATCCAGCATTTGCGCTGCCTGCCTGGTTTCTGCCTCCTGCCGGATTCCCTCCGGCTTTCAGCTTACCAACCGGTTTTAAAACAGTCTTTCCCTCGTCAAATGGCAGATCGACACCGCCAGAGGCAGGTTCTGCCCCCGACGGTTCCATATACGCCTCATTGGCACCTGCTGCCCCGGCAGCCGCGCCGCTTCCGCCTGCCGAGCCACTCTCGCCTGCCGCCTGCGGCTTCATGTAGATGATCTCCGGCTCAGTATTCTTCTTCTCAACCGGACGGTAGGAAGTCTTCACAACCATTGGCACATTGCAGCGCTCGGTGAAGATTTTCTCCAGAATCCGCACCAGTTCCTGTGCCTTATCGCGCACGATCATCGTGTCCTCCAGCGACAGCTTCAGGTATCCTTCTTCTTCAAAATCCATCTCCGCCTTACGGAACATATTATAAAGAAGGATACTGTAATTTTTCAGCTCCATCAAAATACTGTCCCGGTACACATTCATGAGTTTTTCCGGCGTGTACTGGCTGGACAGATGGTATTTCTCCAAAATCTTGATCGTCACCCGTTTGCCCGGAAACAACTGCTCCTTGATGCCTTTTTCCAGATCGTAGATACTCTGCTTGTGCATCAGGCGCGGGCTGTCGATGTAGACGCGGATCACGCTCCGGTCACGGTTCGTCGAGATCTTCTCGATCCCGACCATTTCAAGCAGTCCCCGCACATTTTCCGCAATATGTAAATCTGGAAATACCTCCAGAAATGTTTTCATTCTATCATTCCTTTGCTTTTTTCTCTTCCACCATCCGGTCAAGCTCCGCTTTGAGCGCCGGTAAAAGTTCACTCTCCGGCAGTTTTTTCACAATCTCGCCCTTGCGTATCAGAAGTCCTTCGCCGATACCGCCGGCTACACCGAGATCGGCTTCCTTCGCCTCGCCCGGTCCGTTGACCACGCAGCCCATGACGGCAACCTTGATATCCAGCGGATATCCCTGTACCAGCGTCTCCACCTGGTTTGCCAGACCGATGAGGTCGATCTGCGTGCGTCCGCAGGTCGGACATGAAACAACTTCCACGCCACCCCGACGAAGTCCCAGCGTCTTCAAAATCAGCTTTGCCGACTTGATCTCCTCCAGCGGGCTGCCTGTCAGGGACACGCGGATCGTATCACCGATTCCCTGACTCAAAATCAGTCCCAGACCGACCGCTGACTTGATATTGCCCGCAATCACAGTTCCCGCCTCTGTGATACCGACATGCAGCGGATAATGAGTCTTTTTTGCAATTAGTTCATGTGCTTTTACACACATCATAACATCCGAAGATTTGATGCTGATGACCAGATTATCATAACCCATCTGCTCAATCAGGGCAACCTTATCCAGCGCACTCTCAACGAGTCCTTCCGCTGTCACGCCGCCATATTTCTCTACCAATGACTTTTCCAAAGAACCGCTGTTGACGCCGACACGAATCGGCACGCCATACTCTTTTGCCTTGTCAACCACCGCCTGGATCCGCTCTCTGGAACCGATATTTCCCGGATTGATACGGATTTTGTCCGCGCCGCACTCGATCGCCGCGATCGCGAGACGATAGTCAAAATGAATATCCGCCACCAATGGAATATGTATCTGGCGTTTAATCTCCGTCAGGGCAGCAGCCGCCTCCATTGTCGGCACTGCCACACGGATAATATCGCAGCCCGCGTGCTCCAGCGCCAGAATCTGCTCGACGGTCGCCTCCACATCCTCTGTTTTCGTATTACACATCGACTGGATCAGAATCGGATTGCCGCCGCCGATCTGTCGTTTTCCAATCTGCACCACTTTCGTCTCGTCCCGGTATCCCATATCGTTCCTCCCAAACCGTTCTTCTCCGACACAAAATTTCCGGCCTCTTTCGAGCAAATCTTTCATGCCTTTGAATCAAATGAATTAGTAACTGTTCAGTACCTTCACAGTCACGCGCAAAAATCCATCAAAAATTGCCTACGGCAATGGGATTTTTGCCTGCTGGTCCATGTTTTCGTACGGTCAGCGCAGTAAATGCGCAGACCTACTGAACAGTTACATGAATTATTACAATAAATTTCTAATATCATTAAACAATACAAATAACATCAGCGTCATCAACGCCGCCATGCCCACCATATGGACCATGCCCTCTTTTTCCGGATCAACCGGCTTGCCGCGCAGCATCTCCAGAATGATAAATACAAGCCGTCCGCCGTCCAGCGCCGGAATCGGAAGCAGATTCATGACACCCAGATTGGCGCTGAGTAGAATACACATATTGGCCAGATTGACAAGCACAATCATAAGTCCGTAGCTCTGGCTCTCCTTGACCGTCGTGCCGATCATCGACACAATCCGCACCGGACCCGCGATATCGTTCGAGCTGACCTGCCGCTTCAGAATCATGCCAAGGCTGCTGAACGTCACACGGATCCAATAGCGCACTTCATAGAAGCTATACTGCGCCGTCTGAATCACGGACGCCGGTTTCCGGTAAACGCCGCCGCTGATTCCAATAAGATAGCGTCCCGCCTCCTCGGAATAGCGCGGAACCATCTGCGTCGTGTAGGATTTCCCATCCCGCACATACTCCACCGTGACACTCTTTCCCGGATGAAACTGCAGATACGTCTGCACATCGCGGTACAGATAGGTGCGCGTACCATTTAAGCGCTCGATCGTATCGCCCGCCTGCAGCCCCGCCTCCTGTGCCGGATAGCCGTCCTCAACACTGACAACCGACGCCGGATCAAATCCCACACAGCTGATCACGAAAAAGGCGCAAAACCACGCCAGAATGAAGTTGAATACAGGTCCTGCCACCACGACTTTAAAACGTGTCCAGGCAGAAACCGCATTAAAATAAGTCCCCGTTGCGCCCGAAGGCAGCAGGAGCCGATCCGTTTTTCCATCTGTCAGACTCTGGTTCTGATCGCAGGAACTCCCTTTTTCCGTCTCACCCGGCGCATCATACCCTTCATCTTCCCCCAGCATCATACAAGAACCGCCAAACGGAAGCAGCTTCAGCGAGTACCGCGTCCCGCCTTTCACAAAACTGAAAAGTCTAGGACCCATGCCGAGCGAAAACTCAACGACGCAGATTCCGCCCCGTTTTGCCAATAAAAAATGTCCAAATTCATGAAACAGCACGATCAGGCTGAATACAATCAGCGCCGCCAGCAAACTTACCAATCTACCACCTGCTCTCTATAAAATCATAGGTTTCCTGTTCTGCTGCCAGAATCTCTTCGACCGTCGGATTCTCTTTCACGGTGTGGTGTTCCATCGCCGCCTCAATCATATCAGTGATGGTCAGATATCCGATCTCGCGATCGAGGAATTTCTGGACTGCCCGCTCATTTGCCGCGTTGAACACGGTCGGAAGCGTGCCGCCGCGCCGTCCGGCTTTGTATGCCAGGGAAAGTCCGTGGAAATTCTCAAAATCCGGCGCTTCAAAGGTAATCTGTGCCAGCTTTGCAAAATCCAGCCGGTCGCCCGCCAGGAAGCGGCGTTCTGGATAATACAGCGCATACTGGATCGGAAGTTTCATATCCGGCGTGCCGAGCTGCGCTATTACCGCGCCGTCCTCGTACTCTACCATTGAATGAATCACACTCTGCGGCTGCACAACCACCTGCACCTGATCCATCTCCACGCCAAAGAGCCATCTCGCCTCCATAACTTCCAGACCTTTGTTTACCATCGTGGAACTGTCGATCGTGATCTTGCGCCCCATCGTCCAGTTCGGATGTTTCAGCGCATCTTCGACCTGCACACTCTTCATCTGCTCTCTCGTCCATCCGCGGAACGGTCCGCCGGACGCTGTCAGGAGAATCTTGTGGATCTTATTTCCCGTCTCACCGTTCAAACTCTGGAAAATCGCGCTGTGCTCGCTGTCCACCGGCAGAATGCGGACATGCTTCTCCTTTGCCAGCGACATAATGATATGCCCGGCCGTTACCAGGGTCTCTTTGTTTGCAAGTGCAATATCTTTTCCAGCATTCATCGCTGCGATCGTCGGGCGGATACCGATCATTCCGACCACCGCTGTCACCACAATCTCCGCCCCCAGCTCCGTTGCCACTGCGAGAAGTCCATCCATGCCGCTCTCGACACGGATATCCAGATCCCGCACACGGTCTTTCAGTTCTTTTGCTTTTTCCTCGTTCCAGACCGCCGCGATCTTCGGAGAAAACTCCCGGATCTGTTTCTCCAGAAGATCAATATTGCTTCCAGCCGCCAGAGCCGTTACTTCTATATCTTTATTCGCCCGGACCACTTCCAATGTCTGTGTTCCGATCGATCCGGTTGATCCAAGTATCGCAATTTTTTTCATTTCTTATTCTCCTGTTTCTGTATTTTCATACATGCTTTCGTTTTATCGTAAAAACGTCAGTGCAAAATAAATCGCCGGTGCCGTAAAAATCATGCTGTCGAACCGATCCAGCACGCCGCCGTGTCCCGGAATCAGGTTTCCGTAATCCTTGACATTGTGGTTCCGCTTGATCGCCGACGCCGCCAGATCCCCGATCTGGGAAATGACCGCCGCAATCGCACACGCCACCGCGCATGCCACCATCGGATTGCTGACTTCGTCCATCTTCGCACCGAAGAAATACGCATAAATGCAGCCTAACAGAGCCGATCCGACCACACCGCCGACGGCGCCCTCGATCGATTTTTTCGGGCTTAAAACCGGTGCCAGACGGTGTTTTCCAAGGAGCATTCCCGCGCAGTATGCGCAGGTGTCACAGCCCCAGGAGCTTAAAAAGATCAGCCAGACAAGGTATTTTCCGTCCGCCATTGCCCGCACCTGATACAGGTAGGAAAGCATAATTCCCAGATAAAAAATGCCGAAAAATGCTACTGTAATCTGCTCGGTCCCATATTTCGGAAACGTAAACACGTAAATGCTCATCAGCACCATCAGGGCTGCAATCGCAAGCAGCGTCACATAATGCTGCCCTTCAAACCACACCAGCCCATAATATCCCAGACACGCCAGATACCCGGCGATGCCCGGCGCTTTTTTCTCAATCCCCATAACCCGGTAAAGCTCAAACATACCGATCAGGGAGATCGCGGCGGTCACACAGTACAGAAGGACACCGCCCTTTGTAACCAGTAAAATCGCGAGTGCTACAAGCACAATCCCGCTTATCAGCCTCGTTCTGAACATGGCAACTCCTCCTTATGCCTTGACTCCGCCAAAGCGTCTGTCTCTTTGATTGAACTGCTCAATTGCCTTTATAAGCTCGTCGCGGTTGAAATCCGGCCACAGGCAGTCCGTGATATAAATCTCACTGTAGGCAAGCTGCCACAGCAGATAATTGGACAGGCGGATCTCGCCGCTGGTGCGGATCAGAAGATCCGGGTCCGGGATGCCCGCCGTATCTAAATAGGACGCAACGGTCTGCTCTGTCACGTTCTCCGGCACCAGCTTTCCGTCCTGACAGTCCATCATCATATGGCGCACCGCGCGCGTGATCTCATCTCTGCCGCCGTAGTTGACTGCGATCACAAAGGTCATGCCCGTGTTTGCCGCCGTCTCGTCTTCCAGGCGGTTGATGCCCTCGATGATATCGCTGTCAAAGCGCGTGCGGTCGCCGATCATTTTGACTCTTACATTATTTTTCTTGGCAATCTTTAAAAGCCGTTTCAGATAAAAACGGAAGAGCTGCATCAGCGCCCCTACTTCTTCAGCAGAACGCTTCCAGTTTTCCGTTGAAAAACCATATACCGTCAGATAACGGATTCCCAGTCTCGCTGCATCCTCAACCGTCTGTTCAACCGTCACACACCCCTGTTTATGACCTACGGTTCTCGGAAGACCTCTCTTCTTCGCCCATCTGCCGTTGCCATCCAGAATGAGGGCGACATGCTGCGGAATTACCAGGTTTTCGATGTCCCTTTCCATCCAGTTTTCCTCCATAATATTCCCTTAATAGCCAGAAAACAGGACCAGCCGGCCATCCGCATCTGCAATGCCGGCCAGCCCTGCTTGAGGCAGCCTGATTTTTACATTTAAACTCTATTGTATTTTTATACAGTCATGATCTCAGCTGTTTTTTCTTCTACTGCTTTATCAACCTTTGCGATCATCTTGTCAGTCAGCTTCTGGATCTGATCCTCGCCATCTGCCAGCTCATCCTCGGTGATCTCGCCGCCTTTTTCCAGCTTCTTTAACAGGTCGTTTGCATCACGGCGGATATTGCGGACTGCAACCTTCGCGCCCTCGCCCTTTTTCTTAACATCCTTTGCCAGATCTTTACGGCGTTCCTCAGTAAGCTCCGGGAAAATCAGGCGGACTGCACTTCCATCGTTGTTCGGGTTGATACCCAGATCGGAAGTCAGGATCGCTTTCTCGATGTCCTTAATGAGCTTCTTCTCCCACGGCTGGATCAGAATCATACGCGGCTCCGGTACAGAGATATTTGCCACCTGCTGTAACGGGGTCGGTGCACCGTAGTAATCTACTTTGATTTTGTCCAGTACATGCGGGTTCGCACGTCCAGCACGAATGGATGTATACTCATTCAGCAGTGCGTCATAGGACTTATTCATCTTCTCTTCGTAAACTTTTAATCTCTCCTGCATAAAATCCTCCTAGTTATGCGGTAACCACTGTACCGTTAATTTTTCCGCGCATTGCATTTACAATTCCGTCTTTTTCATTCAGGCTGAATACTGCCATCGGAACGTGATTTTCCATACACATGATGGAAGCTGTGAGGTCTACGACCGCCAGCTGCTTGTCGATCACCTCCTGAATCGTGATCGTATCATACTTCTTTGCATCCGGGTTGATCTTCGGATCGCTGTCATAGACGCCGTCGATCGCCTTAGCTAGAAGAATGCAGTCTGCATCCATCTCAATCGCACGCAGCGCTACACCGGTATCAGTTGAGAAATACGGATGACCTGTACCGCCTGCAAAAAATACAACCATACCCTTTGAGAAATATTTATTGGCTCTGTCCTTTGAAAACAGCTTCGTCATGGAGCCGCACTCAAATGGTGTCAGAATCTGTGTCATCATGCCTTCGCTCCGGAAGATCTCCGACACGTAAATACAGTTCATGACCGTTGCCAGCATTCCGATCTGATCCGCCTTGGTCCGATCGATTGCATTGCTCTGGCGGCCTCTCCAGAAGTTTCCGCCGCCGATCACGATACCTACTTCGATTCCGTCATCGACCGCCGTCTTAACCTGTCTGGCTACTTCCTTGACCGTTGCTTCATCAAACCCGGTTTTCTTGTCGCCTGCCAGCGCTTCTCCGCTCAGCTTCAGTAATACCCGCTTTAATTCCATAATTCGGTTCTCCCTGTCTATATGTACGTTCTGATGTACATTTTATCTGTGATGACCGTAAAAAGCCGCGTCACCTTATCAAAGATATTCTACCACAAAAAATCCGAATGTGCGATAGAATTTTCGTAAATCCTGTGCATCCTTTCATCCTTTTCCCAAAACGCCTTTCTGTATACGGATTCTTCGCCCTGTTTTTCATTTTTTTCTCAAATTTTAGTGCCCGTTTTACTTCTTTTTCTATTTCACCTTTTCCCGCCGCTCTCATTCTGCCCCCAGCTTCTCATTATTTATCTGCACTTATCCTCTGCAATCTTTTTCTGTGCATTATTTAACAGCCTTCCTAGGTGCAACCCATGTATGTGCATTATTTTATTGGATATGCATTTTATAACATTGCAAATTTGAATCATTATATTGTTTGATAAAAATCAATTTCCAGCTACAATAGTTATATCAGTTGTAATTATTTATTATCTCTGAAATAACAATAACGCATGATTCTTTCGGATCGGGGAGGCACTTGAAAAATATGACAGCAATCGATCAAAAACAAATTAACAAGCAGCAGACAAACCGTTATGAAAAATATTACCGTCAGATAGGTCTCAACATCGCTTATTACCGCAAACTCCGCGGCATGAGCCAGATGGCTTTAGCAGAGGCGACCGATTTAAGCCGGACTCATATATCCAACATCGAGGCACCGAACATGAAAACGAGTCTTTCCTTAGAGAGTCTCTTTGATATTGCAGGTGTTCTGCAGGTTGCACCGCGCGCCCTGCTCGATTTCCGTGATGAGAAACCGCAGGA
Organism: Clostridium sp. AF27-5AA; assembly: GCF_003478415.1. Classification (NCBI taxonomy): domain Bacteria; kingdom Bacillati; phylum Bacillota; class Clostridia; order Eubacteriales; family Clostridiaceae; genus Clostridium; species Clostridium sp. AF27-5AA. The sequence goes on from NZ_QUFH01000001.1 coordinate 354,312, forward strand.
TTTTCATGAATAAATCATGATAGAGCACGTAGATTCATGAATTTCTTTAAAGCATGACATTTTAGGGTTCCAAAGATAAATTGGAACCCTTTTTGTGGTATTCAAAAGTAAAAAATCAAAATTATGGTGAGCATTTTCCACCTATTTATTCGTCTTCCGGTTAATAAACTCCGTCCTCGTCTTCGAGTAGATAAATTTCTGACTCGCATACAGGCTGTAATAACCAGAGAAACTAAAGCTGACTGCAATCACCAGCACGAAAAACGGCATCGCCCCATAGCCAAAAAGCTCAAAGCCCAGCAGAAGCGTTGAGATCGGGCAGTTTGTGACTCCCACGAAGAGTCCCAGCATACCGCAGGCGGTCATAAGACCGACTGGCTGTCCAAAGAGAAATGCAAAGAAACTGCCAAACGCCGCGCCGATCGTCAGGGTCGGCACGATCTCGCCTCCCTTGAAGCCTGCCTCCAGCGTAACCGTCGTAAAGAGAATTTTCATCAGGAAATCCCATGGAAGTCCCTCGCCCTCGAAACATTTTTCAATCAGGGAGACGCCGCTTCCGTTGTAGCGGGTCGAACCGGTCAGAAGCGTCAAAACAATCACAATCGCCGCGCCGGATAGAATCCGCCAGACCGGCGATGGAAGATATTTTTTGTAGAGATGTTCCGTTGTGTGAAGCGTGATGCAGAAAAGCTCCGACACCAGCGCGCAGCCAGCCGCCAGACCGACAGCCACGATCGCTGTTTCAATACTCCACGCAGGAACCGCACCAATCGCAAACTGCTCCGGCATCAGTCCCCAGAACCTCGCCAGCGCCGCCGCCGTAAAGGCAGAAAAGACACATGGAACCAGCGCTGCATAGTACATAACGCCGATGCTGATAACCTCCATCGAAAAGATCGCCGCCGCCATCGGTGTGCCAAACAAGGCGGCAAACACACCGCTCATGCCGCACATGACCGCAATTTTCTTATCTTTCTCATCAAATTTCAGCCATTTTCCGATCTGGGTTCCGATGCTTCCTCCCATCTGCAGCGCCGCGCCCTCCCGTCCGGCAGAACCGCCGCCCAGGTGCGTCAGAAGTGTTCCTGCAAAGACTGCCGGGGCAGTCGCAAAACTGATCTCTGTGTTCGAATAGATCGATTCGATCACCATATTTGTGCCCCGGTTATTACTCTCTCCCAGCACATGGTAAACACCCAGAACCAGAAGACCGGTAAGCGGCAGCAGAAAGACCATCCACGGGTGGCTTTGAAAGAATGCCGACACCCATAGGACACATTTTCCAAATGCCGTGCCGATGCAGCCGCTCACAATTCCAATCACAATCGCGCCTTCCACCCATTTTATAAAATAGGAAATATTTTTTAACACCGGCTCATATTTCTCCCGCTTCATTTCAACTCTCCCCTGTCTGCTCTATCCACACTGCTTTTCATTTCCATCTTAGACATCATAGATATTTTTGGATTTTACCAGCTTCGGACGGTAGCCTGCTTCCTTGAGTGCTTCCACTATCTTATTCTTGTGATCCGTACCAAACGCCTCAACGGTGATCCGCAGCTCCACTGCTGCGTTGCGGTTGATGCTGACAAACTGGTTGTGCTCCAGTTTGATGACATTGCCCTGCTCCGCTGCCATCAGATTTGCAACCTTTGCAAGCTCTCCTGGCTTATCCGGCAGCAGTACCGATACGGTAAATACGCGGTCTCTCTGGATCAGACCATGCTGTACGATGGATGCCATTGTGATCACGTCCATGTTGCCGCCGCTCAGGATGGATACGACTTTTTTCTTCTTCACATTCAGGTGTTTCAGAGCCGCCACGGTCAGAAGACCGGAATTCTCAACGATCATCTTGTGGTTTTCTACCATATCAAGAAATGCCACAATCAGCTCGGAGTCCTCGATGGTGATGATATCATCCACGTTGATCTGGATGTACGGGAACAGCAGATCGCCCGGGCGTTTAACGGCAGTACCATCCGCGATTGTGTTGACGTTCGGGAGAGTCACTACCTTTCCTGCTTTCAGGGATTCCTGCATACAGTTTGCGCCTGCCGGTTCTACACCAATCACTTTGATCTTCGGATTCAGCAGTTTTGCCAGCGTTGCAACACCGGTACAGAGTCCACCGCCGCCAATCGGAACCAGAATATAATCAACGGTCGGAAGCTCTTTGATGATCTCCATGGCGATGGTTCCCTGACCGGTGGCTACGTCCAGATCGTTGAAGGGATGGATAAAGGTATATCCGTGCTCCGCTGCCAGCTCATTTGCATATGCCAGCGCCTCGTCGAATACATCGCCGTGAAGAACCACCTCTGCGCCATAGCTTCTGGTACGATTTACCTTCATGAGCGGTGTGGTCGTCGGCATAACAACCGTTGCCTTGCAGCCAGCCAGTTTTGCCGCGTATGCAACGCCCTGTGCATGGTTTCCAGCCGATGCGGTGATCAGGCCGCGCTGTTTCTCCTCATCGCTCAGGGTGCTGATCTTATAAAATGCACCTCTTACCTTGTAAGCGCCTGTATACTGCATATTTTCCGGTTTTAAATATACTTTATTGCCGGTCAGATTCGAAAAATATTCACTGTAAACCAGTTTTGTCTCGGAAATAACCTTGCTGACAACCTCGGTTGCTTCCTCGAATTTATCCAGTGTCAGTCCCTGCGGCTCAGCCTGTACTGCCTCTGCTGCCTCTTCCTTTATTGTCTCACTCATTGTCTCTTTCCTCCATTTATCTGTGCCTCTCAGAATGCGCCCTGCTTTTGCCGATTCTCTGACCAGACAGTCTGCCGGGTGCGTCCTGTCTATCTGAATCTGCGGCTTAAGCAGATTTGTTCTCCGCCAAACCAGTTTCAGCCGCGGCATGTTCAGCTATTTTTAGCTTTATTCATTCTCTGTCAATGCTTCATTTCTCTTAAACAGTGCATTAACGAAATCATTCGCATCGAATTTCTGTAAATCGTCAATCTTCTCGCCGATTCCGACATATTTAACCGGAATACCAAGCTCGGACTGGATCGCAACCGCGATACCGCCCTTTGCCGTGCCATCCAGCTTCGTCAGGATGATGCCGGTGATATCCGCCACCTCCATAAACTGTTTTGCCTGTGCAAGCGCGTTCTGACCGGTCGTTCCGTCAAGGACAACCAATGTCTCACGGTAGGCGTCCGGATATTCTTTGTCGATGATCCGGTTGATCTTCTTTAACTCTTCCATCAGGTTTTTCTTATTGTGCAGACGACCTGCCGTGTCGCAGATCAGCACATCGGCATTTCTTGATTTTGCCGCCGCGATCGCATCGTAGATAACAGCTGCCGGATCAGAACCTTCCTGCTGGGCGATCAGCTCAACGCCCGCGCGACCTGCCCACTCCGTCAGCTGCTCAATCGCTGCCGCACGGAATGTATCCGCCGCCGCCAGAATAACCTTCTTGCCCTGATCCTTTAACTGACCTGCCAGCTTGCCGACCGAGGTCGTCTTGCCGACGCCGTTGACGCCGATCACCAGCACAACCGACTTGCGGTTCTCAAATTCGTAAGCATTTTCGCCCAGATCCATCTGTTCTTTGATGCTGGCAATCAGAAGATCCTTGCACTCTGCCGGATCCTTGATGTGGTTTTCTTTTACCTTTTTCCGGAGATCCTCGACGATCGCCATCGTCGTCTGGATACCTAGATCGCCCATGATAAGCGTTTCTTCGATCTCCTCGTAGAAATCATCATCGATCGCGGAAAAACCGCTGAATACGGAATCAATTCCGCTTACGATGGAATCTCTCGTCTTCGTCAGCCCTTCTACCAGACGGCTGAAAAAACCCTTTTTCTTCTCTCCCATGCCTGCGCCTCCCTTTCTATTTCTGCTCTCTTTTTTGCAATTATACTTCTGCTTTTTTCTCTTCCCGCTCCATCTGCGCCTCAATCAGGCTGACCGATACCAGCGTGGACACTCCTTTTTCCTGCATCGTGATACCGTACAGGCGGTCTGCCGACACCATCGTGCCTCTTCGGTGGGTGATGACGATAAACTGCGTGTAGCATGTCAGCTTATGCAGGTACCCGGCAAACCGGTCTACGTTGGAATCGTCGAGTGCCGCCTCGATCTCATCAAGCAGGCAGAATGGCGACGGTTTTAAGTTCTGAATTGCAAAAAGCAGCGCGATCGCCGTCAATGCTTTCTCCCCACCGGAGAGCTGCATCATATTCTGTAGCTTTTTGCCCGGCGGCTGTGAAATGATCTGGATGCCTGCCTCCAGGATATCTTCCTCCTGCGACAGCTCCAGCGTACCTGTTCCGCCTCCGAATAATTCCTTAAATACTTTATCAAATTCGCGGCGAATCTCGCCAAATTTTTCCCGGAACTGACGCCGCATTCCTTCATCCAGCTCCTCGATAATTTTTTCAAGCGCCGCCTGTGCCGCTACCAGATCTTCATGCTGGTTTTTCATAAACTCGTAGCGGCCGGATATCTCCTTGTAGTCCTCGATGGCGTTGACATTGACATTCCCAAGAGCGCGGATCTCCATCTTCTTCTCATTGATCGACCGCTTCATTTCCGGAATCGAGGTCAACGCTTCCTTCCGCAGCTCTTCCGCACGCGAATACGTGAGCTCATACTCACTCCACATATAATCGACCTGCGACTCCAGGCGCTCATTCAGGCGTTCTCTCTGGTTCTGGAGACGGAAGTTCTCGCGTTCCAAAAGCTGGAAACGTTCATTCAGCTCTTCCTTTTTATCAAAGAAAGTTTTCTGCCGCCCCGACTTTTCTTCCTTCTCACGCTGCTTGTTCTGGATTGCCAGTTCCATCTGTGTCCGCTTGTCCCCAGATGCCTGTATCTCGGCTTCCAGCGCTGCAATCTCGCGCTCTCTGGCAGCGATCGTCTCGCTGCTGTCCGCGTGACCGCCGGAAAGCTTCTCTTTCTCTACCCTGAGACGTTCCTGCTCCTGCAATACGCGGCGCAGATTTTCCTCGATAAACGCGCCCTTCTGCTCCGCCTGGAAATGCCCAAGCTGTATCTCCGAAAGGGCTGCCGCCGCTTCCCCACGCTGCCTTTTCGCCGTCTCAAGACCTGTCTGCTGCTCTTCCACATACTGGTTCTTCTCACTGCTTAGCGTCTCAAGCTTCGTCTCTTCGGTCTCCAGCTCCCGCAGCGCTCCGCGCAGATTGCCGACCTGCAGTTCGAGTTCCTGATTTTCCGAAGACAGGTCCTGAGAGGAATCTGCAATCTCCTGCCGTCTCGCCTCTAACTGGCAGATCGTCAGTTCCAACGTATTCTGCTGGATCTGCATCTGCTGGCGCCTCTCCTGGATGGATGCCAATGTTCTCTTCGCTTCCGTCAGCCTGCGCCCCGTCTCTGCCAGCTCCCTCTGTACCGCTTCCACCTGTTCCAATGCCTTTTTGCAGGCAGCTTCCAGTTCTTCGATCTCACGGCGGCGTCCCAGCAGATTGCTGCTGTTCTTGAATGCACCACCGGTCATCGAACCGCCAGGGCTTAAAAGCTCGCCGTCCAGCGTCACGATCCGGAGAGAATACCGGTATTTCTTTGCCAGCGCAATCGCATGATCGATCTGATCCACCACGACCACGCGTCCCAGCAGATAGGACACCAGCCCGCTGTATTTCTCATCCGCAGAGACCAGTTCGCTTGCCAGTCCAAGAACACCCATTTCTTTCAGCGCCCCCGGCTGTCCAAAACTCTGGCGGCGTTCCATGCTGGTCAGCGGCAGAAACGTTGCACGGCCATACCGGTTCTTTTTCAGATGTTCAATCAGGCGTTTCGCCGTCTCCTCGGAATCCGTCACAATGTTCTGGATGCTGCCGCCAAGTGCCGTCTCGATCGCCGTCTCATATTTCTTCGTCGTGCTGATCAAATCCGCCACAACGCCATGAATACCCGGAACGCAGTTCCTGACTTCCATCACGCGGCGGATACTGCCGCCGTAGCCCTCGTAGCGCTCCGCCAGATTCCGCATCGATTCCAGCTTTGTCCGGTTCGTGTGGTAATCCTGCTGAAGGCTCGAAAGTTTCTGGTTCAGGCGGCGTTCCTGTTCTTCCTCCGTGCGCGTCTGCTCCTGCAGCTCTTTTTCCTGCGCCGAAAACGCTTCCAGACATTCCCGCACCTTCCCTAATTTGGCTTCTTCTTCTTTTTTCTGCTCTTCCTGAACCGACTCATCGCTCTTGAATTTCAAAAGCTTCTGCGTCACTTCCGCCCGGCGCACATCCGCCTGCTCCAGCATCGTCTCATAGCGCTGACGGCGGGCGGCAAGTTCCGCTTTCTGGTTCAGAGCGTCCATGATCTCGGTTTTTGCTGTCTCGATCAAAGTTTCCGTCCGGCTGACCGCCTCGTCCATCGAACGGACTGCTGCCTCCGCTTCCTGCTGTTTTGCCTCGATCATCTGCACCGATGCATTTAGTGCCTGTTTTTCAGACTCATATTCCGCCTGTTCTTCCTCTTTCTGATGCATTTCGCCGTCGATCGACGCCATCCGGCTGCGGATATGTTCTTCGTTCATCTGCTCCGTCCGGATCTGCTCTCTGAGAACCCCGATCCGTCCGGTCTTCTCCTGGCGTTCCAGATCTTCCCGGCTGCACGCCTCACGATCCGCGGCAATCGCCGCATCCAGCGCATCCAGCTCGGTTCCGAGCAATTCGTACTCCGATTTCAGTGTCTCCGATTCCGCCCGCACACTCTCCTGATCGCCGGTCAGAATCATCTCCTTCTGCTCCACTTCCCGGATCTGGCGCTTCAATTCCTCCGATTCTGCCAAAAACAGGTTGGCGTCCAGACAGCGCAACTCTTCCCGCAGACGCAGATACTCCTTCGCCTCCTCCGACTGCCGTTCCAGTGGTCCTACCTGTTTTTCCAGCTCGGACAAAATATCCGTCACGCGGATCAGGTTCTGCTTTTCATCTTCCAGCTTCTTCTGTGCGATCGCCTTGCGCCGCTTGAATTTCACGATTCCAGCCGCCTCGTCAAACAGCTCGCGCCGTTCCTCCGGTCGCCCGCTTAAAATCTGATCAATCTGTCCCTGTCCGATGATGGAATATCCCTCTTTACCGATACCCGTATCATAAAAGAGCTCGTTGATATCTTTTAGACGGCAGCTCGTTCCATTAATCTTATATTCACTCTCACCAGAACGGTAAAGACGTCTTGAAACCGTGACTTCGTCGTACTCAATCGGAAGTTTGTGATCGGCATTATCCAGTGTGATCGCCACGTAGGCAAATCCCTGCGGTTTTCGAAGCTCCGTACCAGCAAAAATAACGTCCTGCATCGTGCCGCCGCGCAGCTGCCTGCTTCTCTGCTCACCGAGCACCCAGCGCACTGCATCGGCGACATTGCTCTTGCCGCTGCCGTTCGGTCCGACGATGCCCGTGATTCCGTTGTGGAACTCAAACAGAATTTTATTGGCAAATGACTTAAAACCCTGTATTTCAATACTCTTTAAATACATACCTACTCCTGCGGTTTTCTGATAGTGAGGATCCCACGGTACGCCGCACGCTGTTCCGCTGATTTTTTCGTCCGTCCGATGCCACGGCCGATCTCCTGACCGTCCAGCATCGCGGACACTTCGAAGCTCTTGTTGTGATCCGGTCCTTCTTCTTTCAGAAGAACGTATGTAAGTGTCTCGTCTGTGTGTCCCTGCACAATCTCCTGCAAGATAGTCTTGCTATCATAAAAGAGCTTTTTGTGTTCCATATCGTTGAGAATAAATCGATGAATAAACTCTTTTGCATTAGCAAAACCACCGTCCAGATAAATCGCACCGATCAGTGCCTCCATCGCATCCGACACCACCGAATCGCGCCCCCGTCCGCCGGTCGCATCCTCGCCTTTTCCAAGCAGCAAAAATCCACCCAGATCGATCTCCTGTGCGCAGAATGCAAGCGTCGGCTCGCAGACCAGACTCGCACGTGTCTTTGTCATATCGCCCTCCGGCATCTCCGGAAACGTGCGGAACAGAAAATCACTCGATACCACTTCCAGCACCGCGTCGCCTAAAAATTCAAGACGCTCGTTGCATCCCAGTTTTCCAAGATGGTGCTCATTGGCATACGAACTGTGTATCATCGCGTGTTCCAGAAGCTTCTTGTCCTGAAACGAATAGCCAATCCGTTTTTCCAATTTATTTAATGTATACTCCATATATTTCTCTCTTTCCAGCCTGTCCTGCTGCTGACTGATTCCGGCAATCATTGCTATTTGTGTCTGTGAGCCAGAGTCAAACATCCGTTCTTTTTGGAAAGGAGCTGTCGCGATCCTGCCCTTCGGCAGCCCGCCCAGCCCCTTTGCCTGACAGACTTCTCTATAACTTTTTAACAAACATTGAATTAGTTCAGTGCGTTCTTGATCTGCTCTACTGCATCGCCCACAGATACAATCTTTTCTGCCTCCTCAGTCGGAATTTCGATATCAAACTCCTCCTCGATTCCCATGATAATCTGAAAAATATCCAGAGAATCAGCGCCCAGATCATCCACAAACGTCGTATTTAACGTAATTTCATCCGCTTCTACATTCAGTACCTCCGCGATAATGTTCTGTAATTTTTCAAATTCCATAATTTTCTTCCTTTCTATGAACTTATTTTAAAATATTTAGAATTCTAGATTGATTAAAAACATATCGTTTTTTCGCTACATTTTATAATTTCACGAAAGTTTCACAGACTTTCCTTGATCTTTTCATTAATCGCCTGCTCTTTAAAGGTCACACACTGAAGAATCGAATTGCACACCTCGATGCGCTTGGAATTTCCGTGCGTCTTGACAACCAGCCCCTTCAATCCCAGAAGCGGTGCGCCGCCGTACTGGCTCGCATCGAATGCTTTGAGCGTCGTCTTTAACGCCGGTTTTACAAGCAATGCGCCGATCTTTGAGCGCAGGCTCGTCATCATGCCCTGTTTTACCATGGAAATCAGGGTTGCACCGACACCTTCATAGAGTTTCAGGATGACATTTCCGACAAATGCCTCGGAAACGATGACATCCGCGCCGCCGTGCGGAATCTCGCGTGCCTCGATGCTGCCGATGAAATTGATGTCCTTACATTCTTTTAAGAGCGGGAATGTCTCTTTCACCAGAGCATTGCCCTTCTCTTCCTCCGCACCGATGTTGACGATCGCCACACGCGGATTCTTGATTCCAACCACGTGTTCCATGTAGATGGATCCCATCTTTGCAAACTGTACCAGATGGGACGGTCTTGCATCGACATTGGCGCCGCAGTCGATCAGCAGGGACACGCCCTTTTCTGTCGGAATCAATGGAGCCAGTGGCGGACGTTCAACGCCCTTGATTCTGCCGACGATCACCTGTCCGCCGACCAGAATCGCGCCGGAGCTGCCCGCGGAACAGAATGCATCCGCCTCACCCCTGCGGACCATATTCATGCCGACCACGATGGACGAATCTTTCTTCGTGCGGATCGCATTGACCGGCGGTTCCTCCGTCTCGATGACCTCAGTCGCATTGACAACCTCGATCTGTTCTTTCTTATATGTATGCTTTTTTAATTCTTCTGATACGACTTCTTCCTTGCCGATCAGGAAAATCTGAATATCTTCCCTCGACTGGGCTGCCATCACGGCACCTGCCACGATCTCACCCGGTGCGTTGTCGCCCCCCATGGCATCTACTGCTATCTTAACCATTGCGTGTTCTCCTTCTATCATTTATAACGATACACATACCAAACCTGTCTTCCGCCACTGCGGCATATGTGGTCCGAACGAATCGCTCTTTCATCGTCACGCTGCAGCTGTCCCGCTTTTTATTGTCCACAGCCACATTACATCAATCTTTACTATACTAGAGATCAATCTATAAATCAATAAGATTTGAACCAATTTTCCATTGCATGCATCTGATTGGCAGCATCCTTCCTGCCGATATCATACGTCTCCTGCAATTTTTCAACACTATGTTCGGTTCTGCCGATTGGAAGCGCCACGCTCGGACGGATAACAAAAATTTTCCCCTCTTGTTCGAGGCGATCGATCCATTCCACCGTCTTATTATAGAAATAATAGCGGCTGCGAAGCGCCCTCACGAACGCCGGATATTTGTGATATGCCGCCTCCGGCAGCCAGAAATTGCCCGGTTTCTTGCGGTAGCCCGCCGGACGGGTCAGCACAACGACGCATTTTTTATACCCCATCTTAGCGAAGGCACGCAACGGAATGCTGTCCGTGCAGCCGCCGTCCAAAAGCTTCATTCCACCAACCTCGACCATATGGGACACATACGGAAGGGATGCCGTCGCACGGAAATATTCGACATCTTTGAACATATCTTTGATCTCCAGATACTCTGCTTTCCCTGTCTCCACATTGCTGCATGCAACATAAAACCGTGTATTTCCCCGGTCAAATGCCTCGTAATCATACGGATCCAGCCGTTCCGGTATATCATGGAAGCAGAACTGCTCATCCACCAGATTTCCCGTCCGCAGCCAGTTTTTAAAGCTCATAAAACGCTTGTCATTGCAGTATTTTTTATAATAGCGGATGCTCCGCTCCTTCTGCCCCGACACAAACGAAGCCCCATGCACTGCCCCCGCCGAGACGCCGATCACGCCGTCAAATGAAATATCATGATCCAAAAACACATCCAGGACGCCCGCTGTGTAAATACCGCGCATCCCGCCGCCCTCCAGAACGAGACCGGTCTTTTTTTCTTTTTTTAACTCTGTCATATATCATCAAACTCCTATTAAATATCTTATATACTATAAAACAAGATCAAACAGATAGCAAATACGATTTTTCTATCTAATTCCATATTTTTTAGTATAACGTTACTGTTCACGCATACGTGCCCAGTAACGGAATTTGCCGTGGCTTCGCATTTAAATACGGCAAATTCCTGCTGGCACCACGTTTTCTTACGGCACTTTCGGTTCCAAAAGTGCCCACCCGGAAACAGTAACAGTATAACACCTCGGCAGAAAAAGGGAAAGGGGGACGTGCGCCGCCTATGCACACGTTCCCCTTTCTCTTTTCCTTCGATATCTCTATTATTTTATTTCTGCATCGCGTCCATCCGCGCCTGCACATACTCCTCCAGCATCTTCGTCGTTCCCTCAATTCCCAGCCGGCTGCTGTTGATCGAAAGGTCATAATTTCTGGAATCTCCCCAGCGTCCGCGGCTGTAACAGTTGTGGTAGGATTTCCGCCTCCAGTCCTTCGTCTTTACCAGACGTTTCGCCTCGTCCTCTGAAAGTCCGTGCAGCTGCTCGATTCTCTTCACCCGTGTTTCCTCATCGCCCAGCACAAAGATCGTGATCAGTCCGTCATATTCCTTTAAAACCGTCTCCGCACACCGTCCAACTACCACAAACGATTTCCCTGAATCGGCCTTGTCTTTCAGGTAACTGAACTGCATCTGCGCCAGATTGTTCTCCAGAGAGCTTGAAAATCCGCTGACATTGCGCGCCAGAAAACGGTTTAGCGGCTTCTCGTCGTATTTTTCCAGCACACGCGGATCCACACCCTTTTCCTTGGCAATACTGTCCAGCATCCTATGATCATAAATCGGAAGTTCAAAATGCTCTGCCAGCGCTTCCGCTATCTTGTGTCCGCCGCTGCCAAACTGTCTGCTGACCGAGATGATCACTCTGTTTTTCCTCTCCTCCATATAAAAGCCCCCTTAAAAGTATCTCACATATATACAAACCATGGAAATCAGGATTACCAGCACCGTCGCCGGAGCTGCATACCGGCAATATTTCCCCCAGCCGATAAAATGTCCGTTTTTCGCTGCCACTGAGATACCAACTACGTTTGCCGAGGCTCCGATCGGAGTTCCGCAGCCGCCAATATCCGTACCCATCGAAAGCGCCCACGCCAGAACCGAGAGATCCATGCCGCCTGCCTGCGCCAGACTCCGGATAACCGGGATCATCGTCGCCGCAAATGGGATATTGTCCACAAATGCACTCGCAAGCGCCGACAGCCACAGCACAATCGCTACTACCCATTTTACATTATTTCCACTGACTGCGTCAATGATCCCTGCTAAAGAATTTAGGACGCCCGTCTGCTCCATGCCGCCGACCACGACAAAAAGACCAATGAAGAATAGCAGCGTCTTATAGTCAAGCTTCTTAATCATGCTGAGCGCCTCACCGCCGGATGCCAGCAGCGAAAAAGCACCGATAAATACGCCAATCGTCGCAACTGTCAGTCCCGTCTGTGCATGCGTCACCAGCATTACGATCGCCGCCGCAAAGATCACCACGCTGACCGCAAACCGTTTCCGATCCGTGATCGCCTCCTGTGGGGATGGATATGTAACCGCTTCGTCATGCTTTTCACTCGCCTTTAATTCTTTCCTAAAGGAAAAATAGAAAAACAGTACGACAAAAATCAGCGAAACACCCGCCATCATACCTGTATTTAAAATAAAATCTTTAAATGAATATCCGAGCGAGGTTCCGGTGATGATATTCGGCGGATCGCCGCACATCGTCGCAGAGCCGCCCAGATTCGAACAGAAGATCTCTGAAATGATCATCGGAATCGGATCAAAATGCAGAAGATGCGCCAGCTCTACCGTGACCGCTGCCAAAAAAAGAATAACGGTAATACTGTCGATAAACATCGCCAGAAACGCCGACATCAGCATAAATGAAATAAAAATCGGGATCGTCTTATAATGTACCGCCTTGGCGATTGTCAGGCACAGCCACCGGAAAAATCCCGCGCGCTCCATGCCCTCCACCATCAGCATCATACCGGCAATAAAAAGAATCGTCGCCCAGTTGATGCCGCTCGAGGACTCTGCCGCCGCCTCGGTCTGAAACCAGAAGTTCGGAACCATGAAGCTGTGCAGGCTCAGCGTCTCCGCCGCTGCCGCCTCACTGTGCATACAGACGCCAAACACCAGCACCAGCGTCAGAAGCCCGCATCCGAGCGATACGATATGCCTCTCAATGTGATCCCAGATGATAAGTCCAAACATTACAATAAAAATAATCACAGCCAAAATTTGTGCTGCCATCTTTGTGCCCCTCCTTTGTCAGTCCTTTTTCTGCCATCCTCCATACTGGCTTAGAACCCCTTGCAGTCTCTTCTCAGACCGCCCCTTCCCCTAGATTGTTAAAAAATAGGCAGTCATGAGATACCACCTCTATCTTACTACTTATTTCACAATATGCAAGTATACTTTTTGTTATTTTTTTCATTCCATCAGAAATAACTGTCACCTTATCTTTCAGCACTCTTTTCATGTATGTGTTTTCATTCTGCCCATCGTTCTGTTTGCAAATATTCTCTTAATTTTTCTCTGTTTTTAAATGCAAAAGAGACAGACCGCATATTCCGTGCAATCTGCCTCTTCTCACATCTATTTTACAATTCTGTCTTCATCTTCCCTGACGGATTTTCATCAAAATTGTTTCTTAAAAATTTTACAGAAGCGCCCCATCTTCCCCGACCTGCTTGCCGTCCGGCGTCGTCGTATTAACTAACATCGCGCCGTTTACATCCAGATAATACCATTTTCCATTCCAGAACACCCAGGTATTCGTCTTGCAATATGCATTTTCATCGAAGAAATACCACACACCGCCGATCTGCTGCCAGTTATTGGTCACATAGCTTCCATCGGAATTGCGGTACTTATAGCCAAGTGCATCCTGTTCCCACGCACCGGCTGCTGGACCGCTGCCTGCTTCCTTGAAGACAAGCGTCTTCTGAATTTCCTGCGCCTGCTCCGCCGTGATTGTGAAGGAATCCGATGTCTGCCATTCGCCGTGCCGTGAATCGCTGTAAACCGCGCGCACATCAAACGTGTAGGTTCCCGCCTGCGTAAGATAACGTCCAAGATTGTATTTCGTTTCTTTTCCCGGTTTTACCGTACTTAAAAATTTCTCATCCCGGTAAACGCGCAGCTCATAGTATTTCGCATCCTCACTGCTGTTCCACTCTGCAACGCCATCCATCTGATCCCACTCTGCCTCATCTACATCCAGGCTGTAATCACTGGAGGTTCCTTTTAAAGCTTTCAGGGTGATCACGACCCGGAGCTCCTCATCGCCCTTGCGCTTGATGGAAGTAACCGTCGCACTGTCACCGCTCAGGGTTACATTCTTTTTCGCATAACCGGATTTAAAATAATAATCATCGTCCGCCTCCAGAGTAACCTCCAGCTTTGGCTTATCCTTGTCCACCCATTTACCGGACGGCTCGTTGATCACATCAACATTGGAAATATCGCAATCACCGAAATCGAGCGAAACATCCACATCTGAACTCTCATCACCGACATGGATCGAGGACGAAACATTTAAGCCGATCGAGCCAACCGGGCTGCGGTCCTCCGTATCCTTCGACGCAAATGCCTGAAATGGGATCGCCGCCAGAAGCGCGGCGGCTGTGACGGTCAAAAGTAAATATTTTCCCTTTTTCATATGTAAAACCTCCTAACGTGATATTTATAAAACATTATCCCTCTTTTTTTCTTCTCTATATTAACAAAAAATAGCGGCATTGTACACCTTTTTGCATACAACACCGCCATCTACATAGTATCTCAGTTACTGTACACGCATACGTGTCCAGTAACTGAATTTGCCGTGGCTTCGCATTTAAATACGGCAAATTCCTGCTGCCACCACGTTTTCTTACGGCACTTTCGGTTCCAAAAGTGCCTACCCATGAACCAATGTCAGTAAGTTAAGCTTTAGCGTTAAATCCCCTATAGGAGTCTAACATATTTTTAAATTGATACTTGACAAAAATGTCAAAATATGCGACCGCTCTCGCTATTGATCTTTTTCAGAAGTAGCGAGAGCGGCCCCTGTAATTAGAAATATATTTTCATTTACAGGAGGCACATATATGACTTTCGCTAGTAAAAGTTAAATAACAAATAACAGTACATAAAATACTTTGTTAAATAACATTCTTATAGGGATAGTTGAGCTTAATGCTCTTCTATCCCCATTTTTTACATTTTTACTAATAAAAATCACAGATTTGATAATATTCACGAAATATAAAAAATGGAGAGATTGTTGCAAATTAATAATCTCTCCTGTTTTTGACCACATTTTATAAGCCATAAGTTATAGTTGCTAAAATCTACCCAAAAACACCTGTTAAACACCCTCTTGAAATGGGCTAAAAATGGGCTAAAATGCGAAAAATGGGTTAAGCAAAAATCGCTTAACCCCTTATTTTTCAATACTTGTAGCTTAGTCTTCTACTTTAACGATTTCTTTCTTGTTGTAGCTTCCGCAAGCTTTGCACACTCTGTGAGGCATCATCAGAGCACCGCACTTGCTGCACTTTACTAAGTTCGGAGCACTCATTTTCCAGTTAGCTCTGCGGCTGTCTCTTCTTGCTTTGGAAGATTTGTTCTTAGGACAGATAGACATGGTTACACCTCCTTAAATTCATTGAATATCTCCTGGATAACCGACATCCTTGGATCGAGCGACCTAGTGTCACAGGTACAAGTCCGAAGATTAAGATTTGTACCACATCTATTGCAAATCCCCTTGCAGTCTTCTCTGCACAGGACTTTCATAGGCAAGCTCAGTAGCAGTTCGTTGCAAACCAACTGGTCTACATCCAGATTGTACCCCTTCATAAAGGGTTCATCATCTAAACTCTCCTCCTGACCGTCCTGCACCTCAAACTCTCGTCCAAAATCCAGTTCGCAGTCGAAAGATACTGGCTCCAGACAACGCGCACAGTGACCTCCCACCGTCAGCGTCGCATGACCACTCATCGTATACTTATGCCGTGTCTTAGCCGTCAGTTCCAGTTCAAAAGGCTCAGCCTTCTCAATCTGAAACGTCTCTCCGTCAAAATCAACAGAGTCCAGCGCAGTCTCGACTGTATAGACTTTCTTTCTACCCTCGCAGTTAAAAAGTTCCGATAAATGAATCAGCATACTAATCTCCTAATACGCACTTTGATATTATACAAAGGTCGAGCGCGTTTGTCAATGATTAATTTTACATATTTTTGCAAATTTTAATTCATATTTAATTATTTTACCAGTGCAAGAGTCTCGCGGGCGATAGCCAGCTCTTCGTTGGTCGGAACCAGGAGAACCTGAACCTTGGAGTCGTCAGCAGAGATGATTCTCTCCTCACCTCTTACGTTGTTCTTCTCCTCATCCAGTTTAACGCCTAAGTAGGTCAGGCTGCTGCAAACATCTTTTCTCATCTTGATGTTGTTCTCGCCGATACCAGCGGTAAATGCGATTGCATCTACACCGTTCATAGCTGCTGCGTATGCACCGATATATTTGATTACGCGGTAATCGAATACGTCCAGGGCCAGCTGTGCTCTCTTGTTGCCAGTCTCAGCTGCTGCTTCCAGATCACGACCATCGCTGGATACGCCGGAGATACCGAGCATACCGGATTTCTTATTCAGGACTTCGTTCATCTCATCCAGGGACAGACCTTCTTTTTTACCTACGAAATCAATGATAGCCGGATCGAGGTCACCAGAACGTGTACCCATAACCAGACCTTCCAGTGGGGTCAGACCCATGCTGGTGTCTACGGATTTGCCGCAGTTTACAGCGGAGATGCTGGCACCGTTACCCAGGTGGCAAACGATGATCTTCATCTGATCATACGGTTTTCCAACGATCTCAGCGGTTCTCTTAGATACGTAGCTGTGGGAAGTACCGTGGAAGCCGTAACGTCTAACTTTGTATTTCTCATAGTATTCATACGGAATACCGTAGGTGTAAGCAACATCCGGCATGGTCTGATGAAAAGCGGTATCAAATACAGCTACCATCGGTACGCCTGGCATAAGTTCCTGGCAGGCACGGATACCGATCAGGTTTGCCGGGTTGTGAAGCGGTGCCAGATCGTTGCACTCTTCGATCGCTTTCATGGACTCGTCGTTGATTAAGCAGGAAGAAGTAAATTTCTCGCCGCCGTGTACGACACGATGTCCAACTGCACCTACCTCAGACAGGCTCTTAATAACGCCGCTCTTCTCGTTAGTCAGGGCTGCCAGAACTGCGTTGATAGCCTCTGTATGGGTCGGCATAGCGATCTCAGATTTCTCTTTTTCACCGCCCTCCGGCTGGTAAGTCAGCATACCGTCGATGCCGATTCTCTCGCAAAGACCCTTAGCCAGAACGCCCTCTGTCTCAGAGTTGATTAACTGATACTTTAAGGAAGAACTTCCGCAGTTAATAACTAAAATATTCATGGTAATAGATTCCTTTCTTTATAACATCACAATTCAGCCGCAGGTATTCTCTCTATATGCGGTTCACACGGAAGCATCTGCAAAAACGTCTGCACTGCCCTGTTGTGAACTGCAGGATTATGTATGAATACCGGGCTGAACTGTAATTATCACTTTTAATTCTTAATTAAACGGATTTAAGATTCTCTGACGCGGTGCCAGTTCTCCATCCATTTGATTCCAATTAATATTAATTATGCCTGCTGAGCCTGTACAGCTGTGATAGCTACTACGCCTACGATATCGTCTGCGAAGCATCCTCTGGACAGATCGTTTACCGGCATGGACAGACCCTGAAGAACCGGACCATAAGCGCCAGCTTTTGCAAGTCTCTGAACCAGTTTGTAACCAATGTTGCCTGCTTCCAGGGACGGGAATACTAAGGTGTTAGCATGTCCAGCTACGGAGCTGCCCGGTGCCTTAGCCTCGCCTACAGACGGAACCAGTGCTGCATCAAGCTGAAGCTCGCCATCCAGTTTCAGTTCCGGGAACTTCTCATGAGCGATCTTAACTGCATCTGCTACCTTGGTAACATCATCATGTTTAGCGGAACCCATAGAAGAATAGGACAGCATAGCTACCTTCGGCTCTGCGCCAACCAGCATCTTGAAGCTCTCTGCGGACAGACCAGCGATCTCAGCCAGCTTGTTGGAATCGAAGTCAGTGTTTACTGCACAGTCAGCGAATACGAACAGACCGTTCTCACCGAACTCGCAATCCGGAACTTCCATCAGGAAGAAGCCAGATACAGAGCTGATACCCGGTTTGGTCTTCAGAAGCTGCAGAGCCGGACGAATGGTGTTGCCGGTAGAATGGCATGCACCAGATACAGCGCCGTCAGCATCGCCGCACTTGCACATCAGGCAAGCATAGTACATATAGTCTTTCTCCATCTGCTCTTTTGCGACTTCCGGAGTAACACCTTTTTTGCCTCTTAATTCAACGAACTTGTCGATGTATTTCTGCTTATTCGGATCATTGTACGGGTCAACGATGGTGGCACCGGAAATGTCGAAGCCTTTGCCGTTTTTCTCAATCTCTTCCGGAGTACCGATGATGATCAGATTTGCGATACCCTCTTTCAGAATTTTCTCAGCTGCCTCGTATGTTCTCTTGTCCATTGACTCTGGAAGAACGATGGTTTTCTTGTCTGCTTTTGCTCTTTCCTTAATCTTGTCAATAAATGCCATGGTTATAAAACCCCTTTCATAAGTGTGTGTCTATTACTGCTAACATTATATACCAGTTGTTTATTGTATACAAGAGCGATTTTCAAATTTTTGATTAATTAAATTTTTAACAAGATGCACTATAATTTTTCCTTTACGCTCCCGCACTTCCACTATATAATGTAAATGAAGCAGAAAATGGCTGCTATTTTTTACAGATTTTTCTGCCGCAACAGCAACAGTCTTTTATTTTTATTTCTATTATAAATAGGCTGCTACAAAATTCCTCGCAAAAATGCAAAAAACAGGATTGAAATTTATGAAAATCGTTGGTTTAATTACCGAATATAACCCGTTCCATGCCGGACATCTGTATCATATGCAGCAGGCAAGGGAACTGACCGGCGCGGACTACTGTGTCGTCCTGATGAGCGGCAGCTTCGTCCAGCGCGGCGAACCCGCCATCTTTGATAAGTACCGTCGTACAAAAGCCGCTCTTCTCGCCGGTGCCGACCTGGTACTTGAGATGCCGGTCGCTTTTTCTACCGCCTCGGCGCATGAATTTGCCGCCTATGGAGTCGCGCTTCTGTCGGCGATCGGTGTGGATGCCGTTGTGTTCGGCAGTGAATGCGGGCAGATTGAAATCCTTAAGCAGGCTGCTTATGCGCTGAATCATGAATCGGCGGAATTTCAGGAACGGCTGCGGAAAGGGTTGAAGGCGGGACTGACTTATCCGCAGGCACGGGCGAAGGCTCTGGGAGAAACACAGGCGGGCGGGACAAGAGTTGAAAATGTGGAAGATTTTCACACAAATACAGATGTGTCGAACTCTCATATATGGTCTTCCATTTTAAACTCCCCTAATAATATCCTTGGGATTGAATATCTGCGGGCGGCGGAAGATCTGCACAGCCCGATGGAATTTTATACGATTTCGCGGGAGGGAAGCGGGTATCATGAAGATACACTGGCAGATGCTAACTTTCCATCGGCTTCGGCAATTCGCGGGATAATTCGAAACTCACTTTCAAAAGACAAAGATTTGCTCGATATTCTGGCATCTCACTTGCCAGCCGTAACACATCCCGCATATACAGGTGCGGTTCCAGTTTTTGTGGATGATTTTTCAGAGCTTTTGAATGCTGCTGTTTTACAGCTGCAGGCGACATTTTCTATCGCAGATCTCTCCCCGGAGCTTGCCGCCCGCCTTGCAAAACCACCTTACTTTCCTCTCTCTTTTGAAGAACGGATTCAGGCATTAAAGACGCGCCAGCTTACCTACACGCGTGTCAGCCGTGCGCTTCTGCATCTGGTACTCGGTATGCGCGAGGAAGATATTTCCCGGTGGAAGGACGAGGGCTATGCACTCTATGCACGGATTCTCGGTTTTCGCAGGCAGAGCAGCCCTCTGCTCTCCTGTCTGCATAAAAAAAGCAGCATCCCCCTCATCACTAAAATGGCAGATGCCGCCCAGAACCTCTCCCCGTCGGCGCTCGCGCTGCTGGATCAAGAGGTGTACGCCTCGCATTTATACCAGACGGTGCGGATGAAGCGCAGCGGCGTATTTCAAAATGAATATACAGAAGGACTGGTTTTTGTATAAAAATGAACCAGTTTTCAAGTCGAACGTCCGTGAGACTTGGCGCGTGATTCTGGTCAGCGAAGCTGACATATTCCATACAGAATCACTGCGCATCCCCGCGGAGCGTTTATCTCAGTCGGAGACCCACCTCCCACTGAGACAAATTTGCTATTACTCGCCACCTAAAGAGGTGGGACTCTTCTCGACTGAGATAAAACTTACAAATGGAGGAAACCACAGTGAATAGAAAATCACCTATTATCATCGGAATTGCCGGAGGAACTGGTTCAGGAAAATCCACTTTTACAAACCGTCTGAAAGACGCATTTGGTGATCAGGTGACCGTGCTTTACCACGACAACTACTACCGCGCCCACGACGATATGCCATTTGAACAGCGCAAAAAGCTGAACTACGACCACCCGGATGCATTTGAGACGGAGCTGCTTCTTGAGCATCTCAACAAACTGAAAAACTGGGAGGCAATCGACTGTCCAACCTACAACTACGCCAACCACAACCGCGCCGAAGCAACCATTCACATCGAGCCGCGCCCGGTTATCCTGTTGGAGGGCATTCTCGTTCTCTATGACGAAGCACTCCGCAATCTGCTCGACATCCGCATTTTCGTCGATGCCGACGCCGACGAGCGCATCCTCCTCCGAATCTTACGTGACACGAAAGAGCGCGGACGCGATATCGAAAACATCATCGATCAATACCTGACCACCGTCAAACCGATGCATGCCCTCTTTGTAGAACCGACCCGCGCCTATGCGGATGTGGTTACCAACAGCGGGCGGAATGAGGTTGCATTCTCGCTGGTGCGCGGGGAGATTGCACGGCTGCTGGATGAGGCGAAGGCGAGAGAATAATATTTCAAAATATTGGGATCATCGAGGTCACAAATGAGGTCATCGAGGTCATGATTTGATTTCTGACCTCAATGACCTCATTCTGACCTCGATTTACACACCAAAAAGCAGCGGTATCACACTGTCAGCGCTCCATTCTTTTTTGAATGTCTCGCTGCTGCCGATACCGCCGCTTTTTCCTATATACTTTTTCTATGATATCTGCTCTAACATAACATTTTGTTTAATTCATCATCACACAGCTCTGCTCGATCTCAATCTGGCTCTCCGCAATCACTCCTTGAAACTGTTCATATTCCGCCGGTTCCATCCGCCAGGCAATTCCACAGCCTGCTGAGAGTTCGCGTGGGACAGGCACCAGGCGCCCTCTGATTCCCTGTTCCCGGCAGAATGCCTCCATCTCCATCGCCGCAGCCGTCGTGTGAAAGGTAAAAATCCGATATTCCCGTTTCTGCCTCATCATTTCCACCTATTTAATATTCCAGAGCAGCATCACGCTTCAAAGGTAATGGTGAAACAGCCGTTTTCCAGCACCTTGGTGTGCCCCTCTTTTCCATGATACTCCAACGTGCGCTCAATATTCGTCCGGGTGTGTGCCTCATCGCCAAGCACACGGATCTGTTTTCCCGGATGTTCATCCATCGCATCCATCACCATCAAAACCGGTTCCGGACAGGAGAGTCCCCGCACATCTACCTCAACAAAATCTGACATTTTCCGTTTCCTCTTTTCTTTATTTCTTTCTACGTTTCATATTTGCCGCTGCAATCACGAATAACAGGGCAATACATACAATTACGGCAATTTTGCCCGGCATCGCCGGACCACCCAAAACGGCTGCCTCTGTCTCGGTTGCCGCTTTTGCTGCCGCACCAACCAGGTTAAAATTGTGTGCAAGTGCCGCCCCTAACAGCATTCCCAGAAAGGTTACCGCACTGTCCGAGGAGCCCTGCCCTGCCAGAATGATCTGACGCAGCGGGCATCCGCCAGCCAGAACGGCTGCAAATCCAACGGCATACATACCCAGAATATTCCAGAGATGCTGGGAGTGCGCGATCGGCTGACCGGAAAAGCTCAAATGGAAATTGCCAGTTGCAAGGTTAAAAATCAGCATGACTGCAAACAGTGCACCGATAATGCTGAGCAGATCAAAGTTTTTCATCAGAATCACATCACGGATGCTACCTGCAAAACACATACGGCTCTTCTGTGCCAATGCACCAATCAGGAGAGCCGCAACCAGGGAAATCAGAACCGGTGCGTGCTTGCTTCCCGGTCCTTCCGTGCTGGCTGCGTATACGCCTGTTACTGCTCCAATGATAAAAAGCGCCAGAAGGAGCACCGGAAGCACATATCCGCTTGATTTCTGCGTCTCATACGCTCTGCCCAGCGAAAATCCCTTTTTCAGGAAGAACGAACCAGTTGCAATACCGCCTGCAAATCCAACCAGCGCTACATACGCATTCAGGTCACCGGCTGCCATACGCAGAACCATACGCAGCGGACACCCTAAGAATACCAGCGCGCCAATTACCATGATCGCACCCAGAACAAAGCGGATCATCGGTGAAGAACCTGCTGTCGCCCTATACTCGTTCGTCACCAGTGAGATTGCAAATGCTCCCACTGCAAATCCTACAATCTCCGGACGGAAATACTGAACCGGTGCTGCTGAGTGAAGTTTCAGCGCGCCCGCCGTATCACGTACGAAGCACGCAATACAGATCGCCATATTGGCCGGATTTCCAAAATACGCCAGCAATGCTGCCAGCACACCCACAAGCGCGCCTGCCACTGCCAGCTTCCATGTCTTGTCAAATACTTTCATACCTGCCTCCTTTTTTATTTCATGTACTCTTAAAGTTTTTCTCACCCTCGTCATTGTGGGTGATTTCACGCACCACACTCGCATTTCATCAATACATATCAGAAATTTGAGTGCATCTGGCAAAAAAATCATCTCACAAAATCAAACAAGAAAAATTTCAAGCGCGTACATTTCATGGATCTATCCATACTTTCCGCAGACAAGTATAACATCCTGTATTTTTATGGTAAAATCGTTTATATTGATATTTGCTATAAACTTATTGATATTTTCAATAAATAAAGCTACACTCTTCTTTAGAGATTGTTTTCACCTGTCTACTATTCATTTTAATTTTGGATTTTATCACAGAATCATTAAAAATTGATTTTATCTATAGAAAGGATTTTAAATATATGGACATCCGCCAATTAGAAGCTTTCGTGTACACCGTCAAATATCAGAGTTTTTCGCTTGCCGCCCAGAAGCTGTACATCTCACAGCCGACTGTCAGCGCCCACATCCGCAGTCTGGAGGAGGAATTTCACACCCAGCTTTTAAAGCGCACCACCAAATCGCTCTCCCTGACTCCTGCCGGGACAAAATTATATTCCTATGCCACGGAGATTCTGACCCTGCAGCAGAAAGCAATCGTGGAACTCGCCAACGAGACGAAACCGCAGCTTCGGATCGGCGCATCCTCCGTTCCGTCCCTTTATTTTCTGCCGGAACTTTTAAGCGCTTATCACGCAGTTCATCCTGATATCCGTGTCTATGCCTCCTGCTCAGACAGCCTGGACGTTGTACATAAGGTGGATGACGGCATCTGCGACATCGGTCTGGTCGGAACTACTACCTCGGACACCTCCTGCGAATTTCTCCCCTTTGCCTCCGATGAGCTTGTGATCGCTGCCCCCGCCACACCGCATTATCAGGCTTACCAGTCTATTCCATCACCGCTGGATGCCCTCTTAAAAGAACCGTTTCTGCTCCGGGAAGATAATTCCGGCACAAAACAGGAAACCCTTTATTTCCTGAAAAATAAAGGGCTTTCACTCGATGATTTAAATGTTATTGCCGTGATGGACGATGCCGCCGCCCTCAAGCAATGTATCATGCTGGGAATGGGCATCTCCATTCTCTCAAAAGCAACTGTGCAGGCAGACGCACGGCAGGGGAAACTGCTTCTCTTTCCGCTTGGGGAAGCTGCCTTTCTCCGGAAACTCTATCTGGTGTATTCACCGGTTAAGTATATGGCGGAGGAAGGCGGGGTGTTTTTGGAATTTGCGAAGAGGTTTTATCAGCTATAACTGTCCAGCATTATCAACCCCCATAAAAGTGCTTTCTAAATTTCCTACGCCTCTTCCCCCACCAACAACCCATACAACGTCGGCTTCACATGCAATTCCTTCATCATTGTCTCTAATGCCGCCCCGTCTGCTTTCTTGCCCTGGCGGATCGCACGGATCATGATGTTTTTCGGTGTGTGTTCCATGTCGATGAATTCGAGAATCTGCGTCCGGTAGCCGGACATTTCGAGGAGCTGCCCACGGATTCCGTCGGTCAGAAGCGCCGACATACGTTCTTTCAGAAGGCCGTACTGTAAAACCGGCGACAGAAGGTCGTTCTGAATCTGCTTGTTAATCTCATGCTGACAGCATGGAACGGAAAGAATGACTTTTGCGCCCCATTTGACCGCTTTTGCCAGCGCATAATCGGTCGCTGTATCACAGGCGTGCAGCGTCACGACCATATCGACCTGATCGACGCCCTCATATCCGGCGATGTCGCCGTGCAGGAAGGTCAGGTTCTCAAATCCAAACTTCTTGCTCAGGCGGTTGCAAAGCGCAATGACATCTTTTTTCAAATCCAGACCGATGACACGGATCGAATATTTTTTCAGTACATGCAGATAGTAATACATCGCAAACGTCAGATATGATTTCCCGCATCCGAAATCAATGATCGTATTCGTCCGGTTCGGATCGAGATTCGGAAGTACATCCTCAATAAATTCCAGGAAACGGTTGATCTGGCGAAATTTGTCGTAGCGGGATTTCACAACTTTGCCTTCTGCCGTCATGACACCGAGATCTACCAGAAATGGGACTGGGACGCCTTCCTGAAGGACGTATTTTTTAGTACGGTTATGGGATAACGAAGCCAGACGTTCTGAAAACGCTGCGGCATCCATGCCAGCCGACAGTCCTGTTCCGGCATTTTTCTGCTGTTTCGCATTGCTCTGCAGTTTACCATTTCCCTGTATTTTAGCACTTCTCTGCATCTTTCTGTTTTCGTGACTTGACTGACTCTGACCCGATTTTTCGAGCGAATTTTCTTTCACATCTGCATGGCTCTTCGCCGGCATCTGCTTTCCAGCTTTCTGCACATCACCTGCTGCCACCGATACTGTCCGATTCTCTGCCCTTTTAACCCCCACCTTCTTCTCTTTGATCGTCACTGTCCCCTTCTTACTGATCAGAATATTGACAATCCCGTGAAGCGACGCGATCTCCGCATTGCGGTAACGGTTTTCCAGTTCTCCGAGCAGGTACTCGGCGGTCTTTTCTGCGTTCTGATTTTTCTGAAATGCCTGTTTTTCCGTAAATTCTTCCGTCTGAAAAGCAAGCGCCCCCCGCAGAAGCAGAGGACGCACGGTTAATTTCAGATAGGATTCACGGGTTCTCGGGTTGCTGAAAATGATTCGCTCCAGATCGGCATCGAGATACCGCAGAAGCACCTCTCTCAGTTCCTGTGATTTATCCATATGAAACTCCTATTAGTTCTTAAAGCTGTGTACTGGTGCCGGGATACGTCCGGTACGTTTGACAAAGTTGTCGCAGGAGAAACGGTTGACCGGAATGATCGGCGCATAGCCAAGCAGACCGCCGAACTCTGCCGTATCGCCCACTGTTTTTCCGATGACCGGAATCAGGCGGACTGCCGTTGTCTTCTGGTTGATCATGCCGATTGCCGCCTCGTCCGCGATGATACCGGCGATCGTGGTCGCTTTCGTATCGCCTGGGATCGCAATCATATCAAGACCTACAGAGCAGACACAGGTCATTGCTTCCAGCTTCTCAATCGTAAGCGCACCCTCAGAAACTGCATCGATCATGCCCTGATCCTCGCTGACCGGAATAAACGCACCACTGAGTCCGCCAACATAGGAGGACGCCATGATGCCGCCCTTCTTAACCTGATCATTTAACATTGCCAGCGCTGCTGTTGTACCCGGGGCACCGCTGCGCTCTAAGCCGATCTCTTCCAGAATCTCCGCCACACTGTCTCCGACTGCCGGAGTCGGTGCCAGCGACAGATCAATGATGCCAAACGGAACGCCCAGACGTTTGGACGCCTCCTGTGCTACCAGCTGTCCAACACGGGTGATCTTGAACGCCGTCTTCTTGATCGTCTCACACAGCACCTCAAAGTTCTCGCCACGTACCTTTTCCAGAGCCGTCTTTACAACTCCCGGACCGCTGACGCCGACGTTGATGATCGCATCCGCCTCAGTCACGCCATGGAATGCACCTGCCATGAACGGGTTATCATCCGGCGCGTTGCAGAATACAACCAGCTTCGCACAGCCGAGGGAATCATTGTCCTTCGTTGCCTCTGCGGTTGCCACAACCATCTCGCCCATCAGACGGACCGCATCCATGTTAAGACCTGTCTTGGTAGAACCGACATTGATGGAGCTGCACACACGGTCGGTGCAGGCAAGTGCCTGCGGGATCGAGCGGATCAGAAGCTCTTCCGCCGGTGTCATTCCCTTGGAAACCAATGCGGAATAGCCTCCGATAAAGTTGACGCCCACTTCTTTCGCTGCCTTATCAAGTGTTTTCGCAATCTCTACAAAATCCTCGCTCTTCTTGCAGGCACTTCCACCTACCAGCGCGATCGGAGTAACCGAGATACGTTTATTGACGATCGGAACCCCAAATTCACGTCCGATGGCATCGCCGGTCGATACAAGATCTTTCGCATAAGTTGTAATCTTATTGTAGATCTTCTCATTCATCTTCGCCAGATCACTGTCCACACAGTCTAAGAGGCTGATACCCATCGTGATCGTCCGCACATCCAGTTTTTCATGCGCGATCATGTTATTAGTTTCCAGAACTTCCTGCATGTTAATCATTGGTTTTACGTCCTTTCTGAAAATATTTGCTTAGATTCTGTGCATACTGGTAAAAATCTCTTCTCTCTGACAGAGAATCTTTACGCCGATCTCCTGTCCCAGCTTGTCCAGCTCATGCGCCATATCATCAAAGGATGTCTTGGAACCGGAAATATCCACGATCATCATCATATTGAAATATTCCTGCAGGATCGTCTGCGTGATGTCAAGAATGTTCATGTTGTGGTCAGCCAGATAATTACACGTTTTTGCAACGATACCGACGCGGTCCTGTCCAACGATAGTAATAATAATCTTACTCATAGCTTTCATCCTCCTGTGTGCTCTCCGTCCTATGGCGGAAATGTTTTTATGACTTACTAATTTCTATAAAAACTCAACTGCCATCCGGCTGCTGACTTTTACACCTAAAATGATATTCCGTTACTGGACACGTATGCGTGTACAGTAACGATATTTCTGTCAACCCCACACGTTTGTCCATGTCTCCAAGCCATAACCCCAAATATATCTTCTGGCTTGTTTTCAGACTTTGTATAACCAATTTTAATACTTTTACGTCTTCTACACCGTCACAATCTGCGACACTGCATCGCGTTTTGCCACTGTGATCGGGAAATCATTCGCCTTATACGGCGTATCTCCCTCTGTGATCTCCAGACGCACCGTCTCATATGCCAGCTCTTCGTAATTATTTTCCTTACTCAGATGCCCCAGGAAAATATGCTTCAAATTGTCATGCAGAATGGAACTTAAAAGCCGCCCCGCATTTTCATTGGAAAGGTGTCCGTAATCGCCTAAGATACGACGCTTCAGGTAATACGGATACGGTCCTGCCTCCAGCATTTTGACATCGTGGTTGGCTTCCAGCAAAATCGCATCCAGCCCCTGCAGATGGTCAATGATGTACTGGGAATAATGCCCCATATCCGTCGCCACCGCCACCGATCTTTTTTCATTCTGAACCCGGTAGGCAACAGGATTCGCTGCATCATGGTCGATCCGGAACGGTTTGACTTCCAGATCTCCTACCATAAAATCAACATCCGGCGTAATCGGGTGCATCAGATCTTCCGGAATCTCGCCAAGACTCTTGGAATCCTGAATTTCCTCTAATGTCTCTTTTGTGCTGTAAATAGGTGTGCCATATTTGCGCGCCAACACGCCGAGCCCTTTGATATGGTCGGAATGTTCATGCGTGATGAGAATTCCATCCAGTTCCCGCGCATTCAGCCCCAGGTCATTTAACCCCATCTCAATACGCTTGTTGCTGATCCCCGCATCCACCAGAACGTGGGTGTTGTCGCTTCCTATATAAATACAATTCCCGCTGCTGCCGCTGGCAATACTAACCATCCGCATATGTATCCTAATCCTCTTTTCCTAAAAATGACGCTATCTGCTTCCGAATATCCTCAATCCCACCGTTGTTGTCCAGCACACGCGTCGCAAAACTCCGGTAATCGTCCTCGGATGCCTGATTTGCCATGATGCTCCGGCATTTTTCCTCGCTGTAGCCGCGGCTTGCCATCAGACGCTTGATGCGGTTCTCCACCGATGTGTATACATACCAGATTTCATCAAACATCGCATTGTGGTCGTCATCATAGAGAGCTGCCTCCACAACGATGATCTCCTTGTCGGAATGGTTGATCGCATAGCGGATCTCCTCCCACGCCATCGGGTGGATGATGGCGTTCATCGTCTCCACCGCCTCTTTATTCTGGAAAATAAGCGCCGCCAGCTTTTTGCGGTCAATGCTGCCGTCCTTATTTAAAAAGGAATCACCCAGCGCCTCTACCACATGCTGATAGCCTTTCTTACCCGGCTCCATGAGCTGGTGAGCCACTTCATCTGCCTTAATAATTTCCGCGTCAAATTCCTCCTGCAGCACACGCAGGATCTCACTCTTACCGGAACCAACGCCTCCGGTAATACTGATTATCTTCATGTTTATCTGTACCTTTCCATTATTTCGTTTCAAACCACGAATTTCCCATCTTCATATCGATTTCCAGCTCCACCTGCAGCTGCGCCGCACGTTTCATCTCCGTCGCCAGAATCGACTGCACCTGTTCCAGCTCTTCTTTCCAGGTTTCAATCAGGAGTTCATCGTGCACTTGGAGGACAATGCGGGAACGCAGTCCTTCGCGGCGCAGGCGTTGATCGACGCGGATCATCGCAATCTTGATAATGTCGGCTGCAGTTCCCTGAATCGGGGAATTCATCGCCACACGCTCACCGAACGAACGCTGCATAAAATTGCCGGATTTCAGCTCCGGAATCGGTCTCACACGCCCATACATAGTCTTGACCTCGCCGTATTTCCTGCCCGTTTTTACCAGACCATCGAGGAAACGTTTGACATCCGGGTAGGTTTCAAAGTAACGCTCAATGTACTCGGTCGCTTCCTTGCGGGAAATACCGAGATCTTCGCCCAGCCCAAACGCGCTGATACCATATACGATACCGAAATTGACTGCTTTTGCATTGCGGCGAAGCTGCGGTGTCACTTCCTCAAGCGGCACATGGAATACCTGCGACGCCGTGATCGCGTGGATGTCCTCCGCCTGCCGGTATGCCTGGATGAGGTTCTTGTCATTCGACATATGCGCCAGCACACGCAGCTCAATCTGGGAATAATCAGCGTCAACCAGCACACAGCCCTCGCGTGGTACAAACAGCTTCCGGATCTCGCGTCCCAGCTCCATACGCACCGGAATGTTCTGCAGGTTCGGCTCTGTACTGCTGATACGTCCTGTCGCTGTGATCGTCTGGTTAAAGGTTCCGTGGATTCGTCCGTCCTCCCGGATAAATGCACCCAGCCCGTCCGCATAGGTCGATTTGAGTTTCGCCACCTGGCGATAGTCTAATACTTTCCGCACAACCGGATACTCCGGCGCCAGTTTTTCCAGCACATCCGCCGCCGTCGAATAGCCGGTCTTCGTCTTTTTGCCGCCCGGCAGGGACATTTTTTCAAATAAAACCTCACCCAGCTGCTTCGGGGAATTAATATTAAATTCACAGCCCGTCTCGGCGTAAATCTCCTGCTCCAGTTTCTCTACCTGCGTCTGGAGGCGTTCGCCGTAGGCTTTCAATTCCTCCCGGCGCACCTGAATACCTTCCTCTTCCATATGGTAGAGGCTGTAAATAACCGGCATCTCTATCTCATAAAAGAGATGCAGCATTCCATGTCTTCGAAGCTGCCCCAGCAGGATTTCCCGCGATTTCCACGCCGTATATGCCATGTAGCAGACACAATTCAACGCTTTCTCCGGCATTGTCTCAAATGCATCCGACAGCGCCGTTTTTCCAAGCAAATCGACCTGTGACGGCACGGTCATATCCAGGTAATCACGCGCCAGGTCATCATATCCATAGGTATCCTTGAGCGGATTTAACAGATACGCCGCCACGCCTGCGTCCATAACCGCACGGTTTCCTTCTGCATTCCGGATGCCGTCCACGATCCGGCGGCTATGATTTTTAAGAAATGGAAGCTGGATCTTGAGATCCAGAACCGTCACAGACGGAACCACCTCCATCAGGCGTTCCAGCTCCTCCGCCAGATACTGTCCGGTCAGAAATCCAACTGCCGGGATCGCATAGATCGATGTCCCGTCCAGGCAGAGTGCCAGTGCCACAACCTCTTCTTTTTCAATCACCAGCTGCGCTCCGATCTCCTCCGCGCGCTGTGCACGGTCAAAAATCACCTGTGCCTCGCCAAAATCATTTACCAAACGGAAAGATTTTTCCATTTCTGATGACGCAAAGGCGTCCTCACCAAATTTCTGCAGAATGGACTTAAATTCCAGCTGCTTCATATACTGATATGCCTCCGGCGTGTAAAGCGAATCCAGCTTCGCCTCCTCCAGCGAAAAACCAATCTCGCAATTGATGCGGATCGTTGCCAGATCCTTGCTCATCTGCGCCATGTCATAATGCTCCCGAAGCGCTTTCTGTGCGCGCGGCGGCTTTACCTCATCAATGTGTGCATACGCATTCTCAATGCTTCCGTAGGTGGTAATCAGGCTGGTTGCCGTCTTTTCACCGATCGATGGCACGCCCGGAATATTATCCGAAGTATCGCCCATCAGCGCCTTTACATCAATAAATTCGATCGGCGTCACCTGATACTCCGCCTTCACATCCTCCGGGTAATAGTCGCGTATCTCCGTCGTACCTTTCGAAGTACGCGGCATCCGAATCTTAATGTGCGTATCTGCAAGCTGCAGCAGGTCACGATCTCCTGATACGATAGAAACCTCCACGCCCTCCGCCGCACAGCGTTTCGCGATCGTTCCCAGAATATCGTCTGCCTCATACCCCGCCTTGGTAAGAATCGGCACGCCCATCGCTGTCAGCACTTCCTTCATCACCGGAACCTGCTCATGCAGCTCCTGCGGCATCGGTTTTCTCGTTCCCTTGTATGCCGCATACATTTTGTGACGGAATGTCGGCTCTTTCAAGTCAAATGCCACTGCCAGATAGTCTGCCCCCTCATCTTCGATCACCCGGAACATGATATTTAAAAATCCGTACACTGCATTGGTGTGGAGTCCCTTCGAATTTGTCAACTCCGGCACCCCGTAAAATGCCCGGTTGAGTATACTATGACCATCTATCAGCACTAATTTGCCCATCTGTTTCCGTCTCCTGTTCTATCACTTGTTGCTTTTTTCTATGGTGCCAGCCAAATCCTGACCTGCAGCATCACCGTCACCAATACCGCCATCACGCCCAGCGTATTGACCGCATACTCCATTTTCCGGAAGCGCCACATCCGGCGCACACGGGCATATGACTCAGCGATCCGCTTCTGCAGTGCGCCCATGATATCAAAAGTACCCGATCCGGTGTCCAGCTGTTTCAGTCCGACATCCACCATAAAATAAATTTCCAATTCTTCCTGACAGTTGCGGCAATGTTCCAGATGCTCCAGAAACGCTTCCAGCTCATCCCCGCTCAGTTTATCCTGGATATACGGCGTCACAAGACGCTCCGCTTCCCGACAGGTCACAGACGCCACCTCCTTTTCCAGTCTGTCATTCCATATGAATTATCATTCACGCATGACGCGTTCATAAACCCATTTGAACCTAATCATACCTTATTTTAATGAAACACGCAAGCCCCTGCGAATGCTTCGCTTCT
Source organism: Clostridium sp. AF27-5AA (assembly GCF_003478415.1). Taxonomy (NCBI): domain Bacteria; kingdom Bacillati; phylum Bacillota; class Clostridia; order Eubacteriales; family Clostridiaceae; genus Clostridium; species Clostridium sp. AF27-5AA. The sequence continues at coordinate 386,285 of NZ_QUFH01000001.1, forward strand.
TAATTTCAAAACAAACAAAAAAACAGTTGCAATCTGTCTCCAATTTTGGTAAGATAAAAAGCGTCGATAGACAGCCGGCTTGTCGGAATGGCAGACGAGGTGGACTCAAAATCCATTGGTGGCAACACCGTGCGGGTTCAAGTCCCGCAGCCGGCAGATTTGAAAGCCCTTGAAAATATTGGATTTTTCCTTTATTTTCAAGGGCTTTCGGTGTTTTAGAGGTAAAACATGTAAATGTAAAAACAGGCTTTTTAAAGGTATTATGCAACACGAATGCAACACGAAAAAGGACTATTTTTACATCACTTCACACATTCTGGATATGACCGTCCTCTGCTATCCGGTCAGCCGTAATCATCCAGCCGTCAGAATCAAACGCATACGCCTGTCCGTCAATCTGGCAGACTGCATCGTGCCGGTAGGTGTAACCGCTCAGTAGATACCACCAGCTCCCATCCTGTAAAAGCCAGCCCTCAAGGTATTTGCCGGATATCCAGCCGTCGGCAGTCTGGATCCACGGTGCGCCGTCGGCAAAGCATTTATTAATTGGCTGCACACGCTGATCCTTGGTGTAGCGCTTGCCTGTGTCTATACCTTTTGGAGTTGTTCGGATGATAAGTGAGGACGCAGTGACTCTCAACCCGCGTATGCCGCTCTTAATTTCTTTAAGATCGGTGAGCACCGTTTTTGACTGTTCTGGTACCGTGCTGTTCTCCGCCGCCCAGGTCTTTTTAAACGCCTCAAATGTCCCATATTTCTGTTTCAAAATCCCAGTACCGCTGCCCCAATCCGGCAAATATACGTGCGGCTTGTCTACGATGCTTTTCCAATCGCCACCCCATCCAAGCCCCAGCTTTTTGGCAAGCTCTCCGACTTTCTTAAAATAATCTCCTGATTCATTATAGGCGCCTTTTCCATCTGCCCGGTAGAAATCCACTGCAATGCCCCATTGGTGCTGGCTGCTATAGCTGCTGCCCCTGGCATTCGTGACAATACTGCCTGGCTGAGTCCTGCCCTGTGCGTACAGTGCATCCTGCTCGGTCACGCTCCGAAACGATTCTCCGATCTTGATCGGCAGTCCGGCATTCGCGCATTCGCTTGTAAGCTGTGCGATAAGTTTCTGGAGGCGCGGGTGGCATAACGTGATATCTCTCATGGTTTTGTCCTCTTTTCTTTAATAATATGAAAAAATATGAAATTTTGTCTTCCGAGGTATCTTGCAAAGAATTTTCGCATATGCTATAATGCCAATAGGCTAAGAGAAATAATTGCATCCAAGTTATGCAAAACGAAAACCCCAAGGAGTCGCAATCCTTGGGGTTTTCTATTCCATTCTTGCATGGTGGCTTATACCATAGGCTGGTTACCGACTACTTATTTCTATCCAGCCATTTGCAAATGAGATGGCTAATCACACCTGCCGCGATAGAAATAATAAGAGAAATAACTGCATCTTCCAAGCTATGCACCTCCTTTCCGTACCGGTATAGGAGGCGGTAACTTTGACATTATAGCATAGAAATCTTTTTCATTCTATCGATATTCGCTGATTTTCCCCGTTTGTTTCGCGATGGAAGCCATAACCCGGACTGCCGGCGGGAGATAGTTGGATCACCTCCTCCTATTCTTCTTTATTTGATTGTTTTAAAAGCTGATTTACGTAAGTGGATAATCCGGCTACAAGAACGCCCTGCGTCAGTGCCGTAAACACAGCCAGAGCAATATCCTGACCATTGGAACACCCGCAGGTGGCGAAGACATAGATCGCGCAAATCAGCACGCCGATACCGCCATTTATTAATGGGATATACTTGTCTTTTACCGTTTCGCTCTGTTTCAGCCACATTCCAATAAAATACAGCACGAGCGCCACCACCAGTAATTCCGGTTTTACATAATCTTTTATCTGCATACCTTAACCCTCCTTTCCATTTTCCAGATCCGCAATCCGATGATTCGCAACTTTGATCTGCTCTTCCATTACTGCCTGGTTCTCTTCTAATTTATATGTACGCTCAATCACCGTGTTGTGCTTTTCCACCTTTTTCTCGAGCTGCTGAATGCGATAGGTGGTCAGCTGCGCTGATGCAATCACACCAACAAAGGCTCCCAGGATACCACCGGCGGACGCTATCAGGGCTACTATAATCTCTGTATTCATCTTATTCCTCCGGATGTTCTTTTAACCATTTTTCTGCTGCTGCGCGCCAATAGAGCGGCACCTCTTCCAGTGTCATTTTCCCGCTTCTGATTCTTTTCCCATAAAACGCACCCATTACTCTACACCTTCTTTCTCTGCCAGTTCGCTGGTGGCTGCCCCCAGGTCACTGATCGCCTCGTCCTGCACTGTCTGTCCCTCTTCCAGAGCATCCAAGCGTTTCTCTGTGTCGGTTTTCATGCGGAAGGAAAACGTGGTCTGTATGCCGTCAGATACTTCCTGTGAGGTTTCAAATTCAAGAACCAAGTCCGTATATGTCCCGACAGTCATTCCAGCATCATTCTGGAATTTTACTTCTGCCAGATTTTCCGGAGTCAGTGTTTTCCAAGCCACCAGCATAGCATCCTTGCTGTCAAACTTGGCTGTCACCGCTGACAGGGATGCGCCCGTCTGCAGTTCGATTGTTGTGTTGTCTTTGAGAATCATTTTGTCCATGTTCTTTTCCCTCTCTTTCTTTTTTTGATATATAAATAAAGAGCCTTTCGGCTCAGTATTTTCAAATTCAGTTATTCTTTTAAATAGCGAGGCCTTATTTACCAATGCTCTTCATACTGTCAGTGCCAACGACAGTAACGGCATAAAAAATGACATGTATGCTAATTGGAATACTTTTAAAACTGGTGTAGCTGCACTTCTGTACCGAAATTCTGCCGAGGCATGGATCGGACTTATCAATAAATACGATAATGCTAAAGGAAGCGTTTTACTGATCAACTCCTGGGGTTCAATTAAAGTTTACCGACACTATGGAACCGTTTTAACTGACATATATGTGGCATCTTGAAATCGTAATTTAACCGTGAAAATCTTACCCATCTTCCGGCTCAAAATGCTGCCTGATCTCCTCTTCTCTCCGCTCTCCTATTTTTATGTACAACAAAAAAGCCGCCATTTCTGCCGACTCAAAAAACTACTCCTCTCCTCTTCTATGCTGCGTATTTACGATACGACTCTCTCACGTTATCCTGCTTGATATTGCAGTAAATTAATGTGGTCTCTATCTTTGTGTGTCCCATCAGCACCATGACCTCCTCGATCCGCATTCCTCGATTCAAGAGATCTGTCGCAAAGGTTCGGCGAAATCGATGCGGATGCACATTTCCGACCCCTGCCTTTTTCCCTAAAGATTTCACAAGATATTGTACTCCCGCCACTGTCATGCGGCTATACGGCTTCTTCGCAGATACAAAAAGCGGTTTCTGCGCCAGTTCTTCCATTGTCAGCCCCTCTTTTGCCATTCTCCACCTTAGATATCGGTAGAGATGAAAGCAAGCTACATCTGAGACATATAATCTCCTCTCCTTTCGTCCCTTACCCATAACTTTGAACTCCTGTTTGTATAAATCTATGTCTCCCACATTTAAACTGCATAGCTCGGACACACGCACTCCCGTCGCATACAAAAACTCTATCAGCGCTCTATCCCGCGGACGCTCACAGGCGATCCGGAGAGCTTCCAGCTCCTGTGCCGAAAAGGCTTTTTTGATTGTGCTTTCGATCCGGAGTGATTCAATCCGCGCCACAGGATTATCTTTCACAAGGTTTTCTTTTTGTAGAAAGGTCCAGAAGCTATTTAGATACCGCATCCGCCCCTGCAGAGTGACCATGCTGATTTTATTCCGCTCCCGGAGCATTCCGAAATACCACCTCAGATCCATCGTGGTGATGTCCTCAATGTTCTTCCGGAGTGCATTCCGGCAGTTGGTAACCTCCCGGATGTACTGCGCCAGCGTATTGTCCTGGCGCCCAGACACCTTTTTAGACGCCACAAACAAACGCATCTTTACGGTATCGCTGTCTGTGCCCGTTGCCTGGAGCTCATTCTTCTCTTCTACTACTCTCACATCGTGGAAATTGATGTACAGGACATTCTGCAGCTTGTCCAGCTGCTCTTCATCCAGGCAACTACTCATTGCGTTTACCACATTCATTAATAACTCTTCTATCATATAAAATCTCTCCTTCCGATACTTTTAAGGTAACAAAAAAGAGAGATTCTGTAAAATTTTCTCAATGAAATTACGATTTCATGTTACTACACTGGGAGAATGATATAGCATCCAGCTAATGTTGTGGATGCAGAGTTACGATTTCTTGGTAGCTATCCTATTTTTAAATACGTAACAGCTTTTAAAGCCAAGTTATTAAATGTCTGTGAACTACCTTTGAACAAGATCCTAAACATTACGGTTCCGGTATTCGAATAAAATGAAGCCTGAATTGTACTTTTCCAATAGGGATCATCCGTAAATGTGTTTGCCACCGCAGTTCCATATACGCGACCATTGCCTGTTAAGATAAGTATGTCGTATACTGCAGATTCAAAAGCTAAACTTACCATATTTGCGCCGATTAAACTATTGTGCTGATATTTATATTCCGTATTTATTGCGCTTGGAATTATATTTATCCATAGCGTTTTAGGTGTGGCATTGTTCCAGCGGGCAGAGGCCTCGCTATTTCACTTAATTTTAATCGCCCATATTTCGTATTGAATCGTGATAGGCGAATCAGCCCAGCAGAAAAAATATAAAGTGGTTTCCTTGGAAAACCCCATAGTAAAGGTATTATTACATGAACGATATTCAGTCGCATTATTACGTGCTGTGGTTGTGGGAATGTTTAAGGCTTTTTCATATAAAGGTAGTTCTTGTTCGAAGGTATCTATTCTCGTATCAAGATATATGCTGTTTAAGCATTGTACATCAGAGCGCTGCCCTATGATGTATGCGCCAGCAGGAAGCGTTATTGATTTTGTTCCTCGATTCCATGAATTTATGACAGAAACATTATATGTTTCCAGTGAGCTCCAATACTGTTTTCCTAGGTCGCTATTTCATGATAATTTGAAATTCATACTTTTTCCAAACTGCTGCATCCGCATTGTAATTCTGAATGGCACGCCTATTACCAATATAATGTGTATATTCTTGAGAAAGATATGCGCCTGGATAACCGGTTGACCAATAAACCACGAGTGTGAAAGCTTCGGTAAATGGACAGTTTTTTAAAGTTACTGCAGTAGCGTTACTGGTGCAACAATAGTATCCTGGGGTCTTGATAGTGTGCATATCAGTTCCGTTTTGTATTATAGTTCCACTATTCCGGGGCCACAGCTCGCTATTTAACTTGCTACAAGTCTATTCCAGGATTCCCAAGTGGTCGGGGTGTAGTTTATGTTTCTTCGAAAATAAATAGCTTTATCACCCCAATCGGTCGAAATGGCAAATTGCGTGATCCAAGCGGTCGAACTATTTCCAAGGTTGTTGGATGTGTTAAAGGTTATTATGATCCAATAGCCCTCAAACGGAAGATTTAAACCTGTTTTGCCTGTTTTGTAGATTCCACTCGCCAACATGTAATTAACATTAGCGTGATATTGATATCTCGATTGAAAAGCAGCGCAAAAGCTATTTTCGCTACCACTTGCTATAAGGTGACTGGAGGCCTCGCTATTTAACTGAGCAACCGCATTCTCTGCCGCCACCAGCCTTTTATCCAGCGCCGCGCCCTGCGTTCCCGCCAGAACGGTGGAGGCATCCGTTGCCAGAAGGTTATTTACAATCTTATTTTTGTTGATAAGCTCATTCATTACCTTGTTGGCAATCGCGTCAATCAGCGCCTGCGCGGTACTTTCCCCCAAGGCACTCACTACCAAACCGTATGTATCGGTGGCCTTGACTTTCGCAGCCGTTCCGTCAAAATCGCCCAAACCCTGAGCAATCTTTTTTGCTTCCGCTGCCGATGCTGCCGCTTGTGTCTTTGAATTATCCGCTGCCGCTGCGCTACTTGCCGCCGCTTTCTTCGAGGTATCCGCTGCTGTTGCACTTCCGGCCGCCTCACTCGCTTTGCTTGTGGCAGTTTCGATTGCCGACTGGATATCATCAACCGCTTTCTGTGCATTCTGCGATGCGCTGGAAGCATCCTTGGACGCCTGATTAACATTCTGCACCGTATCGTTCACAGTTCCTTGTATCTTCTCAAATGCCGCCACATTTGCCGCCCTGACATCCTTGCCGTAAGCCGCATCTTTCCAGGCTTTAATCTCTCCGCTTAAATCAATGTTATTAACCGCCATCTTTAGCCCTCCAATCCATCTACAAGCTCCTGTGCGTAGGATGTTACCGCAGCCACACTCTTAAGGACTGCCTTATCCACGATGATGCGATCCAAACGGATATTGTCCTTTACAATCACGCCATCATCATTGATCTCGCTGTAAACGATGCTTGCTCTTGTCCCAACTGCCGTATCAAAAATTGTAATTGCTGTTACTTTTTTCATTTCGTCAATCCCTCCATGTATTCCTGATAGTATCTTGCACCATCTTTACCATATGTCTCTTTTTCTTTCTTTTCTCTCCGGTGAAATGCGTCCATTCGCTCCTGCTCAAGCCCTGCCTGTTTTGCTTTAATCTCCCAACCAAACAAACCTCCAGCCGGACCTTTAACCACAAAATAATCAGAAGCCCTTTCCGTGACATAAAACGGAGCATCTGAATAACCTTGAACGAACACCTGGTATTCTCCGAAGATGGTTTGCACAAACACCGGATCGATCCAAATGTAGCACAAACCATCGTCTCCAATCTGACCACTTCCAATATCACCAAACATTGGAGAAGCCATCTCATAAGCAGATAGGCTGATGTTTCCGTAATCAGGGGTTTGTACTGTTCTGTGTTTCTTTCCAGTAACATTTAAATCACCTCCAAAGGTACCATCGCCTTTTGTATATATTTCGTCTGAGTTAACATGGGCAGCTGTTTCGCCGTTCTCAGAAATATAAAATTCAGTGGGATCCTGCTCACTATAGTTTCCATTTAAATCTTCCCCGAGCCCTTCAAATGCATACATTGATATCTCTGTAATCTGTACGCTGTAATCTTTCTTATTATCCATAACTCGAATTGCAGTCCATCTATCAATCGCATCATAAGCTATGTTAAAATCAGTCGTTACCATATTTCCGAACACCTTAAGGCTTTGATTATCAAGGAGACAAACAGTTTCGCCAGTTGAATCAAGTACATTCATAATACCATTCGCATCGTCCTTGCCTCCAAGAGTCAGCGTCCCGCCCTTAATCCGGTCCGCATACATTGTTCCAGATGTAATAAAATCCGCAATCAGATTTCCGTCGATGGTCCAGGCATTCCGATATACTCCATTGTATCCGCTGGTGGAAAATCCAATGCCGTTCTTATTGAGCCGGATCACGTTCTTGGCATTGGCTTTCGTCGGCGCGTCCAAAATTAGAATTTCCTCTGGCTGACCGTTCTCTGAGCGTCCAATTACCACATAACCGCCGAGCCCACCGCTGATGAGCTGCGTTGCATTATTAATCTTCTGGTCGATGCCTTTTGTCGCCGCCTGTCCCACCTGCTCCACTTTCGCAGATAATTCCTTTTGGGATTTCGCCATGCTGCCAGATAACGTAGCAATCGTGCCGCCCAGAGAAACTGTGTCTTTTCCTGGCTCCTGCAGGTTTCGCGTACGTTCTTCCAGGATATACATAACATCCACACCGTGAGGACGGGATATAACCTTTGTCCAGTACCCAGTTTTCAAACGCTTGATATCGACATTCACGTTCGCCAGATCCACCGCCGTCAGCTTTAAAACATCACTCAAATAGATGGACTGCTCCAGATACGCCCGCGCCTTTTTGATGAGGTTTTCCGGCAGTGTGACATCCTCCCATTTGTGCTGACGGAAGATCCAGCCGTACCGCTGCACCGCATCCTCATCGTAAATAAAATCTTTGCCGCCATTCACGGATGTAATATCGACTGTTTTGGTGGTACTCTCTCCGCTGGAGGAGGTATCTTCCAGGTCTGCGCCGGTCGGAATCAGCGCAGTAAAAAGCTCCGTGGCATCCTGCGTCTTGCTGTAATCTGCCAGATTGACGCCGTACCGGATAACCTGATCGTTTGTCCCGCCGCCATCCGTCAGATAGTCCAGATAGCGCTTTCCAGCTTCGCACCGGGTCCTGAGATATCCGCCGTGGGTCTTTACCAGCTTATCCCGCAGGCAGTCCAGAGAGCACGAATAATCAGAGTTGCTACGGTTAATATAGTTGTTGCTATCTACCACATTGACGCGCCCCAGAAGATACTGTTTACGTGCCTCTACCTGTTCATTGTGAACCTTCAACACCTGAGTCATAAACTCCACAATACTACCCTGGAACTCAAATGGCCGGATGATGCTGTCGCAGAGGTATGCGAGATCTGATTCGCAAGTGATTTGATGTGTCCGGTTAAACTCTTCTTCGGTCGTCATGCTCCGCCCTCGGAAGACCTCCATTCCGTCCTCATAAACAAATAATTCGGAAGACAGCGGCAGAATCTTGTCATAATACGGATGCTTCGGCGTAATCTTAAATTTAAGATACCCCGGAGAGTTGCCGGCATATTCTTTCAGCGTTGGATTCTCCAGCCGGAGAACCTGGTTCAAAAGCGGATATTCCTTTCCATCCGTAACCACTGTAACTTTATACATCTACAGTACACCTCCTCTGAAATCAATCGACACGGTGCCGGTGCCAGTAAATTTCATAACGTTTGTTCCGGATCCCAGGATGATGTCATAGTTTTTATTGACTCCTTCTGTCAGCTCAAACGTCTTACCGCCTACCTCTACCGTCATGGCCGCACTGCAGGTGATCTCCGGAACTATCGGCATATCAGATCCGGTCACATCAACCGACAGGGAACCGGAGATTGATATGCCACTATATCCTCTGACTATGCCGTTCTCGAATGAAAACGGATCCCACAGCCAATTTTCCGCCGCTGTGTACCGTTCCATTTTAAATGGCTGCACATCGCCAGTAATCACAAAATCCGCCAGCACATCATTGCTTTTTGTCGTCTGCAATGAAAAACGCCCCTCATAGTAATAGTTCGGATCGTCTGGCAGAACGCACTTGATAACCTTTCCGTGCAACGTCTTGGCGATTTTACTGCTTAAATCATGCCATTCCGTGTAATCGTCAAACAGGGAAAAATTCAAGGTCAGCGTTCGGTTTTTATAACAAATCTGACCGTTTACCTCAGACAGATCCAGGAGCCCGTTCGCTCCTGGAATATCTACCTGATCCGTCTTAGCTTCGGGGAAGGAAATATTTATCGATTCCAATTTCAGCCCCCAGTCTGTAAAGGTTTTTATATCTGCCATCTGCACATCTGGATAAATCATCGTTCACTCTCCTTCCGCGCTCGTTCAATCTCGGTATCCACTGTAGGCGCTACAAGTGTGCCTACTTTTTCTCCATCCATTGTCACATCTCCGGTTATGCTGCCTTTTTCGAGGACAACCACTGTGCTTCCTTGTCCGCCGCCCGGCGTTGGTGCCGGCGGTACCTGATTCCCTGCTACCACAGTTCCGGATCTCTGTAATGCAATTCCCTGCATACTCTCCACCGCCCTCTGAGCAGAGCCAGCCGACGTTTTTTCCAGATTTGGTGTTTCTGCCACGATGCCGCTCTCAAATCCGGCGATCATGTTCTTACCGATAACGTCCCGCATCAGCTTCGATGGGGAATGAATACCAAGGAAATCCTTTGCCGCGTCAAACGCTTTCTTCGCTGCATTCTTCGCCGCCTCTGCCAGCTTTCCAACCGAACCCGTGATTCCGGCTGTAATGCCTGTGATGATATTCTTTCCGATATTGCCCCACGACTGCCCTGTGAATCCCTTGACGATGCTCTGAGCGCCATTTTTCGCAAGACCTAAGAGTTTGGACGGCAGCGATGTGAGAGCACTCACAATGCCACTCAGGATGCTGGTAGCCGCTCCTTTAATCGCTCCGAGCATCCCTTTTAGGCCACTTGAAATTCCTTCACCTGCCTTTTTGGCAATTTCAAGAAGCTTTTGCGGTAAACTCTGTATTGCTCCAACAATTGCTTTAACTATCTCTACGGCAGCTGAGGCAATCGCACCTACCATTGATATAATGCCATTTCTCAGCAACGTAATAATATATATTCCAGAATTAACCCAGTTAAATGCCTGCAAGGTACTTACGATCGCCTGGATAATTTGCGGCAAGGCTGCAATAAGATCCGGAATTGCCTGAATCAGTCCTTTTCCAAGAACCACTATCAACTGTACACCGGCCATTAACAGCTTTGGTGCGTTGTCATTGATGATTCCGGCAATGTTTATGATGATCTGCGGAACATACTGAAGCATCGCGGGCAACCCGTCCATCAGCCCCTGTGCCAGCTTTAATATCAAATCAATGCCGCCATCAACCAGTTTTCCGGCGTTGGAACGTAAGTTTTCGGTAAAGCCCTCTACCAGCGGAAGCCCCTGTTCGATAATCGATGGAAGATTCTCAGCAAATGCACTCGCCATCTGACCGGCAGCGTCGATCATTCCCATGACGCCGCCTGTTTTGAAGCCTTCTGTCAGGTTTGATACTGCATCAATGCCAAGCTTTGTCATATCCGTCAGCGGACCTTTGACAGACTCATAAATCTCCAATGCAAGGCTTTCTGCTGTTGAGCCTAGGATTGTAAGCTGACCGCCCAGATTATTCTGCATGGTTTCTGCCATATTAGCGGCAGCACCGCTACAGTTATTGATAGAATCTGTCAGTTTTTGATAATCCCCGTCCGATGCGTTGACAATCGCCAGAAGACCAGACATTCCATCTGTTTCGCCAAGCGTAGCCGCCATATTGACCTTCTCGGCCTCAGACAATCCACTAAAGCCAGATCTTAGGTCGTCCATAATCTCGTGGAGCGACTTCATGTTTCCATCACTGTCTATGACAGATACACCGAGCTGATCCATTGCCGTCTGGACTTCCTTGGTTGGCTTTGCCATACGTGTCAGAATGGTTCGCAGGGATGTACCTGCCTGGCTCGCTTTGATTCCGGAATTTGCCATCAGTCCGACCGCCGTTGCAACATCCTCCGCCGAATATCCCATTGCGCCGGCGACTGGCGCCACGTACTTGAACGTCTCGCCCATCATGCCGACGTTGGTGTTTGCATTGGAGGATGCCTGTGCCAGGACATCCGCAAAATGCGTGGAGTCCTGTGCCGACAAGCCGAACGCGGTAAGTGCGTCAGTAACGATATCAGATGTGGTTGCCAAGTCCTCGCCGGATGCTGCAGCAAGGTTCATGATACCCTCGATACCGTTCAGCATATCGCCGGTTTTCCATCCAGCCATTGCCATGTACTGCATCGCTTCGGCGGACTCGGTAGCGCTGAACTTCGTCTTTGCGCCCATCTCCTTAGCTTTATCCGTCAAGGCTGCCAGGTCTTCGCCGGATGCGCCGGAAATAGCCTGCACTTTCGACATTCCGGATTCGAAATTCATGCCGATGTCCAGGACAGCTCCCGCAGCATTCTTAGCCTGGGAGACCACTTCTGTCAGCATATTTCCGAGAAGAACTGAAAAAGCATTGCTCCAAGTTTCGCTAACTCTCCTCGAATTTTTTTCGTGAGAGTCTCCTATATCCTCTGCATCATCCTCTAGCTTTTTTTTGCTTTTTTCGCTGTAAACCCCCATGTCTGAATAGGCTTTTTTGTACGAATTTGGAATGTTATATCCTTGCTTTTGATACTCTTCCGCTATCTTTTTCGCATCTGCTTTTAATTCATTGACGCTTTTTCCACTCTCTTTTGCAAGTTCTTCAAAAGTCTTTTTTGCCGACTTCTCTGTCTCTTGCAGTCCTTTTTTTATCCCGCTGCCGTCCAGCTCTGTGCCAATCTTTACAGTTCCATCATAAGCCATTTATTCCACCTCACTTTTCAGTGAGAGAAATCATCGGCTCATAATGGCTCTACTTGATTTGCTCTCCATTCTTTATCTTAATTTCAAATTCTTTTCCACAATTCCGCCCTTTACATGGGACGGTTACTCCATGACACTCTGATTTTTCGGTAAAAAAAATAAGCATGGAGTAGCCGCAATAAGGGCACTTTACCCGTTTCGGCATTCTTCCATCCTTCTTTTCACATACGCCCGCATATCTGCGTTACGCTTTGCCAGTCTCAACCGGCTATCCATCGTTGCCTGCGGCTCTTCCAGGGAATAAAGTGTCCGCATCTGCTTGATATACGCTTTTTGCTCTTTTCCCATTCCTTTGGTATCACAGGTCCGCCAGTACATGACCTTCGCCATCCGGGTGTTTTCGTCCAGTGCCTCAAACATCGCCAGGAACTCCCACCAATGCAGGGAGTCGTTCGGCGTCTGCCTGAGATTGATGCCGTACTGCTGCCGGAATGCCGCATAAATCAGCGGGGCATCCTTTAAAAAGCAATATCCCCGCCGCGCCGTCCGACGTTTGGAACCGCCACCTTTCCGCGCTGGTTCTCCGCCTCGATGGAACCACAGCATATAATCTACCGCAGCATCCAGATCCGGCGGGATATTTCGAACGTAGAACAGATTCAGCGCATTAAGCATCTTCTGTTCATCGCTAATATCCTGCCGGAACATTTCTATTTCTGCTGCCATCATCGTCCGATAACCAAAGGCCACATCATACACCACTCCACCAATGGTTGCCTTACTGGGAAGCCTGTCAAAAGTTACAGACCATTTCATCATTTGATTTTATCCATCGAAAAGCCGAGCGCCTCTTCTTTCTGCTTTGCAATCTCGCAAAGCATCTCGATGTAGACACTTTTTGCTTCTTCCACATCGTCGCAGTCTTCGAGGACATCCTCTCCGGTAACTTCTTTCACAAAATTGCGGAACATTTCGATAGTGCCTGACATGACTTCTGTGAGTTTCCCCTTGCGGTTGATTTTCTTCTCGCTTTCAGCCATGTGGTCAAGGGCTTTTTCCATTGTCGCCGCATCCTTTAAACGGGTAATCCTAAAATCTACTTCTCTACCTCTGATCTGCATCTTTCATCCTCCTATTCTGCCGAATACGTATACTCTTCCGGTTCTGCCCCAATCTTCTGCAGGTTGACATCGATGGACGATGATTCTCCCGCATTGCCGCCACCCTCTGAATTGACGATGACGGACACCTGACCTTTCTCACCTTTACCATTGAGCATACAGAAGTACACATAATTCGTTACCGCTGCGTTACCTTTCGCATATTTCATCGCATGGGACAGCATGAAATCCTGCGCCGGATCGCCAATATAACGATCACCGGATACCGCAAAGGATCTTGCTGTTCCAGTCTTCTGGGTAGATTTTCCGGCACGGATATAGGTTTTTTCTGACGTTACCGGGTTAAGATTCGCATCCAGACCCTCGACCCCCATCTGCACAACCTCATAATTTTTTACTTCTGTAGCTGCTTCTGCCGACGGCCTGGTATCAATCGCCAGTACCCAGTCATCTGCCGTTACCCAGCCTTCATAAGATGCGTTTGGTGTAACGCCTGCCATTAATTCACTGATTTTCATCGCTTGTCTCCTTTCTCAAAATAGACAATCCGGCACTGTACCATGTACCGCGCCATTCCTTCCTTTACATTGACGCCCGCCAGATTTGGCATATTCTGGAGCGTCTCCATCTTCTTTATCTGGCAACTATTCGGAAATTCCGGATAGTTCCGCTTTTTATTCTGCTCTTCCAGCCAATCCATGAAAGCCTGGGCGAAATTCATCGCCGTGAGGTTCAGATCGTCCGTATCGGTCGAATACGGCTGCACAATTATAATCGAGAAACCATATTCTTTTTCAGACCCCCAAAGATACTTTTTAAGCAGCTTATCCGAATAGTTTGTTACCAGCGAAATGCCGCTGTAATCATCCGAATAGTTAAATTCCAGGTACTGACCCGCTAGCTCCTCGGCTTTTGGTTGGAAGAACGCCGTCACTGCATCATGCTTTGTCATGTCACTTACCTCCGAAATAGTTTTCCAGTGCCCGCACCAGATCGCCCTTGCGCGCCCTCATCATAGCCTTGTCCCATTCGGATGTAGCCTGCGGATGGCGGAAATGGCTGTATTTCAGCTTCTTTCCGGTGGGGGACTTGTGTGGTGGGGAATAATATCCCATCACAGTGCCGCCGTCCATCAATGGATAGTTCGGACCGTATGCCACGCCCTTGTATTGGTAATGAGCATATGGCGATTGATACTCAATCACACCAGTGTCTCCCTCTACATGGACGCTGACATTCTGGGCAAGTGCCAGGCTGTCAGCCGGAACATACGGATCCATCAGCCGTTTTGCCTCGTTGGCGAGAAACAAAAGGCCATCATTGCCCCTTGTTTTCTCTTTGGCAATCTGATCCGATGTTTTATTCCATTTGATTTCGACATCCATCATCAGCCCCCCAGTCTGTAGTGTTTCGCCATCCGATAGGCGGTGTTGTCTGAATATGCGCTGACAAGAAACGCATTCGGCTTATTCCGGCGCAGGACTTCCGCCGCCGTGTTAGGGCTTTTTCCAGTGATCTCGTCCGCACATTCGCCTAACACTACTACATCCCCCGGAGACGCCGAAAAATCGCTTCCGGCCGCTTCCAGGGGAATACGTACTGTGTAGGTGTTCGTCTGCGATGCTTCAGTATCATTCTGCACCACGGTGATCCCAGACTTCCAAAAACATTGCTCGAACACACTCTTGCTCCACGCCGTTCCAACCTTCCGGAAGACTGTAATTATCTGATTGTAATTCGGGTTCATTCTCACACCCCCCGATAAAGCAGTGGCGTATTTCCCAGATACCGGCAGATGATCTCCCGGCACTTTTTCCATTTCCCCTCTTCGGTGTAAATCGACCGTGACAGGTCAATCGTGCCGGATTCTCCGTCGTTGGAATACGATGTCAACGGACCGCCAAAATCAGATGTGCTCTGTGAAGCCTTGTCTGCCCGATAGAGCAGTTCTGTCAGCTCACAGGTGCAATCTTTCACATCATCCGTCAAAAGGCTGTCATTCGCCTTAATTCGGTCGAATGTATAGCTGTCTACGATCCGCTCCGCCTGCTTTTCCCAGAACAGGAAATCCGCATCCGGCACCGCAGGGGAACGCCCCTGCAGATAACCAGAAATGTAATAGTCCCGCGTTGCATAAGCCATTGCATCAGCTCCTTCCTAGGCCTGCGCTACCAGAGTGATCGCCTTGTTTACGGCAGAAGCATCAACCGTGAACGGCTCCGTTACCGGAACAAAGCCTTTCTTCGTGATCTTTGCCACATAGGTGCCTTTTCTCAGGTTAAACTCCGCTTTACCAGCCGAATTCGTCTTAAGGATTGCACCATCTACGTTGATACGGACATCCTCATAGGTCGTCGGGCTGGACTCTTTGCCATCCGTTACCGTAAAGGTTACCTTCTGGGTAACAGCCGGAGTGCCCGGCTCCAGATAAGCAAATGTGCAGCCGGTACGATCCTCATTGAGGCGGGTTGCCGGATTCGGGAGCGCCCAGCCCATGCGGAATACTACACGAAGCGCAATCATATCCTGCTGTGCCAGGTTATAAACGATATCCTTCGTATTCGGATCCTGGATGACGCCCTCTGTCAGCAGTTTTACGGTAATATCCTGGCGAATCGCGTAAACAGCCTTGGAGAAATCGCCGACAACCAGCTGTGCGATATCCGGCATGAAGGAACCGTTCTCCGGGAACTGGATCGGTACGCCATCCAGCGCATACTTGCTGGAATCCTGCATATTATGTGTGAAAATCGGCTGCTTGTTTGAATCACGCAGTCCTCTCAGCTTGGACTTGAACGTCATCGGGGCGATTGCTCCGGTTACCGCATAGCCATCATCCTCAACTTTAGAGAATACACCGCCCTCTCCGAGTGTCAGATCGTAGTAGTCCTTACCGGAAGATGGGGAAACATTGTTCCCAGCCTGGCGCGCCAGGGTGATGATATCTGCCTGCCACTCTCTCGGTCTGTTATCGCCAAAGATAATTGCCGCATCGACTCTCTGACCGATTGCCTCATTGACTCTTGGGGTAATCTCGCCCAGAATATCAATCTCGGCATCATCAAATACAGACTCCGGGATCGGCACGATAACCGCCAGCTCTGCCGCAGTCAGATATACATTATCCCATGCCTGCATAGAAGTCTGCTTCATTCCGGTGTCGCCATCCACCCAGTATGCGGTCGGAAGGAAGTCCAGAACGCGGATACGGGTCTGCTTGGATGTCATGTTTGGAAGCTTGCGCGCCATCCCCATGAATGCGGACTGTTTCGGTGCATCCTGGAAAATGGTAGATACAATCTGCTCACGGATTAAAGCTTCAACTGCTGATCTATCTGTGATATTTACTGCCATATTTTACTCTCCTTTTCCGAACAGGTTTCTCAGTGCTTCGTTCGCCTGTTCTCTCTTTGTCTGTGCATCGTTATTGATGCCTGATGTGCTGCTTACCACTCTCGGAACCGGCGCAGAACTGCCAAATAGGTAATCATTATCCTTTTTAACCGCTGCCAGAGCCGCGTCAATGTCCTGTGTCTGATTCTTCGATGCCTTTAAGCCATCCACATCCAGAAGCGCCATGATCGCGCGCTCGTTCTTGCCGGATGCCTTCCGGATCGCCTCCTTGACCGCCGCATCAAACGCATAATCAGATTTGATTTTCTCGATCTCCGCATCCTTGCCCTTCATCTGCTCGGATAATTCATTGATTTTGGTCTGGAGTCCCGCTGCATCGATGCCCTCCATTGCTTTCAGGGATGCCTGTGCGGTCGCAAGCTGGTTTTTGTAACCATCCCTCTCCGCCGTCAGGGAGTTCACCTGCTTTCCAGCCTCCGCCATGATGTAATCAATCTGTTCCTGCGTCAGTCCTTTTTCCTTGAGTGTCTCAGTCTTAAAAATTGCCATGCTGCTTCCTTTCTCGGCTTTTTGCGATGGGTAGCCGTCCATCTTAAAAGTAGGCTTTTACGGCAGCCACGCCAAAAGGGTATAAAAATAACACGCATTTCTGCGTGCTGATAACTGATTTTGGTTATAAAAATACCACCTATCTGCTGACGGGTGGTATTTAATCGTCCCTATGGTTCGGACATTGCAAGCATATTTTTTTATAATCTGGAGTTTCTAACACCTTCTCGGGAATTGTCCATTCTGGTGCCAGCCCTTCCACATTCATGTGGATGTCATAGCATATTCCTTCATCAATTTCCGTATCCATTAACGGACAGCTAAGTTTTTTTATTGCCATATCATTCTGCCACCACAAATCAATAACCATGCCACTTGCAATTCTTACATATTGTTTCCCAGTCGGATTTTTTCTTAAATCTTAACGGGACAGTTTCTTTCTTTATGATCCCATCTACCGCATCTGAGTTTTCAATACAATCAATATTTTCTATTTCTACATCCACCAATGGACATAATACAACATCAGGCGCCTCCATGCTTTAACACCTCCATCGCTGCCTCAGCAGCATCATCGTATTGCTCTCTCTTAAACGCTGTTCTGATAGAATTGTTCTCGTTATTAACAAAAGCCGCACCTTTATCACTGTAATAATTCGTAAATGCTCCATTCCATTTTGTTGTCGAAAACAACGCATTCTGAATATAACTTTTAGCTTCTAATTCCGTCACGCCGTGGTTTCTTTCTTTGTTTACATGAGCATCATCAAACGACAGCTTACTAACATCCGGAATGCTTGGATTCAATGTGATTTCTCCCCTCATTCCGGCTTGCTTTATACCTGCCTTTATTTTATCATTTTTCTCCGACTCTTCAAGCCTTTTCTGTTCTGTCTTTGTCGGTGTAAACCGTCCGCGCAGACCATCTTGTGTGATCCGCTGCTTCTGCTCCGGCAGATGCATTGCCTTTGAAAAATCCGCGTATTTCTGCAACTGTCCCTGATACTTGGCTTTCTTGAGGATAACATCCTTTTCATCTGCACTGCCCGCCTGCAACAGCTTTACCTGCTGCTGAGTCGCCCGCATATTCCGTTCCATCTTACGCTGTTCCTGTAACGCCTCATAAGTGGTGTAAGACTTGCCGTAGTAATCTTTCGGAGTGTTTTCCTCGTCTAGCATCTCTTGCAGCTGATCGTCGGTGTATGTCCGCGTGGACACGCCAGGGATAAACGGACTGTAATCATGATAGCAGTTTGCTCCATGCAATCCAGTCACTGTACCGAGTCCGCAAACGCTCTGAAGCTGCTCCATCGTCCAGACACGCCCTTGCCAGGGCTGATGCGACGGACGGGCGCCCACATGATAGGACACCTCATAAGTGTTTGTCCCGAGGTCTGCTGCCACCTGTTCGTTTATATTACCCTGCACCTGTCGAAATCCTGTTAAAACCGCTCTCCTGGCTGCTACATCCACGCGGCTGTGAACACCGGAATCATAATCAATCCACCGAAGTCCTGAGTTCGTCATGCGGCTCACGGTACGCTTGAGGACAGTCCCATAGTCAAACCCGCCAGACTGTATATCCAGAACAGCATTATCCAGCGTGGAGCGGTAGAACGTCATGAGCGGCGATGCCTGTATGCGTCCATCAGGTCCGCGAATCGCGAAGCCCATTGAACCGGCGATATTCTTATATTCTCCCGAAAGCTGAGACTTGACCGCTTCGGTCAGCCGGATGAGTGGCGTGTTCTCTTCGAACGGCAGCATCTTGACGCCGGATGCTTTGTAGGCTCTGGAGTGCTGATAATACTGCTCATACACTTCATCTGAAAAAATGTGTTCCATTTCCTCGTCACTCTTCTGCAGTGTTTCCTGCACCCAGTCTTTTATTTCTGATTCTGCCTTCCCTAGTTCCTCCAACCTCCGGATCTGCCAGTCAGACGAAGCGGTCGAAAAGCCTGCGTCTTTGATTCGCCTGGCAACATCCGACATGATCCGGATCTCCAATTCTGAAAACAGATTTCCAGTTTTCAGCGCCAGTTTTTCAAGTTCTCCCTGCGTCACTCAATCACTTCCCCTGTGCTGCTGATTTCACTGATTGCAGCTTTGGCTTCCTCTTCGGTTTCTCCGTACCACTTCATTCGGTACTCATACAGAGCCATCGCACCCATCGCCACATCGGCGCGATCGTTGTCGCGCTCGGCCTTGGCGTCAACTACGATGGAATCATCCCACTGGAAGGACAGATGATAGTCTCCGGCAGGGCACAGATGGTAGATGTCGCACCAGAATGCCATCGCGTCAACCAAATCTGTCAGCGCTTTCTGCAAAGCTCTCTGGCAATCCGAAATAAAATCATAAGATCGCTGCTTGCTGGCTTTGATTTCCTCTGCCGTCTTGTCCGTGTTGTTTGGATCTGACAAAGTGCCGTAAGCCAGGTTGCACCGGAACTCAATCAGGCGCATCTGTTGATTCCAGCCATTGTAGTACGCTGTGTCGCGGATAGCCGGAGAAAAGACATCCAGAAGCGGCTTGTCCTGCGCGCCAGCGGCATATTCGACGCCCCTGTACAGACGTTCCTTGCCGCCCGGATACTCATAGCTGTTTGTATCTGGATTGTATTTAAGCAAGCTCTGAGCGATATGTACCGCCGTCTCCTTGCTGTCATACTCCCAGTTGATCTGTGAATACCGGCGATCCGCATCCTCTATCTGTTTGATCGCCCGCGAATACACCGACACGCCCAGAGGACTGCCGGAATCTCTGCTATTTCCAAGCGGTACGGAAAAATATCCTATCGGAAGTTTCTTAATCCCAGAAAACTGCATTTCTTCTGCCAGTTCCGCCCATCTGGGCACCGTGCCGACCGGGACTTCCGTCCCCAGTGTTCCCTCCGTCCGTGCTATAAAGACACGGTTTTTAATTGAGAGGCTATCCCCACTCATACTATACAGTTCAATACGGCTGTAAATCTCATTGCCCTTCCGGAACTGATCTAGAAATGCGCAGCGCGTCATTTTTTCGGAGTCGTAATCCAGCGGAAAAAACATGTCTGCCTGGATATACTGGATCGCGATGGTTCCGTCAGGTGTGATGTACGGTTTAAACACCATACTGCCTTTCGCGAACGCATATTCTGTCTGTACTCGGAGTTTTCCAAGCGCCTGCTGATAAACCGCATCCATGCATTCAGCCCTTGGACTTCCCTCCACCTTGCTCTGCAGCTCCAGCGTAGTAAGTCTTGCAATCTCTCCCGCTATCGTCGCCGGAATGTTGGCATTGTCTGTGTTATGCAGCCAGGGAGCCTTTTCTTCGTACATCCGGGACCACAATTCAATTAAGGCACTGCTCCGTCCGGACATGGCAAAATCAATCTGCTCATTTCCGAGGACTTTCCGCAATGCCTCATACATTTTCGTATAATTCATTTTTCATCACCCATATTTAATAAGCTGGCTGATCCGCCGCTCCAACGTGTACTCGAAACTATCCAGTGAGTCGATATCACTGGTACCATCATCCAACCGGACATTCTTTGTCAGTTCCTTCGGATCCCACACTGCTGTGCACAGCGCATTTACCAGACTGTCACACTCTCCCTCAACATACTGAAAGCGCCCCTGCGCCATCAGAATAAGCACCGCGTTGATACGGTCATTGATGGGAGCTTTTAGGGCATTCTCAACCCTTATCCATCCGAGACCATTACGCCGGAGACTGCTCCGGATGCCGGCGATTAATGTCTGCTCTGCGCTATCCGCATACACCGTCGTGACATATCCGTACTTGTCAAGGACCCGCCGGACAAAGTTGCAAAACATATCCCCCAGCATCTGAGGATCTATCTCTATCTGGTTGCCTGACTCATCCTTGCATCGAATCCACTCAGACGCAAGAGCGATCACGTTATGATATCCCCGCGTGATTGCGGTAGCCGTGAACGAATGCCCCGACCCGCTGCCGCCGAAGTCGATACCAAGATTGATCTCCATGAGGTCCGTTGGCTTGCCCCGAATCCCGAACGTGCTGGAACCTGTGCTGATAGCATCCGCAAAACGGCGGTAAATCAGACCCGTTGCCACCACGCGCATCCCCTTGATATCCCGAAGATACCAAATCGAATTAATATCGTATCGGCTCTCAATCTCATGCAGACGTTCCGGCGTGATGTTGATGTTATCGTAGATGGTGCAATGCATGTAGTTGTATCCACCAGGGAACTCCCCCGCTTCCTGCTGCTTCTGGTAGCGGTCAATGTACTCTGAGTAGATGGCAGCACGCGGGTTATCCGGGTTTAAGTCCCAAAAGACCTTTAAGCGTTTCGCCGCCAGCTGACGGTTAAACGCCTCCTTGATGGTTTTATCATGATGCAGGTTAATCTCTGTGGCAATCCACATTCCGTAAGAGTTGCCTCGGATCTTCTTGTAGCTGTCTTCCTTGCCGCCACCTGCGAAGATAACTATCTTCTGTTGCCAGCGCGTCGATGGTCCCTTGACAAATAAAGCCTCATTGTCTTTGTATTTGCCCCAGTGGCATTGACCGCGGAAAATCCACTCCAACCCCAGACCATTACAGTCCCCGATGTTCAGCTTGGCGTTTCCGACCGTCGATCCGGTTGCCAGGTGGATTCGATCTGGAGTCGTTTTCAGCTCATGCGCGAACGCGAATATGTTGTCCACCGTTTTACCGGCACGAACAGCGCCCTCCGCCACATTGTAGGAACATTCATGGCACTTCCGGATATACTCCTTATGCTTTTCCGAGAACTTAAATTCTATGGTTTTCTTCTTAACCGTCTTACTTGCCATAAATCTCGCCCTCTATCTCATCCAGATCCTCTATCTCTTGCCCCTGTCCGGTTATCTTATCGGTCTGGGCTTTCAGGTGTTCCATCCGGATCCGCTGTTCGTCAGTGGCTAAGTCCATATGAGCCGCCAGCCATTCCAGCGCTTTCATGCGGTCAGCCAGCTTTACGCTCGCTCCATCTTTACCCTGCTTAACTTCGGCAATGATGCTGCCGTCCACATCGCAGGACTCCCGGAAGCGAACTGTATTGATGACTTTGGTAACTGGTACCTTCTGCCCTGTTTTCTCATCCGTTATCATAACTGGTCCGAACGCTCCCATAACCTGAACCTTTTCCCGCCCGAACTCGACATAATCGGTAATGTCCGCGAATGCGATATCCATGTACTTCTGGAAGATATCAGACTCATCCAGAAGCTCACGGTTAAGGCGCGCCTGCTTTAAGCGCTGGATTTCGGCTCTAACTCCATCTTTCGCCAACAATCTATATCCGACAGATGCCGCCGTTGCATAATCACAACCGTACGCTTTCTGGTAGGCTTTTGTAGTGTTGAAGCATCGAACGTAATACAAGCAAAAAAGCCGTTGCTTGTCATTCAAGTCAGGGTTTTCTATAACCTGTCCCACTTCCTCTGCAACCGCTTTCTTTACTCTTTCCGATCGTTCGTTCTTCTTTTTCGAACGCTCGCTTTTCTTTCCCGAACGTTCGCCATCCCATCCATAGGTGTGTTTCCACCTGCGGACGGTTCCTTCTGGTACTCCAAGCTGCGCCGATATCTCAACCAGCTTCTTACCCTGCTGATATAATGTTTTCGCCTGTTCTACTCTGGCATCCGGCGCTCTGGCCATGCACCACCACCTCTCATTTCTCTAAGTTTTATATAACCAAATACGATCCCACCGGCACCATACAAGACAGCCGACTGCTGCCTTCTCGCAGGAGGTGAACTGGTGCCGTGCGCGCCGTATGATAATAGGCAGAAGAAAAGCACCCATCTTGCGACAGGTGCCATCTCGAAAGGATATTTTATTATGTCTAACACAAGTAGACCGGCATGCTGCCCGCTCAACATGCCAAATCGGAACGGAAGGACTTGAACCTTCGCCCCACCGGATATAAGCCGGCCACTCTACCAACTGAGCTACGTTCCAGGGGGTTCCCCGCCGGGACCATCTTCCAGCGGGGTTGAAGTACATACGGAGGATTTTTCCGTCATCGTGAACCGTCCACATTCGCCGTCACACGAATGCTTAATACCATACTACTACTTTTATAGCGAACACGACCGAACATTTTTATTTTTCTTCAAAAAATCGGGAATTTCTCATCCGGCATCCATCTTCCGTATATTTAACCCGACGTTTTGGAAACATCCGGTTCAGTCGATAGGCTACTTGAATCCATGTCAATCCCTCCAGATAATAGAAGCGGAACATAATTCTCAAATCAGGCTTTTTAATCGCCTCTATGTACTCCTCTGCCTTTGTCGTTAATTCCAGAAGCTCCGCTTCCTTGGCTGTCAAAAGTTTCCGGTAACGTTCCGCCGCCCGCTTCTTTCTATACAGCATCGGATCTGGAAAACCATTGACCTTGATCGGGCCTATCGTTAAATCCGCCCTGCTCCCTTTTACGGTGTCCGCCACAATCGGCGGGTTTTCCAGGAACTTATCCAGCTCCCGGATGCGTCTTCTAATATCTTTTATCTCTTCCATAAGCTCACAGTACTGTATCAGGACTTCTTTGTCCAACGGTGCCACCTCCCTTTATTGGCTTAGCTATCTTTCTCCTGTCTTTCATATCTGCATTCCAGTTTTCTACCGCCCGGAGTAAGGCGTCGAACCTTGTTTCGATCCTTGTGTACTCCGGCGATATAATAACCGCTAATCAAACACATATAATCAACGTCTCCATACCGATTGTTTTTCGGATATGCTACGCAGTTTTTGCAGTTGGCACAACATTCAGCCTCAGGTTTTGCTTTGTCCAACGGTACCACCTCCCTCTATTTTCCTACGCGAACCTTAACTGCCCGCCCGCATCCTCGCCCAGACGATCCGCCCGGCAGTTCGGCAGCCGCTTCGCAACGCATAACTCTTTCAGATTCGCCCGCACCAGTGCCATAGGTATCGGCGGACACACAGCATTTCCACAGCGTCGCACCTGCTCCGCTCTCGGATAAGGCTTCCCGTCGCAATCCCGGTCGATGATGTAGTCGTCCGGGAATCCCTGGCAACCGTACAGCTCTTTCGGTTCCAGCATCCGCATTCCGATATCCACAATCTGATATTCAGTGCCATATATGGTTACCAGCCCGAAACGATCCTGCGCTGTGATAGTATCAAGCGGTGCTTTTATGTCCTGCCCAGTACCGACACCGTAATACTTCGTCAAAAACGCCCGCACCTCTCCAAAATGCCCCGGGGAGGTCGTCACTGTATGTAATGGCTCCCTTATATCTTGTCCGATACCGCTCTTATAGAATTTGCTGATAAACGATGTAACAAGACCGTATCTGTTCGAACCATCTACCGTCATAAGCGGATCTTCTATTCCTTGACCACGCGTTTCATTTTGCGTCGTTTCCGAATGGTACTGAATCAGTATCGGTGCCACTACTCCAAAACCATGCTTTCCCGTAATTGTCGGCATTGGCTGCCGGATATCCACCGGTTTACGTTCGCCGCCGTGATTGCACTGGATCAAGAACGGCTCCGGGTTATCCAGAATGAATTTCTTGATTCCACGGGCAATGCGATCCATTGTCTTCTTCGCCAGCGGACGCACCGCCCGGATTCCGTACTTTTCTTTAATTTCTTCAGTGCTATCGAAGATGCTCGGACATGGGAGTGAAAAATCCAGCTGTGTATACGCCCCCACATAAGGTTTCAGCAAGCCAGCTTTTACCTCCGGGCTGTCTGCCGGTCCGTGGGTATGTCGCGCCCATGCGATCGGCTTGCCATCGCATCGCGCAATCAGGAAAAACCGCTTCCGCATGGTAGGAGCTCCATAATCTGCCGCCACCAGCTCCCGGAACTGCACTTCGTATCCCAAATCAGTAAGCTGCTGGATAAATTTATGAAACGTTTTTCCCTGCTTTGCCTTGATCGGATGCTTCCGACGCCCCAGCGGTCCCCACGTCTTAAACTCTTCGACATTCTCCAACATTATCACGCGTGGACGTACCAGACCTGCCCAGCGGCAGGCAACCCACGCCAGACCGCGAATAAACTTGTCCTTTGGCTTCCCGCCCTTTGCTTTGCTGAAATGCTTACAATCTGGAGAAAACCACGCCAGCGCCACCGGATGCCCGCCACATACTTTGACCGGATCTACCTGCCACACATCCTCGCAGTAATGCTTCGTGTACGGGTGATTTGCCTTATGCATCTTGATCGCCTCTGGATCATGATTGATCGCGATATCTACACAGTACCCTGTCGCTTCTTCGATGCCGGTGCTTGCCCCGCCGCCCCCAGCAAAGTTATCTACTATCAATTCTCCGTTAATCATCGTTGTTCCGTCTCCTCACTTCATAAAATCCGCCATACTCATTTGAACAGGTTGATTTTTCTCTTCTACCGCCCGCTTCTGTCTGATTTCTTCCAGCTCTTCCAGACGTTCCGGCTTCAGCCATTTGTCAGCTCGCATTTGGTCTACGGTCTGTAAATTCTCATATCCAAAGGCGATCAGTTTCCTTTCCAATCTCTCGATTTTCTTTTCCTGCGCCTGCTGCCGCTGCTCTTTCTTCCTCGTTTGCTCGGACTTTTGCAAATCTGATTCGTGGTATACAGTGATTCCATTCTGGATATCCTGTAAATCCTGCATCAAATCCCGTGCTTCCGTCCTGGCTGCCCGGACATTGAGGACTTCTGCTTTTAGGCTCTTATCTATCAAGCGATAGAAGGCGTTATTCATTTCCCACTTCTCCAAGATCTCATCCCGTTGCACTTTTATGTACGCCCGGCAGATATCTAGGCTGACAGGCTTATCAAATACCTTCAATCCTTTTGTGATGGTCGCCCACTCTTCGCCGTCAAACAAGGATAGCTGCTCTCCTTCGCGTCGCCTGCCACTTTTTTTCAGGTCGTAATATACATTGCCTTTTTTCTTGTCCAGTTCTTTGCCAAGTATCGGACAAAAGCCATAGTTTCTTTCGCACCAGTGCGTGCACCGTTCAGGTCTATAGTTGATATGCCATTCTCTTGCGCGTTCGTTATAATATGCATGATTTCTGCACACCCGCCCATGATGTTTTTCGACCAGCTCCTTATATTTTCTTTTTTCTTCTTCCAGACGCTCGTCGTTCTTTTTCTCAACACTGGCGTTGTAACTATAATCATCCTTTGTTCGATGGCATACGCACCAGCACTGTATACACAGTCCGCCGCCTTGCGTTCCATACAACTTTGGATCGTTTTGTGGACAATCTGGCTTGTCATACGGACATCTTATAACAGGGTTATCGTTTTCATAGCACCAGTCAATTCCAGCCGTTGACATGTTTCCAATCACATTTCTGCCCTTTACATACAAGCCGCAACCTGTTTTGTAGACAAAATTATCACTATATCCACGGACATATTCAAAACCCCCATAAATGTTCTCCAGTGGGCTTTTACCATAACATCCACCGGGCAGCCTAACCTTGTCTGTCGGGAAATTGTCCACGGTGTATCCTGCTGCCAGAAGGGCTTGTGTCAAAAGATTGTACTCCGCCACTTTTCCACCTTCTTTAAATCCCTTGGCAAGGACGCATCCCGAAAAAGTTTTCCATTTGCTCCCGCAGCTCCCCCGGCGTCTTGTCATATTCTTTTGCGATGCACTTTTCGCAACATGGGTATTTGTACGCCAGTGTCTTGGATATTCTGGCATCCCAGCTATTCAGGCGCGCACCACAGCTATTACACTCTTTATCTAGCCACTTAACCCTCTTCATCTGCTATGTACTCCTCGCACGCATCTTCATCCCCCGCCGGATGCCAGTCGCAAAACTCATCATACCAGCAGTTCCAGCACGCTCTATTGCATTTTTCGCTCATACTTCCCCCTTGCTTATTAACTCATTGATTTCATGCCCCTTCGGCTTCCAAAGATGCAGGCAGTTCTCCACAGCATTGACATATTCACTCTTTTTCGGATGGATCTGATAGGCTTCTTCCTCATCTTCGAAAAAGACGTCTTTCAGCACGCACATATCGTCCCAAGTGGGAACTCTGAACTTTTTCTTCGGAGACACGGATACATGCTCCATTCCGTCCTCGTTTTCACTCCATATCACACTGCACGTCCCACAATCAGGAAGTTTGATCCATGCGCTATGAACCGGAAATACGATGGTGTGCCCCCAAATCCGCTCGCTGTTTAATATATCTTCGATTTTTTTCATTCTATGACCTACCTTCCTGCAACTTTTTCCGCGATCACATCACACGCAGCATCAAAGCCTTTCGAGAACTCATCCGATGCATCGCAACCGCCCATCTCTTTCACTTCCTCGAGGATTTCATCGCGGATCCGGGCTCTCTCCTTATTCAGCACTATCTCATCCATGCGCTGTTTAAAACGTCGGTTTTTCGCGTCAATCTGCCGCCAGTCAGTTTCCAGTTTTAATTCTCCGGCGCAGTGCTGCACATCTGTAAATTCCGCCGTCAGATTCATTTTTGCCTCTTCTAGTGTCACAGGCGTCGGATTTTCCGCTCTTAACACCCGCGCCAGCTTAAGCGCCGCCTGTGCCAGCTCCGCTGCTTCTTCTGCCATCTGCTCCAGCATGGCAGGCGTACCGATTTTCTCAATCATCATCGTTCTGACCTCCTTTTACCGCCAGTCTGGCTCGACTCCGCGGTCAAACATTACCAAATCCGCGTATGTAATACTGTGCCCGCCAGTAACCCGCACCAGATGCCGGTGCTTGCTGATCACTTTCACCTTGCGGTGCAATGTCAGCGATTTCTCGATCGTGTCCGACACCTGGACTGTGACCGTATCGCCTACCTGCACCCGCTCTCTCATCTTGTCGATGTCGCTCGCCCAGATTCCGCCCGCGGCATCTGGGCTTTTCTTTTTAGCCTGGCATTCTGGTTCTGTCGATACTTCTGCCTTGTCCTGACTTTCTGTCTGTACTTCCAGCACTGGTGCCAGAAAATAGACTGCTTTAATTCCACGCAGTCCGCCGCCCTCCCGGTAGACCTGCCCGAGCTCACACATTCTCTCCAGCGCCGTTCTTGTTCTCGATTTATCCTCATCGATCGCAGCTGCAATCTCCTGGAGCAGCATCTTTTTGCCACCAGTGAGTGCCTTACGGATAAGCGCATACCGTTCATCCATGCTTTTCATCGTCCTCTAACTCCCTTCATCCCGTACCGGGTTTCACAGTGCTTCCAGCCTCGCCCTGCGCCGCTGCACCCACCATGCCCCACACCATCGCATCGTAGTCGTAACCATGTTCTTCCAGGTTGTGAAAGCGGTTCTTCTTGGCGACTTCGGCGGCCCCATCCTGCCTCTGCGGATTCTTTTCTCTCCTGTCCCAATTTCTAACCGCTGCTTTCCAGTCCTTCATGCGATTCTTACCGACCATCCAGCCGTTACTGGTGTAAAAGTCAATAAAGCATACTGCATCCACGTTCGTATAACCCATTTCCCGGCAATATTCACTCACATTCTCCAGGGTGGGAGGCGCGAAGCGCTTTTCTTTTACACCCTCTAGGGTGTTTTCTTTTAAATCATTATCATACTCATTATCATTATCAGCTTTTTTTGCTTTTTCAGAAAAGCATTTGCTTTTTTTGCTTTCCTCAGAAACCATTTGCTTTTTATCAGAAGCATTTGCTTTTGGTCTGCCACCCTTTTTACCACCTTCGGATCTGGCAGCACACACTTCTTCATAGCGCTTATTGTCTTCTTCGAGCTTCTGTTTGATAATCTCGAATACGAATGCAATAGCAGGATCCTCCGGTACTACGTCCGGATTCTTCTGAAAGGCATAGATAGCTTTGATGAGTTCGCCAGCCTGCTCATTATTCATTTTTTCAATGGCTGCTCCCCAGCTCTCATACATTACAAAACTTTTTTTATCTGCCATCTAAGCCCATCTCCTTTCCTGCCTGCCAGTCCCTGTAGTAGCAGATCCACGCATCCAGCAGCAGGGTCACAATGCCGCCCCGAATGCATGGCTTTAAATCGTCAAAAACATCATCCGAATAAATCTTGCGGAAGTTCTCCATCCACATGGATACCTTCCAGGATTCCCGGTTCCTGCGATGCATCACGACCGGAATCTCGCCCGCCCTGGCGTCCCTGGAGGACTGTTGCAGCGCTTTCCGAAGTCTCAGGTTTTCCACCCGCTTGACCTCGATATGTACGTCCGGCAGTCCGATCACATCCGCATCGCCAGAAGTCCCGCAATACTGCTGACCCCGGCGGCAATTATATCCATAATCCCGCAGGATGCCAGCAAGCTCACGCTCTCCGCGTTTTCCTTTTTCTCTCTGCATCTTCCCCATCCTGTCCTGCTTATCCTCCATCTCTGAACATGCTGAGCTGTCCATATACGCCTTTAGGCTCTCTCCGGCCCATTCCGATAAATTTAAGTGCTCCTGCCTGCGATGCATGAATCGCTTGTACTCGACGTTCCTGCCGCTCATGCCACCGTTTTGTGTCCGCGCGCCCTGAATCCGTTTCTTCTGGAAGATAATAACCTTTTCCATCATCGCGATTCAAAACTGCATAATCAGCCCGCAAAACTTCTATTCCATCCCGAAGCATTCGATCATCACATCTAAGGCGCTTACACAGCTCCTTGCGCGTCTGCGCATTTTTATGTCCTACTCCCAGCACGTTGTATAAAGCACTGGTAAACCGCTCCATCTGCGGCGTCACTTTCTTCTTCGCCAACTTGCTTCCTCCTTCCGGAGCGGGAGGGTCGGTCTCCCTCCCGGTAAACCAATGGCATCCTGTAAAGGTTGGTAATATATAACACGGTAAGGCGTGCCAGGATGCTGTCTACGGGTTGCTATGTACAAGCCCTGCGGCTGTTGTACCGTTATAAATAACTCTTGCCAAACTCGGCAATAAACTGCTGTCTGCTGCCGATGTGAGCCTCATAATACTCCTGTGCCTGACGTTTCAGACTCTCATCGAACTCTTGGTTCATGTGGACACTGTACGGCGTCATGTTATGCCAGTCTGGGTGGAGCGGAACGATAAAGCCATATGCCTCCGATCTGCTCCGGTTGGCTCCATTAAAAACATGATGGATTGCTACGTTGCTACTTCCAGTGATGATGCAGTGCCCCAGATCAGCCGTCAAAACACTATGTAGTCTTTTCATCTTTTCTCCTGTTCTGCTCATACAGCTGTTTCATACGCTCCAGTTCTTCCGGCGTTGCCGTCTCAATACCAAGCTGCTTGCATTCGCTTATCAGGCCGTCCAAGAGATGCGCCATTTCAGCACTATCATACCGGCTGGAACCTTTTAGCATAACGTAGGTTCGATAATTTATTCCGTCTGTTCCTTCGATCACCTGCGACGTTGGCTTCAGATGAAACATTTCTCGCTCCATTACATCATTTTCAGCTTCGTCTGTATCGGGAATCCTCACATAGTAACGGGAGCCTCCTACTATTTCCACTTGGCCGTAATCCCGTAACATTGTATTATGGGCCCGAGGTTTTGAGATTTTACGGTCTTCCGCTAATTTCGATAGAAGCACCCAGTAATACGCATTCGCATCCAAGCTCCGTTTGTCGCGCCATTGTTTAACCGTGATCCGCAATACTTTGTCCTTGATTTCGTCGATGGATGCCGCCACATCTGACTCAAATTCGAATGTCAGCCGCAGCCGCCCAGTCTTCCAATCCCTTGACACATCTATTAAAGTTCCTTTGCTCTCCACATTTAATCATCTCCGTACTTTGCCTTCAAAGCATTCAGCATGGTTCCTGCTTCATTTCCTGTAAGACTATCCCATGCACGATTATTAGATGCAAGCCAATACTCCATATCTACCTTATGCTTTTTACCTAAATTCTTAAGGGTCTGTATCTGCGCTTTGCTTGCTAAAGGCTCGCCCCCGGGAATAACATTGTCAAATGGCTTCTGTTCCTCTTTGAGCCACAAATCAAAACCAAGTCCAGTGTGAATTGCCACACACTTCACAAACGAACGCGTCATGCTATTCCAGACACGCTGTTGATTCATGCTGTTGTCCTTTACAGGATTGCTTCCGTTCATGACCGGTGACTGCATGATGTATTCCTTGCCATCAATTACAACTCTGATGCGAGTTTCGTAGCAACGATTTCTAATTCCGCTCTTATCTTCAAATTCAAGATCAGTATAATAAAGGCTTCCGCCTGTTTTGGGGTTTGGAATTGGTTCAAAATAAACCTCTTCTGCTCCGTATTCGCGCAGAATGTCAATGCACTTCGCCCAATTTAAATATTTAATTCCTTCTCGTTCCATGCAATATCGAGATATGTCCACTTTTCTGAGTTCACTATATGGTTTCAGCATGATCTTCCTCCTTAATCCAGTTGCCAGAGAAGAAGAACTCAACAAAGAGTTCTTTATCTTCCTGCGGCAGTTCATCCAGATGATTCTTCGCGTATTCGAACGCCTCTGCATCGTTCACTGTCTTTCCGGCTTCTGGCGTAAACATCATTCCTTTATACATTCTTCTGTCTTCCTCCAACAGCGCCACAGCAGTCACATCTTTCCAGCATCCTGTAACTCCTTTTTCTTGTTCGCAAGCTCTTTCAGCAGTCGCTCCATATCTCCAGCCTGGTCGAGGAGGGCTTGAGCACTCCAACGTCCTTCCGCGCCGCGTGTAAAGCTCCATCCATTTTGATACACGATAACATCTACGTCTGCTACGTGACCCGAAAACGAAAAGAACGCCGTAGGCTTGCGTCCAGTAAGCTCCTGACTTCTTACCTGTGTGGTATTGATCTCCAACACCATCTCCAGCGCCTCATGAATCTTCTTCCGGCGCATCTTCTCAATTTTCTTTGCCAGTCTCTTCTTCATCAGAATCCTCCTCCCGTGCTACTTCCGCAGCTGTGTGAAATGCCGTATGGAAATCTGCATACGCTTTCTCCAGCTCTTCTCCCGAAAAATACGCTTTCAGAAACGCCACTGCCATTCCTGCCAGGGCTCCCGGAAGAATTGAACGTTTAACATCACCGATGATAAACGCCTCTGAATTACCGATTGCATCATACTGGATCGTGGTACCAAGGATCATATCCCACTCCAGCTCCATCGACGCCCTTTTACCTTTAATTGTTGCTTTTACCATTGCATCCTCCCGAATCTCTTGATATAATCAAGCTGTTAATATTTTTATTGATTTGACCGTTCAGCTCTGCCAAGCTGGCGGTCTTTTTCTTTGGTCTCCCATAACCGGTGTACCGGCTGGCGTTTACCATCGCCCCGGCGCGGTTGGTTCCGTTGGTTCTCCTGCTCATCGTTCGCTCCCTACTCCGTGTGTCCCAGCTCATCCGCCGATTTCTGCCGCGCTTCTTCATACGTAAGAAGTGTGTTAATCAGGATACGAACAGCACCTTCGTTCTGCTCTCGATTCAAAATGAATTCGAAGGCCTCTATCCAATCAACAGAAATCGTCTCATCAAAATCTGGATATCTTTTTAAAATTTCTTCCTTGAGTACCGGATACAACGCTTTTAATCTTTCTATCTGACCTCCCGAAATCGGAATACAAACTACTGCCGTCTCCATGTCTATCCCTCCTTTAGAACATCCCCGCCGCCTGTGCAATCGCCACCATCGCCCCGGTCGCCACCGCTGCAATCGCCAGACCGGTAAAGGCTAATCGCCAAGCAAACTGCAGATCTGCCTGTGCTCTACTCAGTTCCTCGCCCAGCACCTCAATGATCCGCTGGTTCTGACTTCTCAGTTCCATGCATTTCAGTTCTCTTCTCATTACGCTTCCTCGCTTTCTTCTTATAATCTTTGCACGGGTATTCCCGATCGGATTCCATACACCGCCAGCAACTCCGGCAGGTCTTACACGACTTTTCTTTCATTTTCATATTTTGCAATCACATTATTGCGAATCTCCAGAAGCCGCAGCACATACGCCCCAGACACCTTCCACGGCGCAGATTTAAGATTATGGAGCGTTGACAGCGATACTCCCAGCTCACCAGCAAGTTTTTCATTTGTCCAACTGGTTCGAATCTTAATTTCGTTTATCCAATCCGCCGTGCAATAGCTCCATGATGGCTTTTTCTTAAATGCAGTTCTTTTCATCCCTCTCACCTCCCCTTCTGCATCGGAATACGCCCCTACAAACTCATCTGAGCATTAGCATCCCGAATCAATCTGGTTCTATCGGTAAATCATCCGTCACACGCTTTTTGAAATTCTTCTGAATTTCTGCCGTTGATACTGGAACCCCTACAAGCTGTACAAAATGCCTTTCTCGCCCACTGGTGTATGCAACATGGCACTCCTTGATTTTTTTGTCATATATCATGAACGCCATCCGCTTACTGGTAGCTCTCTGGTAAAGTTTAAGACCCGGACTAGAGTCCGACCAAACCACATAAAGGCATTCTTTTCCGCCACCCTCCAACTCCGCATCCAGAAGCCAGTCCACTGATCTGTTTAAGACCTTTGACAGCTTTTCCAAATCATCCAAATCGATCCGGATCTTTACGTTTTCAATTCCCACCAGCCGATGGGGTTTGATTCCTGACTGCTCTGCCAGCTTCTTCTGGGTCCATCCCATTTCTGCTCTGGCTTTAACAATGTTATTTGCAATGTCGCAATAAAAATCAAAGCCAATACGTTCCAGAATATCGCTCTCAATAAAACGCATTTCTTTTCCTCCCTTCTAGGCTCGCTCTCCTTTATTGGAATACGCCTTTTTGATTGCCGCTCCCTTCTTTTTGTCTTATACTGTATTTACAAGCTCCCGCCAGAGCCGAGTACAATAAGAAAGGAATTTTACATGAAGCAAAACAACGATTTTTATGACTCTCTTTCTCAAATTAATAAACAAATAGATCTTTTAAAGTCCATTTCCCAGACACTAGCTGCTGGCCTTTACGATCAGCAGCAGGATCTTGTTCTCGCTGCTCTTAACCTTACAACTTTGGAAAATACCAAATTCAGTCACGAACTCAGTCGTTCATTTACCAACGCATTACCAGCTTCTGTCAGTTCATCATGCGCCCTGCTCAATTCGTGGTACAACGCGACAGACATAGAACTTACAAAAGTACTCCCTGCTTCCGCTGTTGATATTGCTCGAAAAATAACTTCTTTTTCTGCGCTTCAAGCCGATTTTTCGCCATCATCGTTGGGCTTGGAAGCTATTAACGCAGCAGTCAATTCAATACGAATACTGCCAAACTACATTGAATTTCCCGCTGAACTTATACCTGATGATTTTGATTATGATAAAAAACAAATTTCACCAGTTCAGCCCAAATCTGTAATCAAATTACCAACTGAACGAGCACAATTTTTAATCGGTAGCATTCTAATACCTCTAATGCTTTGGTTTGCCTCATATTTCCAAAACCAATCGCCCTCCACCTGGCAAGAGCAACACCACCAAGAGAAAATGGAAGACACCGCTAAACTCATTCAGCAAAATGATGAAGTGATCGAAAACCAGCGCAAACAATACGAGGCGAGTTTAAAAATCATCGAGCTTTTAGAGGCTATCTATTCTGATTCAAATACCTCTCCAGCAGATGCTTCTCCCTTTCAAGCAGCTGATTCATTGCTTCAGCGTGACGATTCTCATTCCTCAGATGATCACTCAAACGATCCCCAAGCTGAATCGTATCCCGGCTCTGCTGAACCAAAGCCTTCCAAATCTTCTGGTTCATCTGCCACATCTGAAACACTGTCAGAATCTGAATAATTGCTAATAAAAGGATCCACGTTCTCCACGGATGTGGATTCTTCTTTTTACTGGCGTCCTGTTCTTTCTCCATCCCTCTCACCTCCCTACTCCAACAGATCTTCGATCGCTATTCTGCTTCCGCGAAATACTCCACCGGAACGTCGAAGTATTTTGCAAGAATCAGAAGCTTGTCGAACTTCGGCGCATAGTTTCCATTCTTCCAATTAGAAAGTGTTGCCGTCGAAATTCCAGTATCTGCTGCGACTCTATAGTCTGTTATATTTCTCTTGTCTCGCAGCTCTGCATATTTTTTATACAAAATAGACACCTCCTTCTTTAAAATCTATTGACTTTAGCTAAGGTTTCTTATATAATCAAAGTACCATCTAAGTTATTTAAGAAACCAAAGCCTATGTCATTGTTTGTAGCTTAGATTTCTTAGCTACATTCATACAATAGCATAGTTATCTTAGCTTGTCAATATTTTTAGCTAATTTTTCTAAGCTATTCAGGCGGAAAGGAATATAATGTATGAGATTTTTGAACAGCTACTTTCCAAGTATGGAGTAACCGCCTATAAAGTAGCTAAGGAAACTGGTATTACTACTGCAACGCTGTCTAATTGGAAACAAGGAAAATACACTCCCAAGCAGGATAAGCTACAGAAAATTGCTGATTATTTCGGCGTGTCTTTAGAGTATCTGATGACCGGAAAAGAAGAGGTTGTAAAAGAAAAAGCCCCAGAGCTTACCGCCCGGGACGAAAGAGATATAAAGAAAGACCTCGACTCCCTACGCGAGAAACTGGCCAACAAGGAATCTGGCCCGGCGGCATATGATGGGCAGGATATTCCGGAAGAAGACATCGATCTGTTTTTGGGACAGGTGGATCTTATGCTCCGCCGAGTAAAAATAAAGAACAAAGAGAAATACAATCCCAATAAGAATAAAAAGTAGGTGATCTGGGTTGAATGACTATGTCAGAAAAAGAGCCTTAGCTTATAGAAGAAAATTTAATACTTCTGATCCGTTTGAATTGGCCGACGCTCTTGGCATCGAAGTCATGACCTGCGACATTGGTTCCCGGCTCGGCTGCTATATGTATCTGAAACGGTCAAAGTGCATCTGGATCAGTGAATCTCTCGAAGGCAATGAGCGAATGTTTGTTATGGCTCATGAGTTGGGGCATGCAATTCTGCACCCGAAAGAAAACTGCTATTTTTTAAGGACTCACACCTTGCTGAATACAAAATTAGAAGTCGAAGCAAATAAATTTGCTGTGGAATTTTTAATTCCGGACGAAATATTAACAGAATATCTTAAATACAAAGAATGCTCCATCGAGCAGGTATCCAGATTATTGGGGTATCAAAAAAAATTAATTGAACTACGATTAAAATAGCTTTGGCATTTTAATAAAAACATGTTAAGGAGAAAAACATGGAACCTTTAACCACAGAAGAGGCAACTCGCCTTATAAAGCTTACCAAACAATCTCTTATCGACATTTTATCCTCTCCAGACCCTGGTGCCAATGTTGAATTTGATGCCAGCCACGAAGATACTGGTGATTTATTTACTGTTAAAATTTATAGAGGAAAAATAAATAAAAACAAATATAATTATGGTGCCAGAATTTCAAAAAATGGTATAATATTGTTGGAATTACATATAAATGCAGGTAATATACATGTGAATCCTAACGGTCAAAAAATCACAGGATCGCATTGGCACTATTACACACAAGAGAACGGAATTAAAAATGCATTTCCAGCAGATGATCTGGACTCTAATGATTTTGTTAAAAATACATTATTGTTCCTTGAAGAATTTCACATTGTGAAGACTCCTACCATTAATCATCAAATTGATTTATTTTAACAGCAGAAAGGAGTGTATATTATGGATATTCAAAAATGTATTAATGATTATGCCGATTGGCTAAAAAGCGAAATTACCTTTACCAAAATGGGAGAATATTTTGAAATTACCACTCCTTTCTTGGACTCGTACAACGATTACTTTCAAATATATGTTCGCCAAGACGGGGAAAATGTTTATTTTTCAGATGATGGTCAAACATTAAATAGCCTTGCAATGAGTGGTTTTCAGCTAACACCTAATAGAAAAGTACAGCTCAAAAATATTCTGTCTCAATATGGAATTAAGCTTAAACAAAATGAATTAATTGCAGTTGCGCCTATGCATGATTTTCCACAAGCAAAACATATGTTTGTGCAGGCAATGATTCGTGTTAGTGATTTATATATGACTTCGAGAACTAAAGTTTCCTCGCTGTTTCTTGATGATATTCAGGAATTTTTTCATCAAAACCATATTTATTGTACAGAAGATGTTCAATTTAGGGGAAAATCAGGATTTTTTCATAATTATGATTTTGTTTTACAACGAACCCAATTCAAACCAGAGCGCTTGTGTATGGCAATTAACAATCCAACAAAGTCTACCATTGGAAATGCATTATTTTCATGGAATGATACCAAAAGCACCAGAAAAAAAGATAGCCAATTAATCGTTCTGCTTAATGACAATAATAACTTCAACAAAAATATTACTGACGCTCTAACAAACTATGACGTAAAGTCGATCTTGTGGAGCGAGCGGAGCAGTCGTTCTAGCCTAGACTTATTATCTGCATAAATTTTTATTTTTTTACTTTGCAATCTTTTACGTTATATAAATAGCAAAACCGCCCGGTATTGGCGTACCGAACGGCTTCACATAGATTTTCTCTTACAGGTTGCCCTGAAAGATATAATCAAATTCGACACTTGAATTATATCATTCTTCCGGGCGCCCTGCAAGGGGTGTATTTCCTATACCCACCAAGGAGGATGATATCATTATGGCAAAACGCAAAAATTCACTCCCATCCGGGAACTTTCGTGTTCTGGCTTTAGATTACACAGATCCGGATGGTAAACGTCATTATAAGTCCTTTACCGCGCGGACCAAGAAAGAGGCGCGGATGCTTGCAGACGAATGGAAATTATCAAAGAAAAGGAACCGCGCCGAAAATATATCCGTTCGTGTCGCTGTCCAGCGATACAAGGACATGAAAGCAGCCGTCCTTTCCCCGTCTACCCTACGCGGCTATGCAGGACTCTTGCGGACGCACTTCCAGGGCGATTTCGGCAGCACACGCCTTAATGAATTGAACAGCCAGATTGTACAGATCTGGATATCTGATTTATCGAAAAGGCTTAGCCCTAAGACCGTCCGAAATGCCTATGCGCTTCTGACAGCGGCTCTCGATATGTTTGCCCCCGACCTTTCCATCCGCGTACAGCTTCCCGCCCGGAAGCACCCGGAGCTATATTGTCCGAACGACACAGATATTCAACGCCTCCTGGCTGAATCTGCTGGAACCGATCTGGAAATAGCCATTCTTCTGGCTGCATTTGGTCCGCTTCGCCGTGGCGAAATCTGTGCTTTGACTTCCCGTGATATTAAAGGGAACACCATAACTGTCAGCAAAAGCATTGTGCGCAGCGAGGACAATGAGTGGATAACCAAGTCACCCAAAACCTACGGCAGCTATCGAACTATACAAATGCCAGAATTCTTTTTTAAACATATACGCGGTAAAAAAGGGGCACTGTGTAACCTGAACCCCGATCAGCTCACGCGAGAATTCGAACGGGTTCTGGATCTCTGCCAGCTCCCCCACTTCCGCTTTCATGACCTGCGGCATTACTCCGCGTCCATCATGCATGCGATCGGAGTTCCGGATCAATACATTATGCAGCGAGGCGGTTGGTCCTCTGACAATGTGATGAAATCCGTCTACCGGAATGTCATTGATTTGGAGGCAGAAAAGCAGAGTCAGCTGATCCTTGAACATTTCCAAAAAGTTGCAAACGTAAAATCATGCAACACGAAATGCAACACGATGCCTGAAAAGCATTGATATTAAAGGCTTCTTCGCGGGTTCAAGTCCCGCAGCCGGCAGATTTGAAACCCCTTGAAAATATTGGATTTTTCCTTTATTTTCAAGGGGTTTCGGTGTTTTAAGGGAATTATCCGTCTTTCTTATCCTGCTTCATTTCCCGCCTTTTCTTCGTCATCAGACCGCCAATCCGCCCGCTCTCCTTGGCAGTCAGGCTTCTCCAGCCATACTGTCGTACCTTGTCCGCCAATCCAACTTCTTCCGCCACCTCATATTTCAGCCGCTCTGCCGGGGTCATTTTCTCAAAATCCACCTTATTTTCATCCATAAAAAAACATACTCCTTTCCATCTTGTGTACTCAGAGTATGTCCATTTTCTGGAAATCTATTCGTATTGTCTTTCTCCGTTCAGCTGCTCTTTTACCTCATCCGACTCATCAAGCTCTTCCGGCAGCTGCTCCGTATCATCCCATATTTCCTCAGAATCACCCCAATTATATTTATCCTGAAAATTTTTTTCCTGATCGATCAGAAAATCCAGTCCGGCAGCTGCGCCTCCGATGGCAGCCCCGATCGATGTCACGCCGATTCCACCCACAAAGAGGACAGCGCCTATGATTGCCATTTTTTTCATCCATTTTTTCATTTTCCTATCCTCCTACGCCCTGGCTGACAGATAACCTGCCGCCTGACGGCAAAGCTGAATGATTCCCTTGACTGCCCACGGCAGAAATACACCGTAAAACAGGATACAGCCGCATATCAGAAGCAGACAGCTGCCCTCTGCCGCGATACCCAATCCGATGAACATCAGTCCCATCGCAAAATGTTCAAACAGACTCGCCGTACCCAGAACAAACAGCATAATTCCGCCAACAAACACCAGCACCGTCATCAGTCCCAGCACCACCAGTATCGCTGCCAGTGCGACTGCCAGCCCAAAAACACTTCCCACAGTTCCCGTTACCAGCGAAAAGATAAATGGAAGAACTGCAAGCACTACCAGAACTGCCACAACCATTCCAATCTTGGAACCGGTTATTTTTTCTTTTAAGCAATGCAGCATCTCGCTCAGACGGCTTCTTTGATTCTCATTGGATGCCGCATTTTCTCCCGTTTCCTCATCCCGAAATTCCCGGAATGGGGCATCCTCGGTTCCAGCCTGAAATCCTGCTTCTTTTTCTCGTTCTCCCTGTTCTGCCCCACCGCTTCTGGATAAAGTCGTCCGCTTTTCTTCAAACCGGCTGTCATTGTACCCCCGGTCTGTAAATTCGCCGCCACTCCATTCACTCTGCAGCTCCATCCGGATTACCTCGGCAATATGCTCCGGACTCTGAAATTCTGCAAGTACCTCTTCTTCCTTCTCCGGTCCCGCTTCCTCCAGATAATCGCGGTAATAGTCAATCGCATCCCGTTTTTCTTCTTCCGGAATATCCTGCAAGAGCGCTTCCAGCCTCTCTAAAAATGCTTCTTTTTTCATGATCTGCCTCTCCTTATCCCTCTTTCAGTATCTCTGAAATTTTTCCTGCATACACGTTCCACTCACCCCGGTAAAGATTCAGCTGAATCCGTCCCGCCTCCGTTATTTTGTAATACCGTCGGTTTCTGCCGTCGATCGCCCGGTCATATGTTTCCAGGCAGTCATCCTTCTGAAGCCGCCGCAACACCGGATAAAGCGTAGACTCCGATATTTCGATTGCCTGACGGACATCCTGCGTGATCTTATACCCATATGTTCCTTCTGCAGATTTTGATACAACTGAAAGGACGATCGCATCCAGAAGCGCAGCTCCTGTATTAAAAACCATCTTATCCCTCCTAAGATTCACTAATTCAAAATATAATATTTTTTCTTGTTTAATATTATATGTTATATAATATTGTATCTAAATTATATATCAGTGTACCTTCTTTGTCAATATTTTTCCAAATATCCTTATGACTCACTCCAATCCATCTTTCTGCTCCCACAACCCTTCACCACGCCGTATCCCGCTCCTCATCACGCAAAAAACAGACCGTACAACCTATGTTCCATCACATACGCCATACTGCCTGTTTTCATTTTTATCTTATTCAAGTCGAACATCCGTGAGACTTGGCGCGTGATTCTGGTCAGCAAAGCTGACATATTCCTATCAGAATCACTGCGCATCCTCGCGGAGCGTTTATCTCAGTTGGAGACCCAACTCCCACTGAGACAAATTTGCTATTACTCACTACCTGAAGAGGCGGGAGTCTTCTCAACTGAGATAAAATCACCAAATAGCTTTCTACAGCACCAGAAACAGCCAGCTCTTTCTTCCAATCCCAGAAATACCCATCTGCATTCCGATCAAGAATACCATGCCCCACGCCATCACAAAAACGGCTGCCACCTCCACATTCTTCCTGTGGAAATGACAGCCTGATGATTCTTTCATCCTCCGTCTGACGCACTATCTGCCCGATGAGAAACTAGCGTCAA
Source organism: Clostridium sp. AF27-5AA (assembly GCF_003478415.1). Classification (NCBI taxonomy): domain Bacteria; kingdom Bacillati; phylum Bacillota; class Clostridia; order Eubacteriales; family Clostridiaceae; genus Clostridium; species Clostridium sp. AF27-5AA. Next base: position 427,342 of record NZ_QUFH01000001.1, read on the forward strand.
CCGTTTGATTAGTTTTCTTCTGCTTCCTGATTCTCAAGAGTTTTCATGCTCAGGCTGATCTTGCGGTCTGCCTCGTTGAAGTCAACTACCTTAGCAGTGATAACCTGTCCTACGCTCAGTACGTCGGATGGTTTGTCAACATGCTCTCTGGAAATCTGGGATACGTGAAGAAGTGCATCTACACCTGGCTCCAGCTCAACGAATGCGCCGAAATCAGTCATACGTGCTACCTTGCCTTCTACTACGTTGCCTACAGCATATTTCTCAGCTGCGTTTGCCCACGGATTGCTCTCCGGGAACTTTAAGCTCAGAGCGATCTTCTCGCCGTTGATATCTTTGATCAGAGCTTTTACTTTATCGCCTACTTTGAAAACCTTCTTCGGGTTCTCAACTCTGCCCCAGGACATCTCAGAGATGTGAAGCAGACCGTCAGCGCCGCCAAGGTCGATAAATGCACCGAAATCAGTTACATTCTTAACAACACCTTCTACGGTCTGACCAACAGCGATCTTCTCGAATAATTCTTTCTGCATAGCAGCTTTCTTCTCAAGCAGGATCTGCTTGCGGTCGCCGATGATACGGCTTCTTCTTCCGCTCGGATTGAACTCGGTAACTACGAACTCAATCTCCTGACCTGCGTACTTGGATAAGTCTTTATCATAAGTATCAGAAACCATGCTTGCCGGAATGAATACACGGGTTCCCTCAACCTCTACTACGAGGCCTTTCTCCATAACCTGTGTAACTTTCTCTTTCAGAACTTCCTTGTTCTCGAAAGCTTCTTTCAGACGTTTCAGACCCTTATCAGCAGCCAGTCTCTTGTAAGATAAAGCAGCCATGCCCTCTCCGTCGTTTACTTTCAGAACTTTTGCTTCCAGTTCGTCGCCGACCTGAACTTTGGTTCTAAGATCTACGCCCGGCTCATTGGTGAATTCGCTTCTTGTGATGATGCCTTCGGATTTGCTTCCAGCGATGCTGAGAATGATTTCGTCTTCCTTGACACCGATAACCTGACCGGTAACAGCCTCTCCTGTACGTAATCTCTTGAATGATGATTCTTCAAACATTTGTTCAAAACTTAATTCTGACATTAGTATGAACCTCCTCGATAATTTGATTTGGGGTCGATGCCCCGGCTGTAATACCTACGCTGCGCACAGTACCTGTTATCTCAGGCTTGAAATCTTCCAGTGTCTGAATGTAGTAAGTGTGTTTACATTCCCTGCGGCAAATCTCATACAACTTTTGTGTGTTAGAACTGTTTCGTCCTCCGATAACAATCATAACATCCACCTGTGAAGCTATCTGCCTCGCCTCAACCTGTCTCTCCTGTGTTGCATTGCAAATCGTATTTAAAACAAGTATATCATAATACGTTTTTGAAATTTTTTCAACTAAATCTTGAAATTTATTGTAGTTAAATGTCGTCTGCGCCACGATACAGAGCTTTTCATCCGGTCTGAGTGCCAGATTTTCAAATTCCTCCAGTGACTCGACTGCCAGAGTATACTCATTTCCCCAGCCTTTGATACCCTCGACCTCCGGGTGGTGCTCATTTCCCACGATAATCACGCGGCGTCCGGCTTCGCACTGTTCCCGGACAATCTTGTGGATCTTTTTGACAAATGGACAGGTCGCGTCCACAAGCTCCAGTCCCTGGCGTTCCAGGAGTTCATAGATCTCCCTGCCTACGCCGTGGGAACGGATGACGACCACGCCTTCTTTCAGGGCTTCCAGTTCCTCCTTCGAATTGATGACCTGTACGCCCTTCTCTTCCAGATCCTGCACCACCTCTTCATTGTGGATGATGGGACCGTAGGTATAGATCTGCTTCTTCCACGTCGCTATCTGATCATATACCTTCTCGACTGCCCGCTTCACGCCAAAGCAGAAGCCAGCCGTCTTCGCAACTGTGATTTCCATGTTCCTGCCCGCCATTCCTCCTATTCCTCATCGTCTTGGATAAATAAATCCCCTCTGTCTCCTTCATAAAATCCACCTTTGCTCCTGTCTCTCATAGCATCCCGCGAATTCTCCAGAATAGAAATTCTTCCGCCTTTAATCGGCAACTCATTTACCCTCATTATTACAGTTTATCATACTTTAGACTGCTGGTAAAGTCTAAATCGACGTAAAATTATATAAAATTTACACGATTAACTGATTTTGCAACCGCATTTCGGAATTTACGCCGCATTCAGTCCCTGTCTTCGGAAATTGCCGTTACTCCTTTTGCCTCCCGGCAACCGGATCGGTGTCCGGATCATCCGACCGGATGCCTGCCAGACGCATAAACTCACGCATCGCCGCCGTCACATAACGCCCCCGCTTGACCGAAAATGTGATCTCCCGCTCAGACAGCGGGTCGTCCAGCTTATAATAGACCAGCCTCGGGTCCTCCGGACGCCACTGTACAATATCAGAACGCACAAACATCGCTCCAACCCCGTTGGAGACGATATTTAAAGAAGTCAGCACCTGATCCACCATCATCACAGTTTTCATCGTAAAACCGCTGTTGCGGCATATTTTCGCGCCTCGTTTATACATATCATTGCCCGGTTTCATCGTGATAAACGGCACATCCTTAAATTCCTTTAACGGAACCGCCTCCACCTCCGGTTTTAAAAAGGACTTGGACAGAATCTCCTGCCTGGACAGTCGGTATGGCTGCAGCTTCCGGTTAACCGGAAAACTTTCCGGAACTGCCAGAATCAGATTTTCCTTCCGGAATAAATACCGTTTGATCGAAGTATCGTCCTTCTCCATCGCCGTCTCCAACACCAGATCCAGCGACTCATTTTCCAACCCTGCTTTCAGCTCCCGCGTATTTCCTTCTGTTAGGTCAATCGTAACCTGCGGATATTTTGTCTGAAAACGGGCAATCAGATCCGGATACACAAACGAGCAGAAATAAGATGCACCGCCGAGCGCCAGCGTGCCGCCCTGAAGCCCCGCAATATCTTGAAAATACCGTTCCAGATTCCGTTCCAGAAAAAGAATCTTTTCAACGGTACGGATGTAATACGCGCCCTCCTTCGTCACCGTCAGCGGAATCGTACTGCGATCAAAAATCGGCGCTCCCATCTCTTTCTCTGCCTTCCGCACCATGTTGCTGAGTGCTGGCTGGCTGATAAAAAGCTTCTTCGCCGCTTTGGAAAAACTCTTTTCTTTGTAAACCTCATACACGTACTTCATTTCATTCAGCATTTGTCAATTCCCCCTGTCCATTTTCCATCCTGCTTTGCTTAAATGATGTTACGATTCTTGCACCCATGACCCGTAACGAATTCTGCCATGGTTCTGCACTTAAATATGGCTGATCCACTTTCCCATATCTCTATGCTAAAATCTGCTATAAACGAATATAACCGCCATATCTAACAGTTATTTTTTATTGTTATTATTTTATCATAAGATTTCTATATCTGTAAACAAATAAACTGTATTTTCCGTCCGTTTTCAGGCAGAATCCAGCTTATTTTACAAAACTTCCAGGTGCGTGAATCAGCACTCAAAAGAAGCTGCGAACGCCTGCGCTCTACACATCTAAGGCAGCTAACCTGCGTCCACAGCTTCCATTTTTAATATGGAGGTTTATTCAATTCCTAAGCTTTTACAAATTCCTGATGTTTTATATTGCGGCTGCTCAAGGGGAAATCGCAGCCGCAATTCATGCAGTCTTTCATTGACAATTCGTTCTTGATATTTCTTAATATGCAGCCATATTATTTATCACCCAGGCATACAACCTTGCCGTCTTTTACGATCAGAACCTCTTCCGGTGTTCCCTCGTCGAAGATAACGGTCGGATTGTACTGTACCATGTCGATATGTACGGTCGAGCGTGCCGGCTGTCCATAGTAGAAGCCGTTGCCCATTGCGATGTGGCAGGTTCCTCTTGCCTTCTTCTCTTCCTCGAAGTCTCCGTTGAACATACAAGCCGGGTTCAGACCAAGTCCGATCTCTGCGATGTTGTCGGAATCTTTGACTTCTGCAATCTGACGACGGATCTCTTTGCAGATCTTCGGGTCGCCGCCGACTACTTCTACGATACGGCCTTTCTCAATCTTTAACTCAACCGGTGTGGTCGGGCAGCCGTAGTAGCAGATAGGTCCATCAATTACCAGTTTTCCGTGGGTTGTATCGATAACCGGTCCTAAGGAAACTTCGCCGTCAGACCACGCCATTGCATCGCCCGGATTTCTCGCGATACCGCACTCGATGATCGGCTCCATCTGATTCATTTCCATGTACAGGTCGGTACCAGCCGGTGTGGTGATGTGAGCCATCTTATGACCTCTCCAGATTGCCTGCAGCTTCTCGCCGTCTGCATAAACTGCTTCATAATCTGCCAGTGCGCCGCCTCTTGTGAAGTTATCGATGCTTCTTAAGCAGATGGAAACCTCACGGAGTTTCTTCTGGTTGATGAGCTCTTTTAAGTGGTTATTGTAAATCGCTGCACCGGATGCAGTAGTCATGCCGACAAATACATCGCAGGCATCCATACCAAGTTCCAGGGATTTCGGGAAGATGGTTGCTTTGTCTTTTCCACGAATCGGCATCATGTATACGCCGTACTCAGCGCCACAGTTTAAAGCGGCTGCTGCCATCGCCTGGATCATTCTCTCATCGGTCTGCGGGTCTACTACGATTAAAACTTCCTCGCCCGGTTTTACAGCCATCAGGTTGCCAAGAAGATACTGTGCGCGTTCCATACATTCGATAATTCTGTTATCACTCATAGTTCATTCTCCTCACTTTTTATTATTCGACAGTTTCTGCATCCAGCCGATTTAAGCTATCTGCCTGTCATTGTTCTCTGTTTCATAGCTGTTTATTTAGTTTTTCTGTTCCTCATGAGGTTTGACTATATACTATCAAACCCGCACACACTTATAAACAAATATACCCATTTGCGAATATGTTATAAATATTTCGTGATAAGGGGTTTACCATCCTGCTGGAAGCATTCCCAGTGCGCTGAAAATTGCGTAGAATAAGGTACTGCCGTACAGCAGGACGATAATCGCCTGCATCGGCTTGCTTACCATCCAGCCGCAGTTCCATACCAGCTCAATGTCACCTGTTTTTCTTGCTCGGGAGGCAGTGCTTCACATCCAAATCAGACTTAAAAACACCAAGAATCCCCGTTCAGCCGATACACTGGCTGAACGGGGATTCCTGGCGTCATACAAAACAGTAAGGTATATTTATATGGTTATAATTGGGGTGAACTGTCTAGTTGGATGCAATAGTTTTATTTGTCGCCCAAACAAACAACCTTGCCGTCTTTTACAATCAGAACCTCTTCTGGTGTTCCCTCGTCGAAGATAACGGTCGGATTATACTGTACCATGTCGATATGTACGGTCGAGCGTGCCGGCTGTCCATAGTAGAAGCCGTTGCCCATTGCGATGTGGCAGGTTCCTCTTGCCTTCTTCTCTTCCTCGAAGTCTCCGTTGAACATACAAGCCGGGTTAAGTCCAAGTCCGATCTCTGCGATGTTATCGGAATCTTTAACTTCTGCGATCTGACGGCGGATTTCTTTACAAATCTTCGGATCGCCGCCAACTACCTCTACGATACGTCCTTTTTCGATTCTTAACTCAACCGGTGTGGTCGGGCATCCATAGTAGCAGATAGGTCCATCAATCACCAGTTTGCCGTGGGTTGTATCAATAACCGGTCCTAAGGAAACTTCGCCATCGGACCAAGCCATTGCATCGCCCGGATTTCTTGCGATACCACACTCGATGATCGGCTCCATCTGGTTCATTTCCATGTAAAGGTCTGTACCTGCCGGTGTGGTGATGTGAGCCATCTTATGACCTCTCCAGATTGCCTGCAGCTTCTCGCCGTCTGCATAAACTGCTTCATAATCTGCCAGTGCGCCGCCTCTTGTGAAGTTATCGATGCTTCTTAAGCAGATGGAAACCTCACGGAGTTTCTTCTGGTTGATGAGCTCTTTTAAGTGGTTATTGTAAATCGCTGCACCGGATGCAGTAGTCATGCCGACAAATACATCGCAGGCATCCATACCAAGTTCCAGGGATTTCGGGAAGATGGTTGCTTTGTCTTTTCCACGAATCGGCATCATGTATACGCCGTACTCAGCGCCGCAGTTTAAAGCGGCTGCTGCCATCGCCTGGGTCATTCTCTCGTCGGTTTGAGGGTCAACGACAATCAAAACTTCCTCGCCCGGTTTAACAGCCATCAGGTTGCCAAGAAGATACTGTGCACGTTCCATACATTCGATAATTCTGTTATCACTCATAGTTTTAATCTCCTTTTCTTGTTTTGTCTGGTTTCCTTAAATTTTTGCACCTTTGCAAGTGGGAATTATTTCTGTTTTTTTCCTTTTTATCCGGAAAACGTGGACTTTTCAGAACCGGGTGTTCCATATTCCATCTTTGATTCACGTTCTGCACAAATTTGTCGTTTCCCCGCTTTCCGGGTTCCATACATAACTACTGCCCAGATATATTTCACATTTCATACGAATCCGGGATGTCTCTTTCTAAAACTCAAGCTGCCTTTTTGGCTTCTCCCTGATTGAAAATCTCGTGATCCAGTTCGCCCTCCATCTGAGAAATGCAGACAGATGCTACCAGGTCGCCTACAGAGTTAGTAGATGTGTGAATCTGGTCGATGATACGATAGATTCCAGCTACCAGTGCGTATGCATCCAGCGGAAGTCCCATCTGCGTCATCAAGGTTAAGCTGATAACCAGACCAATCTGCGGAGTTGCTGCACAGCCAACGCTTAAGAAGGTTGCCTGTACAACCAGCATAATCTGCTGCTGAATACTTAACTCTACGCCGTACAGCTGTGCGGCAAAGAGAACAACGATACCAAAGTATGCACACGTTCCGTTCATCTGAGCGGTACATCCAAGTGGAAGTACGAAACTCGCAATATCTCTCGGAACGCCCATCTTCTTCGGTGCTACTTCCATTGATACCGGAAGAGCTGCTGAAGAAGTACAGGTACTAAATGCGATCATCCAAGGTTCAAACGCTTTGCGCCAGAACTTCATCGGATTTACCTTTCCAATCACGATAAGGAAAATGCTGTATCCAACAGTACTCATGATAATGCAGGCAAGATAATCAGTTAAGATGAATTTCAGAACCGGTCCGAAGATGGCAACGCCATATTTTGCAAGTGCTACAGTCATCAAACTGAATACGCCGTAAGGGATGATTCCAAGAATCATGTCGATAACCTTAAACATCGTCCGTGAACAAAGGCTGATGATGTCACATAACTGCTGTGCTTCCTTGCCAATGCTGATGATGGCAAATCCAAGAAACAGGGAAAAGACGATAATCTGCATCATCTCGCCGCTTGTCAGTGCCTGAAATGGGTTGGACGGAATTAAGTCGAGCAGTGTCTGGTAGATACCCGGAAGTTCTTTCACCTCCATTGCTGTCTCTGCCGTTCCCAGCTGCAAGCCACGTCCCGGTTTGATGATATTGGCAAGTATCAGACCGATGGTTGCTGAAATACCGCCAGTTGCTAAAAACCAGATGATGGTTTTAACGCCGATGCTTCGAAGTTTCTTGATATCGCCCAGCGAAAGTGCCGCGTCGATGATACAGAAGAACACCAGCGGGACGACAATCATCTTGATCAACTTGATAAACAAATCTCCAATGAACTGGAAGAACGGAAGGACATATCCGTTAATGATCTCATTCTCCACGCCGCCCATAAAATTTAAGACGTAACCAAACGCGATACCTGCAAACAATGCAATGAATATTTTCACGTACAACGGAGTTCCTTTTTTCTCCGCCCCATTTTTAGTTTTCTCCACCATGTAATACCCCCTTATGTAATGGTTTTTTATTTCTCGTGTTCCTCATGAGGTTTGACTACATAGTATCAAAAAGCCAGATTATTATAAACAAATATATCGAATTGCGAATAAGTTATAATAATTCAGTGATACAGAGTTAGTTCTGACTTACTTTTTTATATATTGTCTCCACAATAAAAATAATTTTATTTTTGCAAATCAGTTCCGTGCTGTTTTCTGTAAAATACTAAAAGCGGGTAAAAGTTTTTTTGCTTTTACCCGCTTCTTGCTTGAACCTTCTTCTTAAAGGTTCCTATTTAATTTCTATTTATTTCGTCTGCATCATCTGATTTTTTAGAAATGGCATTACATATGAACCAGCTTAGCTTTTACTGGTTATCCGAAACATAAACCGCTGCTTCTGTTCCTGCAGTCGAACCAAACACAACCGCCTCGGTCAACTCATTGCCGGAGAGCACACCTTCACCGTCTACTGCCGCTGACAGGATCGGACCTGCTGCATAAAGACCATTGATCAGCTCGCCGCTATCTTTGTTTAGCTGTTCCGCATTGTTGCTGACAACCAAGGCAGCTGCCTTTCCATCTGCCTCATATACCTGAGATTCCTCAAAAACCGGAATCAGGGAGACATCGGTCGCTACCAGTGCCAGGCAGTCAATCTCCTGATCCTTGCCGTCCACCGTCACAGTGATGCGGTCAAGCGCACCTTCTTCATCGTAAGCGACGCTCTTTAATTCTGCCTTATATTCAACCGGAATCTTCAGCTCTTCGACTTTTTTAAGCAGCGCTTCCTGTGCAAGCTCGTTCAGATTTCCCTCTTTTGCCGGGAAACTGCGGGCCACCGAGGAACCTGCCTCCTGTGCCAGATCGCCATACTCCATTCCCAGTGTGTCGGCAAGCCAGTCTTTCGCCTCTTCGCTGTTCTCCGATACATATGCCGCCATATCCGAATTGTTCGTATTATTTCCTGCCGTCATAATATCGGACAGATAAATCTCAAAATCATCCGTAAGATTCGCCTGGAACTGCTCATCCGTATCGGCTGCATTAACATACGGTGCCATCTCCGTCATATCTGCCGCCAGCTCTTCGCCCGGTGCCAGAATCAGGATCTTCGACGGATCCATGCCCTCGGCTGCCGCCTGAACCGCCGCGATCAGTCCGGCGCTGTCTCCACCTGCGATGACAAGCTGTGCATCCGATGCTTCTGCCTCTCCGGTCGCTTCGGTTGCTTCCTCGCTTGCCGCTGCACTCTCTGTTGTATCTGCCTTACTGCCGCATCCCGCCAGTGCCGCTGTTCCCAGAACCGCTGCCGCCGTCAGAATCCCTGCCTTTTTAACTGTATGGAATGATTTTTTCATAATCGTTCTCTCCTTTCCCTCTCGCCGGAGTTCCTGCAGCTGTCTTCAAACATGCACAGTACCTCTCGGTTGTGGATTTCAGTCTAACATAGAACCTGCGGCGAATCAATTAAGGTTTCTTTAATTCTTACGGAGGAAAAAACGAAATTTTCTGTTACTTACACAAATCCGCAATCACCTGTGCAAAAATCTTCGCGCTTGCCACCAGATCACTCACATAGGCAAATTCATCCGCCCCATGCATACGGTTGTCCACGCCCGGCATCGACGCGCCAAATGCAACGCCGTTTTTCAGGTCATGCACATATGTGCCGCCGCCGGTGTAGTTGCACTCGCCCTTGTTGCCGGTATAAAGCTCATAAGCATTCAGAAGTGTTCTGACAAACTCGGAATTGCCGTCTACAAAATGCGGTTCTCGCAGCTGCGGGGACTCTAACTTCATGCCGTGGGACGCAAGTTTTGCCTCCACCGGTTTCAACAGGTTGTCATCATTGCCGCCGATCGGGAAACGTCCGTCAAAGTACGCTTCCATCCGTGTCTCCGTCATCGTAAGCATCGTGAATGCCAGAGACAGCGCTCCGGATCCTTCTGCCTGCATCGCCACGCCAAGCGCCTTGCCCTCGGTATCATTCCACGGGAAGCACTCAGTCAGGCTGTGAATCAGCTTCGTCTGTCCGCAGGATGCAAATGGCAGGCGATCCAGAAGCAGAAGCAGGGATGCCAGCGCATTTTTGCCTTCCTCTGGTGTCGAGGCGTGTGCGCCCTCACCGACTGCGGTGATCACGATCGCATCTTCCTCTGCCTGAAGCTCAAACTGTACGCCGGTCTCCTTCGTCACACCCTCTGCCACCGGACACACCTCTTCCTCGGTCAATCCTGCAATGGTCGCATGCGCCTTGCCCGGAACAACATTGATTTTGATGCCAGCCTCAATGGACAGGATCCGCTCTTTCTCCGTCGATACCTCAAAAGAAGCTGTCACATGCCCCGGGAAACGTCCTTTTTCGATATTGATAACCGGGAACGAAGCATCCGGGGAAAATGTCATCGGTGCTTCCTTCTCCACTTTATAATAATGTTCAATATCGCTGCTGCCGCACTCCTCATCTGTTCCCAGAATCAGGCGGACATTTTTTGTCACCGGGATTCCCAGTTCTTTGACCGCACGCATCGCATACAGGGCTGCTATCGCCGGTCCCTTGTCATCCGCCGTGCCGCGTCCGTACAGTTTGCCGTCTTTTACAATCGGTTCAAACGGCTGTGTCACAGTCCAGCCCTCGCCTGCCGGGACAACATCCAGGTGTGCCAGAATATCCAGCTGGTGTTCACCGTCGTTTAAATCGGCGGTTCCTACATAATTATCGTAATTGTTGATGGAAAATCCATACTCTTCCGCCATTTTGAGTGCCTGTGCCAGTGCCCGGCTCGGACCTTCTCCGAACGGATCGCCCTCCTGGTATGCCGAACGCTCGCTGTTGATGCTGCACAGCGTGCAGATGTCATCTAACATCTCCTGCTTGTGCGCCTCGATATACTGCTCTATTTTCTTTTTATACATAAATCTTCCGCCTCGTTCTTTTCCTTCGGTTATTATTTGGACAGAATTCCAGCCAGTACCTGGTTCACTACCTTTCCGTCTGCCTTGCCCTTTACCTTCGGCATCAAGGTTTTCATGATTTTGCCCTTGTCAGACGGTGCCGGATTTTCAATGCCAAGCTCTGCCAGAACACTTTTGATCACCTCTGCGATCTGCTCTTCGGTCAGATCCTCCGGTGCAAATTCCTGATAAACTGCCAGACGTGCCTGTGCCTCCTCGCGGATATCCGCACGATCTGCCGGAGCCAGTTCCAGAGTCTCCTTCGTCTGCTTGATCTCTTTCTTTACAACTGCGTCCGCCTCTTCCTCAGTCAGCGGAGAACGCTTGTCGATCTCCGCATTTTTCAGTGCGGATAACAGCATGGATAAGGAATCTTTTCTTGCTTTGTCTTTTGCTTTCATGGCTTCTACCATGGCTGCACGTACTACATCTACTCTGCTCATATGAAATGTCTCCTTTTCTTTTTTTATGGTCTCGCCATGCCCAGATGGGACGATGGGGACTCTCTCTTGTTTCACCATGCCCAGTGGTGCGATAGGGACTCTCTCTTGTTTTACCATGCCCAGAGGTGCAAAACCTGCGGTTTCGCACCCCTGTCCGGCTGCGCCGTATAGCAGAAATCCCCCTTTCAGCGCCTGAAAAATAAATTTTCCATTCGCTGAAACGGTGCTTTCCGCTACATGGCTTTAGTTACGCCCAAACTCGCTTAACTTAAGCTTCGGATTCCGCTCTTCCACCATTCCCACACTCCAGCTGTTGACAAACAGAAGCAGTGGATTGTCTTTGAGGTCTTTGATCCGCTTCATATCCGAAGTTCCCTGAATCTTGGCAACATCGATTTCGTCAGCGTTTTCTACCCAGCGGATGTACTCGTATGGAAGCTTTTCCAGCTTGACTTCTACATTGTACTCATTTTCCAGACGGTAGGTCAGTACCTCGAACTGGAGGACGCCGACTACGCCGACGATGATCTCTTCCATACCTGTGTTGAACTCCTGGAAGATCTGGATCGCACCTTCCTGGGCGATCTGGCTGATGCCCTTGATGAACTGCTTGCGCTTCATCGTGTCCATCTGGCGCACGCGTGCAAAATGTTCCGGTGCGAACGTAGGAATGCCTTCAAATTCTACCTTTTCACCTGTACAGAGTGTATCACCGATCGAGAAAATACCCGGATCGAATACACCGATGATATCGCCCGCATATGCCTCCTCGACGATCTTTCGATCCTGCGCCATCATCTGCTGTGGCTGGGAGAGACGGATCTTGCGTCCGCCCTGCACATGCGTTACTTCCATGCCTGCCTCAAATTTGCCGGAACAGATACGCATAAATGCGATACGGTCGCGGTGCGCCTTGTTCATATTTGCCTGAATCTTGAAGACAAACGCGCTGAAATTCGGAGAGAACGGATCCACCATGCCGGTTGTCGTATTTCTCGGCAGCGGCGAGGTTGTCATTTTCAGGAAATGCTCCAGGAATGTCTCTACACCAAAGTTTGTCAGCGCCGAACCAAAGAATACCGGGGATAAATTTCCTCGGCTGACACGCTCCATATCCAGCTCATCGCATGCGCCGTCCAGAAGCTCGATATCATCCATCAGCTGCCGATGGTAGTCTGGACCGATGATGGAGTTAACCTCATCGCCCTCTAACGAGAACTCCTGAGATGCGACCTCCTTCTGTCCGCCCATTGCTGCTGTGAAAGTTGTGATCTTCTTTGTGGCACGGTCATACACGCCCTTAAAATTCTTACCGCAGCCGATCGGCCAGTTGACCGGACAGGTACGGATACCGAGCACGCTCTCGATCTCATCCATCAACTCAAACGGATCGCGCGCCTCGCGGTCCATCTTGTTGATAAAGGTAAAAATCGGGATGTGGCGCATAACGCAAACCTTGAAAAGCTTGATCGTCTGCGCCTCGACACCCTTAGAACCATCGATGACCATGACCGCCGAATCGGCTGCCATCAGAGTACGGTAGGTATCCTCCGAGAAATCCTGATGTCCCGGTGTATCCAGGATATTGATGCAAAATCCCTCATAATTAAACTGTAATACGGAAGAGGTAACCGAAATACCTCTCTCCTTCTCTATCTCCATCCAGTCAGAAACCGCGTGCTTGGCCGCTTTTCTTCCCTTGACCGTACCAGCCAGGTTGATCGCGCCTCCGTAGAGAAGAAACTTCTCCGTCAGGGTTGTCTTACCAGCATCCGGGTGGGAAATAATGGCGAATGTACGCCGTTTTTTGATCTGCTCCGCTATATTTTCCAAAAAAATCTTCCTCCAAACTTACTACCATTCTTCAACTTTGTCTAAACGTATTTATTCTATATTATTTTAAACGAATACGCAAGTCCAAGTTACGGTTCACTCACGCGCGATCGGTAACAGATCTTAAAAACATTTTTCATCTTCTTCTTGATCCTTTTCTTTAAAAAACATATAATCATACTATTAACGTGGATATATAATAAATAGTAACAGTTGAACATATGAAACCGTTGCGATAACTATACAATCAACATTTTATAAGAGATGTTGATTATTGTAGAGATGCAGGAGATATAAAGGAGTTATTTTATGATTCTAGCTATCGACGTTGGAAACACCAACATTATTATCGGCGTGATCGACGCAAAAAAAACGTATTTTGTAGAACGCATCACGACCACCATCGGAAAACCGAATCTGGAATATGCCGTGGCGCTGAAAAGTATTCTTGAAATTTACCATATCGCCCCAGATCAGCTTGATGGTGCGATCGTCTCCTCGGTCGTTCCGCCGCTTAACCGGACGATTCTTGCCGCCATCCGTAAAATAACGGGACTAAACGCAATGCTGGTCGGTTCCGGCATGAAAACCGGCTTAAACATCCTGATGGACAACCCGAAATCCGTCGGCAGCGATATGATCGTAAACGCAGTCGGTGCCCTTGCAGAGCATGAACCGCCAATCATCATCATCGAAATGGGAACCGCTACGACCATGTCTGTCATCGACAAAAACGGACGCTATGTCGGCGGCGCGATCCTGCCGGGACTTCGCGTTTCCCTCGACAGCATGAGCGCCAGCACTGCCCAGCTGCCGCGCATCAGCCTCGATACGCCGCGCCGTGTCATTGGCAAAAATACCATAGACTGCATGAGAAGCGGCGTCATATTTGGCAATGCCGCGATGATCGACGGTATGCTGGATCGCATCGAGGAAGAACTCGGAGAGAAAACTTCCATCATCGCCACCGGCGGCATCTCCAAGATTGTCCTGCCGCTCTGTTCGCATACGATCACGTATGATGGGGCGCTGTTGATGAAGGGATTACTACATTTATATGAAAAAAACAGAAGAACCGAATAATCAAAAAGGCTGTCTCTCGGCAGATGTATCTATATGATACATTCTGATGGGAGACAGCCTTTTTATCACAGTTTATTATGCTGACATCTATTCATTACCGGTCACGGTCACAGCAGCATTTATTTTACAACCTTCAGCTTCATATTCTCTTTCTCAATCCGATCCAGCTTCTCGCCGTCCAGACGGAGTGCAAATCCAAACGGATTTACCACGATTCCATTCACGTAATCCAGATATTTTTTCAGATCGCGGAAGCGGACTTCCATTGCTCCAAACTGATGTTTACGGTCAAATTTGCCAAATTCTACTAAATCCGTAAATGCCGGGTAATAGCGTACACCCTTTCCGGTGGTCAGAACCGGTACTGCCGTCGTCTTCTGCGGGTCAGCAACCGGAACCAGCAGACGCGCACCGTAAAGCTCTTTGCACATCAGATCCTGCATCTGTGGGAATGCCTGGTGCTGTACCAGTGCCTGATAGAACTGATTTGCAGAACGGACCAGGGACGGGTTCATCACGATCTCGGATGTATCCTTTGGTTTCTCGATGATGCTGAACAGCGACATGGACATATGATTTTCCTGTCCCTTGTCGATCACAACTGCCTCAAAACCGCTGCGGTAGAGGTCGTTGAAAAAGGAAATACGCTGTAATGGGCGGATCTCCAGTACCTTCGTCTCTACACCGACCATCTCCAGCCCTTTCACGAACTCATCTGCATACTCGCGGCTGGTGTAAAGGAAAGCAGCCGCCTTGCCGTTCTCTGCACCCAGGAAGAAGTTTTTCGTCGCATGGACAGTCACAACAAACAGTCCCGGCTCTCTCTGAAGCAGCTCCAGAACCTCTCCCATCACTTTTTTATCTGCTTTATCCTGATGTTCTTTCATCAGCTTACGTAATTTCTCCATTTGAATTCCTCCGGCTCTTTTTAATGTACTCTCGGAATCTTTCTGTGCTTGATTTTGTGAGATGATTTTTTGTCAGCTGTGCCCAAATTTCTGAGGCGTACGCGGTGCGTACGTTGATGAAATTCGGGTACGGCTGGCGGAAAATCAGCCACAAAAGCGAGTGCAGAAAAGACTCCGAGAGTACATTTTATCATGCGCGAGGCTCAATCCGCCTGCGCCTGTCTTTTCTACTCTGTCTGCTGTCCATGACTGCCTGAGTGTCGCATCGCCAAGCTGCCTTTATCACTATATCAGATGGAATACTCCGCTCAACCCCAGTTCAGATAACAGTCATCTGCTTGATTTTCAGATTCTTTTTGCAGACTATATCTCCTATATTTTAACACAGAGCCGCCAAACAATCAATCAGAAGAATCTCACACAATCCCTATAACACAATCCCTATCAACATTCAGCTCAAATAATGCTTCATGCTTTTTAACGCACTCTTCTCCAGCCGTGACACCTGCGCCTGCGAAATATGGATTTCTTCGGCAACCTCTGTCTGGGTCTTTCCCTCAAAAAAGCGCATATCAATAATGCGGCGTTCCCGGTCCGGCAGGCGCTGCATCGCCTCCCCCAGCGACAGATCCTCGACCCAATGTTCCTCTGAATTTTTCTTGTCACTGAGCTGATCCATCACGTAGAGCGGATCGCCGCCGTCCGTATAGACCGGTTCGTACAGGCTGACCGGGCTCTGGATAGCATCGAGCGCATACGCAATCTCCTCTTTGCTGACTCCCAATTCTTTGGCAATCTCGCAGAGTGTCGGCTCCTTTGACTGCTTTTTCAGCAGATTTTCACGGGTATAGATCGCTTTGTATGCCGTATCGCGGAGCGACCGGCTGACCCGGATTGAATTGTTATCCCTCAAATACCGTTTCACCTCCCCCAGGATCATCGGAACCGCATACGTCGAAAAACGGACATTCTGGGTAATATCAAAATTATCAATCGCCTTGATGAGGCCGATACAGCCAATCTGGAACAGATCGTCCACATTTTCCCGGCTGCCCGAAAAGCGCTGTATTACACTGAGCACCAGCCGCAGATTCCCCTTGATATACTGTTCTCTTGCCTCCCGATCGCCCTTTAGAATCCGGCGAAACAGTTCTTCTTTCTCCTCATTACTTAAAAGAGGCAGCTTGGATGTATTGACCCCGCAGATTTCCACTTTATA
The DNA here is from genome assembly GCF_003478415.1 of Clostridium sp. AF27-5AA. Taxonomy (NCBI): domain Bacteria; kingdom Bacillati; phylum Bacillota; class Clostridia; order Eubacteriales; family Clostridiaceae; genus Clostridium; species Clostridium sp. AF27-5AA. The sequence goes on from NZ_QUFH01000001.1 coordinate 443,612, forward strand.
GACCGGCATTTCCATTCCCTCCGTATGATGGACGATCAACGCAAACGGTTGAATCGTTTTGATTTTTGTTTTGTCACCTATACATTAGAATGGACAATTCAAAGCTCATTTATACCCGGACAAATGAGAACCGTTTTCACTCATTCCAATTTCTTGCCTTTTCTGCCGTTCCATAGTAAAATATATTTTCAGGGGTTTTACGATCAATATTATTTATAGAAAATAGAATTCAACCACAAGGAGATCCATTCATGAACACACAAAAAAAAGCCCGTTCCCTCTACTGGGATATCGTAAAGGGATGGGGCATTATTGCGATCGTGCTGGGGCATACCGGATATTTCGCCGGTGCGTTCGTCTATCTGTTCCACCTGGCGCTGTTTTTCTTTATCACAGGCTATTTTTATAATGAAACGAAATACGGGGATACGCCGTTTCTCTACTTCGGCTCCCGTCTCGCCGGTGCATGGCCCAGGTATATGTTCTACACGCTGTTTTTTGTCCTGCTCCACAACTTTTTTGTGACGCACAGGCTCTATGCGGGACAGGAACTTTACAACCATACCAGAATGCTTACGGCATGGATGAGCAGTCTTTCCTTCAACTCACCGGAACAGGTTCAGGGTGCCCTCTGGTTTCTGCCGGTCTGGCTGGTGTCCTCCGGACTCTTTGCCGGATGCGTCTGGTTTGGACGCGCAGCTGCCCGCTTTACCCGGAAAGATAATGTCAAGCTTCCTGTATGTGCATTTGCATGCATCCTGATTGGCCTTGCCGGTGTCTTCTTAAATATGAGAAGCTGCCCGCTCCCTTACAATCTGCAGGCGGCGCTGCTCGTTGTTCCGGTCTATCTCATCGCCTGGCTGATGCAGCAGTTTTTCTCCAATTTCCGCCACTATACGGTCTGGTACGGCTGCCTGATAAGCGCCCTGCTTCTGCACCTGACAAACACAAAGCTTCACATTTTCATCGATCTGGCAAGCATGCACATTCCGGGCGTCTTATTTTATCCGATCTCCATCATTGGAATTTACTTCGTTCTTTCGCTCTCCGACCTGTCCGAGCGCATCAGACCGCTGGCAAAGGTCCTTGCCTTTTTAGGACGCCATTCCTTTGACATTATGGCGATTCATTTCACGCTGTTCAAGCTGATCGATTTTGCCTATGCCCGCTTCATTTTGAAGGAAATACCGGAAACGCTCTCCAACTTCCCGGTCTCCTTCCGCTATGAAATGGGTCCGTTTTACATCCTGATCGGTCTGTTTCTTCCAGCACTTATCGGCTGGTGTATAGACCGCATTGCTGCGAAATTTCTTTCTTGAGGCGTTTCATAATCTTCTTTTCCAGCCTCGATATGTATGACTGCGAGATACCCAGAAGGTCGGCAACCTCCTTCTGGGTCATTTCATCTTCCTGCTCTCTCCCCAGACCAAAGCGCAGCTTCACGATTTTCTGTTCCCGCGGATTCAGGCGGTCGATCGCCGCATTCAACAGTTTCCGCTCTGTCTCATCCTCCAGATCCCGGTAAATAATATCCTCATCCGTTCCCAAAATATCCGACAGAAGCAATTCATTTCCATCCCAGTCCACATTCAACGGCTCATCGATCGAAACCTCGAGCTTCGTCTTATTATTTCTCCGGAGATACATCAGAATCTCATTTTCAATACAACGGGATGCATAGGTCGCCAGCTTAATATTTTTATCCACGTCAAACGTGTTGATCGCCTTGATGAGACCGATCGTCCCGATCGAAATCAGATCTTCCACGCCCACGCTGGTGTTGTCAAACTTTCTTGCTATGTAGACCACCAGGCGCAGGTTGTGTTCGATCAGCGCCGAACGCGCCTCTTTATCCTCACTGGTTCCAAATTTTCTTAAAACCTCCGCCTCCCGCACACTGTCAAACGGTGCCGGAAGGATATCGGTTCCCCCGATATAATGAACTTCCCCGTCCCGGTGCATCAGAAATGACCGGAACGACGGCATCATTTTTAAACGAAACTGACCTGGAACTGAAACTTTTATAAACATACGCTTTCCCCCTTATGTTGTTCGCTATGGTTCGATTGTCTGCATGGTTTTCTTCACAACCAATATTTTTCATTGAGCAGCATCTGATACTCGCCCTTCTGCGACAGCGCCTCCTGTGAAATGGCAATCCACGGCTTCTCAATCACCCGCATACCGCCCTGACCGGACACTTCCATCCGCTCCGCCTGATATGCCGGAATCACGCCGCCGCCCTTTCCGACACTCCGAAATGGGATGTATTGGACACCGTCCTCCCAGGAAAAAAATCTCTCTGCCGCACACGCATCCAGCACCTGCACCGGACGCCCCGAAAGCGGCATCGTCAGATGGTTGCCTGTGTCGAGAATCGCCTGCACATGCCGCTCCCTGCCTTTGTTAAAAAGCGTTACCGCGTACTGGTGTTCCAGCTTCATACACCGCTGCATACCAAACCGCCACACCGCAGATGGAATCAGAAAACTGCCCCCCGCGGTAAACAGCCAGAACAGAAGATTCGCCCGTATTCCAAGCGGCTGAACCAGTTCCATGCAGCCAGCCGCCAGCATAGATGCTATGTAAAGCCCGATCGCAGCTTCTGCCGCCTCCGACTTCCTACGGATGGAAAATGCCGTCCATGCCATCAGCACGCTCATCGTGGCGCTTAGGAGCATCCGCCCGGCATATCCCAGCGGAACCGGAGCTAACACCATTCCTAACGCATACACGGCTCCCAGAAGACTCCCTGCCAACCGCCCATACCGGCGTTCCGGCAGACGCAGGCAATTCTTCACCACCGACAGAAGCAGGAAATCCGCTGCCAGATTTTGCAGCAGGATGACATCCGCATACACACGATAGGTCACTGTCTCTTCCCACCTTTCTGTCCGACACGGGATATTATAAGAAAAAAGTTCCGCAAAATTTGTCAAACCGAGGGTGCAAAACGCCTGTTTTGATCGCCAAAAATCGGGGGAAAAACGTAAAATTTGAATAGATTCGACATAAGTCGAAGGTCTGAATCGACGATAAAAAAGAATGTGCCTTTTTGTGTAATAGGGGATTCCAAGGAATTTCCTATTACACAAAAAAACACGCATCAGAAATTTTTACTTCTAATGCGTGTCTCTTCCAAAAACAACTGCTTCTGTATATATTTTGTATTTTTGCTAAAGCAAGAGCAGTTCATCTCTCACTCTTATATTATTTCTTATTTCTCAGAAAATCCGGAATATTGATCTGTGTTTCCTGGCGCATCGGGCGGAACGGCTGTGCCGGTGCCGACTGCGGTGCTTCCTTCGGAGCGACTGGCTGTGCCGGTGCTGCTGCAGATGGTGCACGGAAGGTCGGTGCCTTGTAGGTCGGCTGCGCTGCCGCTGCAGTCTGTGCTGCCGGCTGAGCGTATGTATTGCCAGTCGTCTTTGCCTTGAACGGAGTCTTGAACTCAGTCATCGCTTTTGCGACCGGTGTGTTCACACCGTGGGAATCCAGTCCAGTCGCAATAACAGTGATCGTCGCCTCATCCTGTGCATTCTCATCGTACATCGCACCGAAGATGATATTGGCATCGTCGCCTGCAAGCTCCTGTACATAGCTGGCTGCGTCATTTGCCTCGATCAGGCTGATATCGCCGGAAATATTGATGATAACGTGGCTTGCACCCTCGATGGTTGTCTCAAGCAGCGGGCTGGATACAGCCTGCTTAACAGCCTCAAGTGCTTTGTCATCACCCTTCGCATGACCGATACCGATATGAGCGATACCCTTGTCCACCATAACGGTCTGAACATCTGCAAAGTCAAGATTGATAAGACCCGGAACATTGATCAGGTCGGTAATACCCTGTACTGCCTGCTGAAGAACCTCATCTGCTTTCTTCAGTGCATCCGGCATCGTGGTACGGCGGTCTACGATCTCAAGAAGTTTATCATTCGGGATAACGATCAGAGTATCGACAGCTGCTTTCAGTTTTTCGATACCATTGAGCGCATTGCTCATACGGGTCTTTGCCTCGAAACGGAACGGCTTTGTGACAACGCCGACCGTCAGGATGCCCATATCTTTTGCGATACGTGCAATAACCGGAGCTGCACCTGTACCGGTACCGCCGCCCATACCTGCGGTAACGAATACCATATCTGCACCCTTGAGAGCCTGTGCCAGCTCTTCCTGGCTTTCCTCAGCTGCTTTCTCACCGATCTCCGGCTTTGCGCCTGCACCAAGTCCCTTGGTCAGCTTCTCACCAATCTGCATAGCTGTGGACGCCTTGCAGAACTGCAGTGCCTGCTTATCTGTATTGATACCGATAAATTCTACACCGGCAATATCTTCATCGATCATACGGTTGACAGCGTTGTTACCGGCTCCGCCGACACCTACTACTATAATTCTGGCAGAGTTCTCTGCTTCATTTATCTTTATCTCTAACAAGATACTTCCTCCTTCATTTTCCCATCTGTTCCGGTTTTATCATCTTTATACTAAAATTAGGGTCTTTTAAATCTAGCCTACCTAATACTATATTTGATTTTCAGCAAAAAATCAATCGTTTCTTTTATAAATTTTCAATAAACCAGTCACAATGTTACTGTTCACACATACGTGCCAGTAACGGATTATGCCGATTCTTCCTAGTTTTTATCAAACCGGTACATCGGATTTGCATTCGATTCATCGTAGCTGTCCAGATAGAGGGTTCCGGACAGATCCGGATAATCCCGCAGAATATCCGTCAGCTCCGAAAGTTTCCCGTTCATCTCACTGTTGCTTCCCAGCTCAACCTTCAAGCTCCTGATTTGAAGCGTCGCTTCCTTTTCCTTATTAAAACGGATCTCGTCCACCGCAACCTCGTTGACCGACAGTACCTGCGTCAGGTTCAGAATCTCGTTGAAAACGCTGATATCCTCGACCGGCAGCGGCTGATGCAGCACGATATGTCCAAAGGAAAGTCCGGCAATCTTCGGCACACCCGGCAATGTCTCGCTTGTGCTCTCCACAATGATGCCGTCCTTGTCAAAATACATCCGGCTGTTCATGTAGGAAACGTAACCAACCACACTCTTCTCGTAGACGATCACCTCCACGTCCGACGGGCTGCGGAACACCAGCTTGTAATCCTGCACGAACGGAATTGACTTGTGCGGCCGGAAGCGGTACTGCATATAGCAGAACACCGGATTCCGGCTCAGCCGCGAATCGAAAATAGACGCCTCTATCTGCTCTGCCGTATATTGCCGGTTTCCACTGACATGGATTGTATTAATCTGAAGCAGCGACAGACCGACAAAAAACGCGGCTGCCACAAGAAGTGCTGCCGCCGTGATCCAGATATGTTTTTTTCCACGGCGGCGCCATACCTTTTCCTCTGTCTTTTTTTCAATCTGTATCTTCTCTATCTCCATCATCCTCCCGGCGCCGGATCTCTGCTCCTAATGCCCGCAAGTCCCGGCAAATATCTTCATATCCCCGCTCAATATGTTCACATTCTGATACTCTGGTCCATCCGTCCGCCCCCAGGGCTGCCACCGTCAGGGCTGCGCCGCCCCGCAGATCGCGGGCACGCACCAAAGCTCCCCGCAAGGTTTCCACTCCGTCAATCCGGGCAATGTTCCCGCTACATTCGATGTTCGCCCCCATTTTTTGAAGCTCCGCCGCTGTGCCAAACCGGTTTTCAAATACCGTCTCCCGCAGCATACTGGTTCCATCTGCCCGTGACAGCGCCGCCATCAAAAACGGCTGCAGATCGGTCGGAAACGCCGGATACGGTCCGGTTTTCACCGATACCGCCCGCAGGCGCTGTCCGCTGTGTACATATATAAGTTCCGGTTCCTGATAAAGCGAAACGCCCATATGCTCCAGCACCCCGGTCAATGCACGCAGCTCCTGTGTCTGCACGCCGTCCACGATCACCTCACCGCTGCAGGACGCAGCGGCAAGAAGATAGGTCCCGGCTACGATCCGGTCGCCGCCGATCACAAACCGGCTGTCATGAAGCGGCAATCCGCCTTCTATGATCAGCGCATCCGTCCCGATCCCCCGGATCGATGCCCCCATACCATTTAGGAAATGGCACAGCTGTCCAATCTCCGGTTCCCGCGCGCATCCCCGCAGAACCGTCCGCCCCACCGCTGCCACAGCGGCAAACAGGGCATTTTCCACCGCGCCGACACTCGGGAACGGAAAAATAATCTCTGCCCCGCGAAGTCCCGTTGTCTGTGCATGCAGGAAGCCGTCCGACTCCGGTTCCTGTATTTCCGCGCCCAGCGCACGGAGTGCCCGCAAATGCCAGTCGATTGGACGTTTTCCGATCATACATCCGCCGGGGCTGTAGACACCCGCCTCGCAAAAGCGTCCCAGGAGCGCTCCCAAAAGCATAATGGACGAGCGCATTTTCCCCATCGCTTTCTGCTCGATCCGCCAGCCATTCATCTTCGAAGTATCGATTTCCAGACGGTTTCCGTGCAACGCACACCGGCATCCCAGAGAATCAAGAATCCCCATCATACAGAACACATCCTGTATTCTGGGGACATTTTCAAGCACGGTAATTCCGCGGTTTAACACTGACGCCGCCATCATCGGCAAAACTGCATTTTTCGACCCCTGCACCGTGAGTCCGCCCTGAATCCGGCACGGTCCGTGAATCTCGATGAAAGCCAAACAATCCCCTCCCACCGGCATCTATGTATTATTATATGCCAACGAGAGAAAATGGTTCTCATTTTCTACATTTCCCGAAGTAAATATGTAACTCCGCCAAATATTCCTACTGCTCCAGCTTAATTTGGTTCGAGACGCTTAACACCATCCCCATCTCCAGCATCAGGAACATGACGGACGTACCTCCGTAACTGATAAACGGCAGCGTAACACCCGTGTTCGGGATCGTATTCGTAACAACCGCGATATTTAAGATAACCTGAATCGCGATGTGTGCCATCACGCCGATCACGATCATCGCACCCATCAGATCCGGTGCATTTCCAGCAATTACCATGAAGCGGTAAATCATAAACATGAAAATCAGAATGACCGAAATCGCGCCAAACAGACCTAATTCCTCACAGATAATCGAAAAAATCATATCATTCTGCGCCTCCGGCACGAAACCGAGCTTCTGGAGACTCTCGCCCAGTCCCTTTCCAAACAGACCGCCGGAACCGATCGCATACAGACCCTGGAGCACCTGATAACCGCCGGAACGTGCATACTGCACCGGGTTGACCCAGACATTGATTCGTCCCAGCTGATAATCCTTCAGGATATGGAGCTTTACCAGCAAATGCCCTATATAGGGGGCGACCGCCAGAAGTCCAACGCCGCCTCCGATGCAGAGAAAAAACGGCCATTTGATCTTGCACGCCACAAACAGCATCACAAACACGATGCCGCAGATGATGATACCAGAACTTAAGTTGTTCGCCGTAACTAAAAGTGCCAGCGGCGCCGACAGCGCCACGATAAATCCGACTGCCCGCAGCTGGTTGATCCGCACGCCCAGATTGGCAATCAGAACCGCCAGAAGCAGAATCAGGGAAATCTTGACAATCTCGGTCGGCTGGAACTGGAGCGGTCCTAGGCGCAGCCAGCGCTTCTTACCATGCGATGCCACGCCCAGAGGTGTAAAACGCGTCAGAAGCAGCGTCACGTATGAAACGATATATCCCAGCATCGCAAACCGCGCAAACCAGTGATAATCTATCTTGGAGACGATATACATCGCAACAAAGCTGACACCCGCGATGCCCGCCTGACGAAGCATAAAATATCCCGGATTGCCGTAATCAAGCTGCGCCTTATAGGAGCTCGCGCTGTAAATCATGATCAGTCCGAATACCGTCAGGAAAATGATGGTAAACAGCAGACTGTAATCATAAAACCGATGTGGTTTTTTCTTTTTAATTTTTCCCGGTTCCGGCATACTTCCACTCCCCTGCTTTTTGTTGTTACAGTTTCGAAATTCTGCCTGTAAACGGCAGTTTTTCCTTCAAATCAGGGCTGCCGCAGACAAATGCCGGCTGCGACAGCCCCAATGTATTAGCCAATACCGAATTGCTGCGTGCTTTGCACTTCGCAATTCTCAAAAACAAATTACAAATTTCTCACAAACTCTTTGAATTTGCGTCCGCGCTCTTCAAAGTTCTTGAACTGCCCCCAGCTTGCACATGCCGGTGAAAGCAGGACGTTATCGCCCGGATTTGCGTAGGATGCACATACCTGTACAGCCTCCTGCAGATCTTCCGCGTACATGATATCATTGAAGCCGTGGCGTTTTGCACACTCGGCAATCTTGTCGCGGGTCTGGCCGATCAGCACCAGATAGCGTACCTTTCCGTCAAAGCTCTCGATCCACTCGTCAAACTCGGAATGCTTATCATATCCGCCTGCGATTAATAAGGTCGGTCCCGGCATCGCCTTGATCGCCTGCATCGCTGCATCCGGGTTGGTTCCCTTGGAATCGTTGTAGTATTTGACACCAAAACGCTCGGTTACGAACTCAATGCGGTGTTCAACTGCCTTGAATTCCTTGATCACCTTCTGGATCTTCTCCAGCGGAACGCCCATGTTCATACTGATAGCAACCGCTGCCATAACATTTTCATGGTTATGACGGCCAAGTAGCTTCAGATCGTGGATATTGACAATCACGGTCTCTTTCTCGCCGTCGTTGTATACAATCTCATCCTCTTTCAGGTAGAAACCTTGTTTCAGGGTACGCAGACTGGAAAAATATACCACCTTGATGTCTTTTAAAGTCTCACCAAATTCACGCAGTACCGGATCCTCATAGTTCAGGACGCAGACATCGCCCTCTTTCTGGTTCTTGGTAATGCTCTCTTTCGTCTCGATGTAGCATTCCATCGTCTTATGACGATCCAGATGATCCGGGGTAATATTTAAAATAGCGCTTACATTCGGGTGGAAATCAGTCATGGTCTCCAGCATGAAGCTCGATACCTCTGCGACAGTTACGGTCTCATCCGTTGTCTCCAATGCGTGGAATGCAAACGGCTCACCGATATTTCCAACTACAAATACGCTGTCATAGAATGACTTCATGATCTCGCCGGTCAGGGAAGTCGTCGTTGTCTTTCCGTTCGTGCCGGTAATGGCTGCCATACGTCCTTTTGCACAGTGATATGCAAGCTGCATCTCGCCCCAGATCGGAATACCGGTTTCACGAATCATCTCTACAAACGGTGCATCGGTCGGGATGCCCGGGCTTAAAATTGCCAGCTCCACGCCTAACAAATCCGTCTTTTTCAGCTCTCCGAGGACGAACGTGATCGTCGCGCCTTCGTCAAATTTCTTTTTCAGCTCCTCTGGATCCAGTTTTTCATTGCCATCGTAAAGCACTACCTCCCCGCCTTTTGAGAGAAGGAGCTTTGCAGCTGCAATACCGCTGATACCTGTTCCTGCTACTAATACTTTCTGACTCATAATCTTCCTCCTATAATCCTAAGTATGCTATAAGGCAAAGGATTGCCGTAATAATCGAAAATACGCCTACGACTCTGGTCTCAGACCATCCGCAGAGCTCGAAATGGTGATGGATCGGCGCCATCTTGAAAAAACGCTTTCCGCCCGTCTTCTTAAAATAGGTTACCTGAATAATAACAGATAATACTTCCACCAGATAAATCAGACCCACGATCGCGATAAAGATCGGCATCTGCATCATAAAGGCACTGGAAGCGACAAAACCGCCGAGTGCCAGTGAACCGGTATCGCCCATGAACACACGCGCCGGATAAACATTGAACAGAAGAAAGCCCAGAAGACTTCCAACTACTGCGCCGGTAATCGGGCTAATGCCGCTGTTCTCCCCGATCGCCACGATCGTAAAGAACGTTGCTACCAGAATCGTCACACTGGTGCACAGGCCGTCCAGACCATCTGTGAAGTTCACGCCATTGTCAGTTCCCAGAATGATGAAGAACAGTGCCGGTACAAACAGCCAGACCGGAAGCTGTAAATACTTGCCGGTAAATGGAATCAGCATCCCTGTTCCGATGTCCGGTGAGGTTACAATATAATAGGCAAAAATACCTGTGATCACAAACTGTCCGATCAGCTTCTGGATCGGATTTAAGCCCTCCGAACGTTTCATCACGATCTTGATGTAATCGTCCAGAAATCCAACCACGCCGAATCCAACAGTCATAAACAGCACCGGAATGATCTTCGGATAATCCCGGATATAGAGCAGAGACGTAATGATGATGCTGGAAAGAATTACCAGACCGCCCATCGTCGGGGTTCCCTGCTTTTTCAGATGCGTCTGCGGTCCGTCATCGCGCACCTGCTGTCCGAATTTCAACCTGTGGAGAAACGGTATCACGATCGGGCACAGCACTGCGCTGACCACAAATGCGATGATAACCGCCAGTATTGTTTCATTTACCATGTCACACCTCTAACTTATCTTCCTATGTATACAGAGATAGTTCCTCAAATTATACACTTCAATAGTATACGTCTTTTTAGGGGAATAATCAACCTCTTTTCTCCACCCCCAGATACGGCAAAATGACCTCAAACAGATCGCGGATCACCGGGGCGGCAATCGTCCCGCCATAGTAGATTCCTTCCGGTTCATCGATGGTGATAAGCGCGATCACCTGCGGATCGTCCGCCGGTGCAAACCCTAAAAATGAGGAAATATATTTTTTCCGGCTCCTTGGAAGTTTCTCCGAGGTTGCCGTCTTTCCGCCGATCCGGTAGCCCTCGATCCGGGCGTTTTTTCCACTCCCCTCCGCCACCACCTGTTCCAGAATATAACGCAGCGTCTCACTCGTCTGCTCCGATAGGATTCTCTCCCCTTTTGGATAGGTAAACACGTGGACTGCCTGACCATCTGCCCGCACGGCACGGATCCCGATGTGCGGTGTGATGCGCGTGCCTCCGTTGATCAGGGAGGATGCCGTTGTAATGAGCTGGATCGGCGTGATCTGAAACGACTGCCCAAAAGAGACGGTCGCCAGCTCCACCGGTCCGATCTGATCCGGCTGGTGCATGATCGTCCCCGCCTCACCCGGCAGATCAATCCCAGTCTTTCCCAGCAGACCAAACTGCTTAAAATACTGATAGTACCGCTCCGGTCCCAGCCGCTGTCCGACATCGATCAGAACAGGATTGCAGGAATTCATCATTCCCTGTAAAAACGTCTCCCCGCCGTGTCCGCCCACCTTGTGACACCGAATCTTCCGATCTTCCACGATCCGGAATCCCGGGCAGGAAAACTGATCAGTCAGGTTGACCACGCCCGCCTCCAGTCCCGCAGCGGCAGTCACGATTTTGAATGTAGACCCCGGTTCGTATGTATCATTTAAACAGGGATTGCGCCACATCTGATTGAGGAGAGCTTGTTTATTTTGCGCTGATGCTGCGTGTGACTGCACTTCATTCTTCCAGGATATGTCTTCTTCTGTTTCTGAATCTTCGTTTTTTCCATCTGTCACCAGCTCAAACGGCTCATTCAATGAAAACTCCGGTGCATTTACCATTGCATAGATTTCCCCGTTCTTCGGGTTCATCACGATGATCGAGACGCGGTTCGCATTCTTTTTCTGCATCGTCTGGTACGCCGCCTGTTCCGCGTACATCTGGATATTGACATCCAGACTCGCCTGCAGATCCCGCCCTGCCTCCGGCTCGATGCGATCCTCCGCCTCATTTTCCAGCTCGATCCCCGCCGCGTCCGTGAGCGTCAGGATCTTGCCATCCGTGCCCTTTAAATACTTCTCATACTGTACTTCCAGACCGATGATCCCTTGATTATCTCCCCCGGTGAATCCCAGCACTTTCGATGCCAGACGTCCATATGGATAATATCGTTTATAGTCCTCATCCACCTTGACTCCCTCCAGGCGCATTGCCCGGATCGCATCGCCCCGCGTTTTCTCTACATTGGACTGGATCACCTCCCTGGAAGATCGCTTTTCCGTCTTTTTCCGCATCTCCGCCTCCGGAAGTCCCAGTTCTTCGCTTAAAACCCGAATAACTGTCTCCGGATCTTTTACCTGATTATGAATCACTGAGATAGTACATACAGTCCGGTTATCAGCGATCACCGTTCCGTTCCGGTCAAGGATCCGCCCGCGCGGCGCTTTGATACTGCGCTCCCGCTGATGCAGCTCCTCCGCCATCTGGCTGTAATAATCCGCTTTATACAGCATGAGGAAGAACAGTCTCCCCGCCAATCCTGCCATGCACAGGCAGATGGCGGCGCACAAAAAGACAGTTCTTCCTCTGTGATGCGTCCGGTTCCGATTCATACTGCTTCCTGTCTGATCTCATTGCTACAGTATATCATAAGAACCGTTTCTTTATTCTGTATTTTCGTTACTGTTCACACACGTGTGCCCAGCAACGGGATTTTGCCGATGCTACGCATTCCAAATCGGCAAAATCTGCTGCCAGAACTGTATCGTACGAATTTTTCAGTTCAGAAAATTCCTACCTGTGAACAGTTACGTATTTTCCACACAAGATAGATAGCTCTTGCCGACAGGCACAATTCTTAATCTCCCGCTGCCTGCGCTTCCTGGGAAGCTGCCGTTTCTCCGGCATTATCCGCTGTTCCGGTGTCTCTGCCCGTTCCAGCCGTTTCACCGTTTCCAACCGCCGCCGATTCATCCTGCACATTTCCCATCGTATCCGGATAGCTGTACTCGTCTCCGGAATCGATAAATTCCTCATCGTAGTTCGCCCAGCCGCCCTCCGGAGCCGGAGTCGTCTCTGCCGGTGTTTCAGCTGCATTCGGATCCTCGGTTGCTGTGCCGCTTATAATGCCCTCTTCCTGGCTGGAAAGATTGGTCTCGAGATCCTGTGCCGCGCCGCCTGCCGGGAATACATTCTTATATGGAAGGACTTCCGCCATGATCTTGCTGAAAATCTCGCTGGCAAAAGTCGAATGTGCCTGCTGCTCGCCCGGCAGATGCGGAGTATCTACTACCACATAGCAGAGCACCTGCGGATTGTATGCCGGTGCATATCCGATAAAGGAAACCAGATAATTCTTCTCCGCACGCGGCTGCTTCTGCGCCGTACCTGTCTTACCAGCCACTTCGTAACCGGCAACTGCCGCCGCGCCCGCGGTACCGCCATCACCTGATACTGTCTGGTAAAGCGCATTATTAATGAAGTTCGAGGTCGATTCCGAAACCGTCTCTCGCACCAGATTTGGGGAAACGGATTTGACAACGGATCCTTCGTCGTTCAGAATCTCTTTTACCACATGTGGCTCATAATAGGAACCGCCGTTGATTAAGGACGCATATCCGGCTGCCATCTGCACCATCGTACAGTTATAGTTCTGTCCAAATGCGTTGGTCGCCAGAGAAGCCGGATCCATATTGGATGCCTGATAAATCAGACCTGACGCCTCGCCCGGAAGGTCGATGCCCGTCTTCTCGCCAAATCCGAAAATCTTCTGATACTGGACAAACTTCTCTTTTCCCTCCAGTGATACAATACGCATCATAACGACGTTGCAGGATTTCATCAATCCCTGTGTGATCGTCAGCGGTCCGTGACCGGCTCGGGCAACACACCGGATATCCCAGTCTCCGAAATGCAGTTTTCCGCCGCACTCAAAGACCTCGTTTCCGGAAATCGCGCCTTCATCGATCGCCCCGGCTACCGTAAATGCTTTCTGTGGAGAACCCGGCTCATAGGAGTCGCTCACGCAGAAGTTTCTCCACATTTTATACCACGCCTCGGACTTCGCCTTTTCATCCATCGCCTGGATTTCCTCATCCGTATAGTAGGTGCTTAAATTGTACGGATCATTCAGATTGTAACGGGTCGTCGTATCCATCGCCAGGATCTCACCGCTGTTCGGATCCATGACGATCGCCGCCGCCAGATTACTTCCAATGCCCGCCTGCCACTCATCCAGATATTTCTGGACAATCTTCTGGATGTTGACGTCGATCGTCAACTCCAGCGTCTTTCCGTTCTGCGCCGGTTTTACCGTTCGCTCGACGTTCGAATCGCCGTTTAAATAACCATACTCACGACCGCTCACACCGTTCAGGATATCATTATAATACTGTTCAACACCGCCGGATGCATTGCCATCCTTGAGGGCAAAACCAACCACATTGCATGCCAGCTCATTGTACGGATACGTTCTCTTATATTCTTCCTCGAACCATACGCCCGTGATACGCTGGTTGCCGCCTTCCTCCGTCGGCAGCGCCCGGTATTCCTTGTTCTTGTCCTTCTCATAAGTCTCAAACTTCTCTTTGTCTTCCGCTGGAAGCTGTTTCGCATAGATCACATACTGGCTGTCTTTTTTCTCCTCGATCATCGCCTGCAGCTCGTTCCGCTTGTAACCGAAGCACTCCACCAGCGCGTCCAGCGTGGCATCGAGATACTGGTAGTTCTCCTCCGTATCCAGAATCTGCTTCGGATCGACGACCAAATTGTAAACCTTCTCGCTAATCGCCAGATACGTCCCGTTCCGGTCGATAATATTGCCGCGCTTGTAGGGAATCGTGCGGCTCTCATAGTCCTGATGGCTCAGGACTATCTGATTGTACGACTCGCCCTTACTTTTTACCAGATTATAAAGCACCAGCACCAATGCAAACAAAGCCAGCATAATTACCAGGACGGTAATTGCCAGCTTTTCCTGCATATATTTCCGAAAGGTCTGTCTGCCGTTAGTGTTTTGGGATGTCCTCATACTGTCTTACATACTCGCTTTCCGTCTTGTCATATAAAAGAATCTGATCCTTATTTGCATATACCATGCCGAGCTCTTCGGTCGCCACTTTATATACATGATCCAGATCCACATACGTGTCAATCCGGGTCTGAAGTGCATCATTCTCGGACTTCAGGTTCTCCAGTTTCAGCTCCAGATCCTCAATGTGGTTGATACGGGTCGTGATCGACGCCTGCTTATGCAGATAATTCATACATAAAACCAGCGTGATCAGCGCAGCGATGGTCAGCGCCAGCACATACGGTCCGTTCATGTAAAGCGCCTTTTCCTGGTTGCGGCGCACGGCGTGTTTATGCCGGTACTCCTCTCTCTCATCTCTTTCTGGTCTTATCTCCACGGTTCTCTGAACTTTTCGCACGGTATTACCGTCCACATACGTGGAGGCCGATACATGTTGTCTCCTTCTGACAGACATAACGTTCCCTCCCTGCTCTTTCGCTTTTTCTCTCTTTTATCTCCCCCGCACCTGAAACGATCTCTGTTCTGAGGTGCAGTTATGCTTTTGTTTATGATTTTTCAAATACCCGGAGCTTTGCGCTCTTGGAACGCGGGTTTTCTTCCATCTCCTGATCGGTCGGAAGAATCGGTTTTCTTGTAATCACCCGGCCGCGGCTTTTGCGTCCACAGACACAGACTGGAAAATCCGGCGGGCAGATGCATGGATTTTCATTCGTCCGGAAACGGTTCTTTACGATTCTATCTTCCAGGGAATGGAACGTAATGATCGAAAGCCGTCCGCCCGGTGCCAGGCGTTCAATCATCGTATCGATCGAATCTTCCAGCACATCCAGTTCCCGGTTTAACTCGATCCGGATCGCCTGAAACGTACGCTTTGCCGGATGACCGCCGGTCGCCCGGACCTTTGCCGGAATCGATGCCCGGATGATCTCCGTCAGCTCGCCTGTCGTCTCAATCTCTTTTTTCTGTCGTGCCTGTACGATGTGTTTTGCAATATTCTTCGCAAACCGATCCTCACCGTAGTCCCGGATGATCCGGTACAGTTCCATCTCACTGTAGGTATTGACGATGTCCTTCGCGGTCTGCTCATTTCTCTGATCCATCCGCATATCCAGCGGCGCATCGTCCTCGCGATAGGTAAATCCCCGTTCCGCTGTGTCAAGCTGGAAAGAAGAAACACCCAGATCCAGATAAATTCCATCCACCTGCGGAATCTCCAGCTCATCTAACACCTGTGCAATCCGCTCATAATTGCTCCGCACAACGGTTATCTTATCTCCAAAGGGAGCCAGACGTTCTGACGCAGCCGCAATCGCGTCCGCATCCTGATCAATCCCGATCAAGCGTCCGCCGTCTCCCAGCCGTGCCGCCACCTCGCTCGCGTGACCGCCGCCTCCCAGTGTCCCATCCACATAGATACCCTGGGGCTTTACACAGAGACTGTCAACCGTCTCATTTAATAATACTGATTTGTGATTAAATATCATATGCCAAGGCCTTCCATATTTTCTGCAATCTCTTCCATGTCATCATAGACATTCTTCTCCGCCCAGGTCGCCTTGTTCCAGATCTCGATCCGGCTTCCGACGCCGACCAGGACAACCTCCTTCTCGAGTCCTGCAAAATCCCGCAGAACCGAAGGAAGCAGGATTCGTCCCTGACGATCCACCTCACACGCCGAGGCACCTGCCAGAAAGAAACGGGAGAATTTTCTGGCATTCTGATTGGTAAGTGGGAGTGCCTGTAACTTCTCTTCGAACTTTTTCCACTCGGTGTTATCGTACACAAAAAGACAGCCATCCAACCCCTTTGTCACCACAAATTCGTCTCCAAGCTGTTCCCTGAACTTCGACGGAACGATCAAACGTCCCTTCGCATCGATTGTATGATTGTATTCTCCCATGAACATATCAATCACCCGTCATCCGATGTGTACCACTTTTGTGTCCCGAAAATCCATTTCGTTCCACTTTTCACCACTTTCTACCACTTGTTATGTTTATTTTAGTACATGCCCATCAAAATGGCAAGGTCTAAATCGAAAAAAAATCAGAAAACTCAGGCACCGGTTCTTTTTCCGAACACATGTACCTGAGTTTTCTGTACTTATCTATATTTGTTTCTATTTCCACTCTTATTTTATAGCGCCGTCTCCAGCCCTCTTTCAGTCTCTGTCTCCAGCCCGATATACTGATTTAAGAGTTTGTCAAGCTCCACACTGTAGTGATAAATTGTGTCATATGCTGCCTTTGTGTCAATATTTTGATTCAGCTGCTGTCTTGCCCGTTCAATCTTTTGAACTAATTCTTCTCTCATATCCGCCATCCTATGCATTCTCCTTTTCTATTCTCTAGTGCCATTCCTCCTTACTTCACTGTCATTTTACGTCTTCCACCAGCAAAAAGCAAACTATTTCGACCGATTAAATTCGACAAAAAACGACGTTTGTTACTGTTCACACACGTGTGCCCAGCAACCGGATTTTGCCGATGCTACGCATTCCAAATCGGCAAAATCTGCTGCCGGAACTGTATCGTACGGAATTTTCAGTTCAGAAAATTCCTACCTGTGAACAGTTACCGACGTTTGCATATAACAATAGGGCAGGATCCCGAAGAATCCCACCCTACTATATAAATACATTATTCAGAATAAATCTGCTCGATCCTATTTCACGCCAAAAATAGCCATGAATGTACCTGCTGCTACGGCAGTACCGATAACACCAGCTACGTTCGGTCCCATTGCGTGCATCAGAAGGAAGTTGCTCGGATCTGCCTCAGAACCAACCTTCTGGGATACACGTGCCGCCATCGGAACTGCAGATACACCTGCGGAACCGATCAGCGGGTTTACCTTACCATGAGTTACCTTGCACATAATCTTACCGAAGATAACACCTGCTGCAGTACCCAGAGCGAATGCAATCAGACCCAGAACTACGATCTTGATGGTATCCAGGTTTAAGAAAGCCTCTGCACTGGTAGTAGCACCTACGGAAGTACCCAGGAAGATAACGACGATGTACATCAGGGCGTTGGAAGCAGTCTCTGTCAGCTGCTTAACAACACCAGACTCACGGAACAGGTTACCAAGCATAAGCATACCAACCAGCGGAGCAGTTGTCGGCAGAATCATGCAGACAACGATTGTAACAACAACCGGGAACAGAATCTTCTCCAGTTTGGATACCGGACGAAGCTGCTCCATACGGATCTCTCTCTCCTCTTTGGTGGTAAGGAGTTTCATGATCGGCGGCTGGATAATCGGAACCAGAGCCATGTAGGAGTAAGCTGCTACGGCAATCGGTCCCATCAGACCTGTCTGACCAAGTTTACCTGCCAGGAAGATAGAGGTCGGGCCGTCTGCACCACCGATGATGGAGATAGCAGCCGCAGCCTTATCGTTGAATCCCATGAAGATAGCCATGAAGTAAGCGCCGTAGATACCGAACTGAGCAGCTGCACCGAGCAGGAAGCTCTTCGGGTTAGCGATCAGCGGACCGAAGTCTGTCATCGCACCGACACCCATGAAGATGAGGGATGGTAAGATACTCCACTCATCCAGTAAATAAAAGTAATGTAAAAGTCCACCAACTCCGTTCGATGAGTCTTCAATCGATCTCATAATATCCGGATAGATATTTACAAGCAGCATACCAAAGGAAATAGGAAGAAGCAGTAACGGCTCGAATCCTTTTCCGATTGCCAGATACAGGAAAATCAGCGCTACGAAAATCATAACGATGTTTCCAAATGTCAGGTTTAAGAATGCTGTCTGCTGAAGAAGATTGGACAATGTAGTTGTTATATATTCCATATTAATTCCTCCAAACGGAATAACATATCCCGTATTTTTTCAGCCAGTTTTATAAAAATTAGATTAGTTTAATGTAGCAAGAACTGCGCCCGGTTCTACCATATCGCCTACTGCAACATTAACACTGGCAACGGTACCGTCCTGAGGAGCTACGATCTCGTTCTCCATCTTCATAGCTTCCAGAAGCAGGATAACCTGACCACGTTTTACAGCTGTGCCAGCTGCTGCCTTAATACCAAGGATCTTACCTGGCATCGGGGATGTGATGGTTACGCCGCCTGCTGCCGGTGCTGCTGCTGGAGCCGGAGCTGCTGCCGGTGCTGGAGCTGCTGCTGGAGCCGGAGCTGCTGCGCCTGCAAATCCTTCTTCTACGGTTACCTGATATGCTGTACCATTTACGGTGATAGTATAATTCTTCATTTTAAATTCCTCCAGATTTTATCGATGATTATTTACGTGTAATGGAGCGGATATTTACGCTGTCTGCCGGTACGCCGGTTGCTGCTGCGATCGCTGCAGTGATAACTGCTACCAGTTCTCCATCGTTTGCCGCATTGCCTGCTGCTGGTGCTGCGGTACGTGCCGGCGCTGCTGCCGGTGCTGCAGTCTGTACAGGTGCCGGTGCTGCTGCCGGTGCCTCTGCTCCTGCTTTTTTAGCCTTTACATTTGCCTCAATCTCGTTAACCTTCTTGAAGCTGCTGATAATTAAACTGATGAAGATCAGTACCAGGAATACGGTACCCATACCCATCAGGGTATTTAATGCTGCCTTCTCCATCTTCTCACCGAAGCTGTAGTTTACAACAAAGGATAACTCGGTCGGTACCAGAGAAGTACCGCCGTAGCTGCTTACGCTCTCCTCAGCGGTCAGGGAGAAAGTCAAGTCTCTCTTCTCAAAGGAAGCCTGAACAACTGCTGTGTAGCTGTCATCATCGGCGCGCTCTACGGTCACGCTCTGAATCTCACCCATCTTGCCTAAATCGTCCTTAGAACTGGTCCAAGAAGAAATTGCAGACTCAATGACTGTGTTTTTCTGCTTCTCAGCCTGTTTCAGCTGTGCTGCCAGATCTTCGTCACTGTAGCTGGCGAACTGCTCCAGATAGCTCTTAGCGCCATCGCTCATGGTCTGCTCGATCTCCGGAGAAATCGGCTCTACCGCTTCTTCAGAAGCGCTACCACAGGCGGACAGAGCGAAAAAGCAGACTGCCATGCAAAGTACAAGCAGCATTCTTTTCATATTCTGTTTCATAAATGTGTCACCTCGTAATTAGATCGTTCCATGCTTTGACGGACGTCCCTCTTTCTTCGTGAATCATATCCTGACAGCATCCATGTTTCTTTCATGGCGCCATCCGTGATACTTCCCACCTATCTGTGTTTGCAGGTGTTTTTGCAAAATTTCCAGAGCTTGTCATCCACTCCGGGAATTCTCCATCTGACACGCTGCGGCAGCAGAGGATTGTACAATCTCCTCTGCATACATAAATGGCATGCACTTCCGTCTATGCGAATCCGACTTTAATAGCCATGCATACATAAACATCTGTACCACTGACTTGTTATTCGATTCTCACATAAGCGCTGTCCGGTGCCTGACTGATGACAAACACTGCCCTCATCCCTGTTTCCGGAAATGATTCCGGCAGCCAGCCGCACTGACATCCCTTTTTTAGCACTACAACTCCGCCGACGGTTCTGATTATATAATCATTATACAATATGTAAAAACACGCTGCTTCCATGCAGTACTAAATCCGGAATCTGCATTCTCCGACCTTTCCCTGCCTGCGTCTTAGCGCAGCTGCCTGCCTGCGAACCACTGCTTTCACAGTTTCCTGCTGACAAACGCCCCCGCTTTCGCACTACTTCTGTGCCCGCCATCCCGATTCCGCGCTTCTGCCGATATAACGCATACCGAGGCTCTTCCTAATTTGCAGCCAGAAGAGCCTCGCATCTTTCGTCAAATCCGCACCGGAACAGCCGCAGCTTATCTTGCACATACAGTTGATATAGCAGTTTGAAACGTCATGTTATGCCAGATTACTTATGCTGGTTTCCTCCATCCCATAAGCAAGTCCATTTTTTTGCCTGTTTAACATTGTATAATGAGGTCGGCAAAAAAGCAAGTTATTTCCGTTCGAATTTGTTTACTTTTTCATTTTTTTAACTGAATCAGCTCCAATATCTGGGTACTGGTTCAAATCATATTTATATTATACCCCTGCCGGACCGGACGGCTGCACCGGTGACTGGCTTCCGGTTATCGGAGTCTGTCCGTCCGTCGAACCGCCATTTCCCGCCGCATTCTCCTCCGGCAGAACTACCGTGCAGCTTCCGTCTGCCGCTGCCTGCCAGGTATTTCCATCCATCTCGAACGTAATACCTGCGTACATCGCGCCGCTGGCATCCAGGTAATATTTCTTACCGCCAAGATCCAGCCAGCCGGTCTGCATCACGCCGGACTCGTTCATGTAATACCACTTTCCGCCGACTGCCTGCCAGCCCGTCGTCATGGCGCCGGAGCCGTCAAAGTAATACCAGCTTCCGCCCAGGTTCTGCCAGCCCGCCTGCATCGCGCCGGATGCGTTCAGATAATATTTCTTGCCGCCCGTCTCCAGCCAGCCGGT
This sequence comes from Clostridium sp. AF27-5AA, assembly GCF_003478415.1. Classification (NCBI taxonomy): domain Bacteria; kingdom Bacillati; phylum Bacillota; class Clostridia; order Eubacteriales; family Clostridiaceae; genus Clostridium; species Clostridium sp. AF27-5AA. The sequence goes on from NZ_QUFH01000001.1 coordinate 464,759, forward strand.
CTGCATCAGACCATTGTCCGCCATGAAATACCAGCTCCCATCAACCGCACGCCAGCCCGTCGCCTGCTCGCCTGATGCATCAAAATAACGCCAGCCGCCGTCCAGTGTCTTCCAGCCGGTAATCATATGACCGTCCGCCTCCAGATAATACTTTTTACCCGAAAGCTCCAGCCAGCCCGTGGATGGATTGCCCGACGCATTCATATAGTACCAGTTCTGTCCATCGTTGATCCATGCCGATTTCTGCATCACATGGTTCTGATAATAGTAACGGTTCCCCGCAATTGTCCGCCAGGTATTGCCCGGAATGATCTGCGTGTAATCTTTATACAGGTAATCAATATCCACATTGCCATTTACACCTTTGACCGAACCGGTGTTGGACGCCTGCCACATCGAAGTCCTCGAATATGTATATTTCTGCTGATATTTTGCCACCCACATATCATACGAAATCTTCGACATATCGATCTTATTGGCAATCCAGTATTCATTTGCATAGACCATCGGATAATAGCCTGCATCCTGAATACGCTTACAGAACGCGTTGATCACATCGCTGACCTGGGACGGTGTCAGGGTTCCCAGCGTATTGACATCCTCGGCGTCAAAGACAACCGGGAAGGAGAGCGGATAATCCTTGATGAGATTCAGGACAAAATCCGCCTCCTGCTGCGCCATCTCGACCGAAGTCGCATACGAATAAATGTACGCGCCCAGCCGCAGTCCTGCCTGGCTCGCATTTGCCGCATTCATGGCAAAAAACGGATCCACATTACCGCGGAACCGGGTGGCCAGCATCGCAAACTGTACATTATCCGACGCCACCTGGCTCCAGTTTACATTCTGCTGCCAGTAAGACACATCCACACCGCGCGCAATCGCACCGATCCCCTCATTCTCCGTCACCCGGTACACGCCAAGCCCTGATGTGACCGCGCTCACACTTCCATTGGAAACTGAATTTGAACCGCCAAAGCTGCCTGTACTTCCTGAATTGGAACCGCCCGAGCCTCCGCCCGGTCCCACATTCGAGGATGACGATGTAAGAGAAGAATCTCCCGCCGGTCCTGCCAGCGCCGTCATCGGCTGAAAACACAGCGCTGCTGCCAGCATGCCAGCCGCCGCCTGTGAAAGCACACGCGCGCGCCCCATCCTTTTTTTGTTCACTCTATTCCGATTCATGCCAAAAAACCTCCTTGATTATCCTTTTATCCCTGTTGTCTGTTCACCATTTATATACATTTCCCCGCCTAATCCGGCGGGGGCATATGCGAAACAAATATGGTTCATCCACACACTGTGTAACCAACAGCAGAACATTTCCTATTATAACCTAGTTTAACAGATACTCCCCATCCACTTCAATAGAGAAACTTTAAATAAAATCTGTCAAATTTATTACAGAATGCTTCCCTTTCTGCTAAAAGAATGAAGCCGTCCATGCCAAAAACAGGATTTTCAAGCAGAAAAACACAATAATGCCGGAACAAAGCTTTCCCCCGTTCCGGCATTTCATTTTTGCATATTCAGTTTTCCGCAAAATTCCACTTTTCTTTATTCCTGCAAAGGAACTTCTGTTCTCCTGAAAGATTTTTTCCTATTTCCGATTCCGGTTCATCAGGCGGATAATGTACAGAAACAGGTTGATAAAATCGAGATACAGCTGCAGCGCTGAGAATACCGATGCTTTCTGAAGCAGCTCCGGATCCGCGGAGAAAATCTGGTAATTATCCCGGATCTTGGTTGTATCATAAGCGGTAAAGCCTAAGAATACCACGATACCGGCATAGCAGAGCACTGTCTCAAAGCTGCCTAGATTTAAAAACATTGAAAGCAGACCAAAGAGAATCAGAAACAGCAGTCCGCCAACGAGCAGTGGACGGATTCCGCTCAAGTCCAGCTTGAAGATCAGGCTGACGCCCGCCATCATTCCGAAGAACAGCGCGGTCGCCGCAAATACAAACACCATCTCCACAACACCGAAGATCAGGAAATACATCGAGAAAACAACGCCGTTTAAAGCTGCATAGAATAGAAACAGCCCTCTCGCCGCTCCCACCGATAACTTGTGAATCCGGGCACTCAGCCAGATCACCGTCAAAAGCTCCAGTCCCGTCAATGCGAGGGTCGCATACGGAACCTGAAATACATACAAAATCGCTCCCGTCACGTATCCGGCTAATGCGATGCCAAATGTCACAAGAAGCCCTGCAAACATCCATAAATATGTCTTCGCCACATACTGTCCCAGTGTCTCATGGCGTTCCCCCGCCATCTGCCAGGACTCATTCATTGGTTCATAGCCCATAATTCTGCCTCTCTTTCTGACCAGCGGCAAGTGCCTCTGCCCTCTGTTTCGAATCTCCGTTTTATCTGCCGCTTGCGCGGCATCCATCCAGGAAGAAACACTGTCACCTATCTTTTGTAACGTAAGAATATCACACTTTCTGAAAAAAATCCAGTACCACCCCGTTTTGTCAATCATTTTCGAAACCATTTATAACTGTTTACAGGTTATGAAGCTCCCGCCTCTTTTTCTTCCACGGAAGCGGCACATTCCATTTTTTCAGCGCACTGAAAAAATAATAATAAATATTAAAGAGAACCGTTGTGATCGTCCAGGTCAGCGGATAGCTGAATACCACTGTCAGGATATCCGGGCGGATCGGAACAGCGATCAGGATCCAGACAACCCGCAGGACGCACACGCCCAGCGCCGTCATAATCATCGGAATCCAGCAGTCTCCCACACCGCGCAGTGCGCCGGAATAAATCTCAATACAGAGGTATGTCACAAATGCCGGCACCAGGAAGTGAAGAATCTTCATGCCGATCGCGATTACCTCCGCATCCGTTGTGAACAACAGATAAATATAGCCGCCCGTCAGATACAGGATCGTGCTCAGCCCCACCGTGATAATACAGGAAATTCCCAGGCAGACGTACACGCTGCGTTTCACACGGTCCAGCCGCCCCGCGCCGTAATTTTGTCCGACAAAGGTCGTGATGGAGATCCCAAGCGCATTAATGATCATCCAGTAAGTGCTGTCGATCTTTCCATATGCAGCCCACGCCGCCACCGTGTCTGTTCCCAGTGCATTGACGCTGCTCTGGATCACGAGGTTGGAAAAGGAATACATAACCGACTGGAGTCCAGCCGGAAACCCAATCCGTATGATCCGCACCAGAATCACCGGTGTGATCCGCGTTTTCCGGATCTCAAACCGGTACGAGCCATCCGCACGCATCAGCGTTCCCAATACCAGACACGCGCTGACCACCTGGGAAAGGATCGTCGCCACCGCCGCACCACGCACGCCCATCCGAAGTCCTACAACAAACAACAGATCGAGCGCAATGTTCGTAAAACAGCTGACCACAAGGAAATAGAACGGTCTTTTGGAATCACCGATCGCCCGCAGGATTCCGGCACCCATATTATATAAGAGGTTCGCCGTGATTCCGACAAAATAAATGTGCAGATACCCGCTTGCATTGTCCATGATATCCTCCGGCGTCCCCATCAGGCGAAGCGCCGTGTCAGAAAAAAGGAGTCCGCCAACCGTCATGAGGATACCGCACAGCAGCGAAAAGGCAATCGCCGTGTGGACTGCCTCGCTGACCCGCTGACCGCGTCCTGCCCCGTAAAACTGGGCGATGATAACTGTCGCACCCGAAGAAAGTCCTACAAAAAAGCCAACCAGCAGGTTCGTAAGCATCGATGTGCTTCCGCCGACCGCCGCCAGCGCTTCCTTTCCGACAAAACGGCCTACTACCACCGCATCTGCCGTATTATAGAGCTGCTGAAAAAAAGTTCCAAATAAAATAGGGAAGAAAAATAGCAGAAGCTGTTTCCAGATCACTCCCTCTGTGATCGCATTTGCCCGGCCAGTCCCCCCGGTTTGTCTGACTCCCTCTTCCCGTCTGGTATCTTTCATCCAATCCACCCCCTCTTATGTTCTTTGTCTCTGTTTCCTGTATGCATCCTGCTCACAGATATTTCACCTATATGAATTCATATGTCTTTTCGTTATTCTTCTCCCGCAAATCCCATTTCCAACTCAATTCAGCTCTGCAATCCGCGAGATCCCCACATAGATATGAGAAATCTTGTACCAGGTAGCAAAATCGACCACGCCCGTCTGCGGAAGTCCAAACACCGACTGGAACGCCCGTACGGACGCCTCCGTTCCGGATCCGTAGATCCCGTCCGGCGTAACCCGCGGGATCGCTGTATACACAGTCGCCACCGCGTCAAGCTGCTGCTGCAGCTGCCGCACCTTATCGCCGCTGGACCCCACCTTAAGCGGTTCCCCCGGATAGGAGATCGGGATTCCTGATATCTGTTCCGCAGTGTTGATGTAAATACTATTTCCATAGAAGCGCCGCAATATCTCGATCGCGCTGTATCCCTGTTCTCCCAGACTGCACGAACCCCACTGGGTCATCCAGCCCGGGCAGGACACCCGCCGCCCGTCGCAGTACTGTGTCAGAATCGGCTGCCTCACACCGGGGCGGGACAGATAGTTGTCAAAAATGTCATCCACCACCTCTGAGATCGGCTCAAAAATATCGCGCCCGTAAATCCATTTGTGATCGAATGCCGTTGAGGATGTAATCGTAAAATCGTAGCCCTGGTTCCGATACCACTCCGTATACACCCGGTTCAACGTAAACGACATGATCGCCAGCACATTGGCGACGATCGTGCTGCGCGGCCAGGTCGCGTAGATCTCGCTCGACGCCACGTTTTTGATATAATCCCGGTATGACACATAGTAATCTTTTGCGGAGGCATTGGTCGGTACGCCGTCATGCACGACGATCGTCTGCGGTACCACCACGCGGCTCAGCACGATCTCGCCGCTCTCCTGCACCGGTTTTACCTCATCTTCGGCAATCTTGGGCGGATAGGAACCATATAAGGTATGGTCCGGAATCTGGATATTCTCCTCCGCTCCGGTCTGAGCCGGAAGCGGAATCATCCGGATCGGCTGGACTGCCAGCACGCCCGCCAGCACCTCCGTTCCTTTTACCTTCACCGGCTCATAGCCCTCTGCCCTCACTTCCACCGTATAATCCGCATACGGCTTTTCCCGGTTCTGTTCTTCCAGTGAAAGCAACGCAGGAGGCGCCGCTACCGCAATCTCCTCCGTCTGCCCGGATAAATTGGTTCTAAGCACTTCCTGCGTCTGTCCTGAATTGCCATAGCTGACCGAAACCTCTGCTCCCTCAATCGGGAAATTGTTTTCACGGTTTACCACATCGATCCTCAGATAGCCGTCCTGCATTCCAGTTGTCTCACAGATTCGAACACGGTCGAACAAATGATAGTGCATACACGCAGCCTCACATTTATTTTACATGGTCATTTACAGTTTATATCCGGCATCTTTTATCTATGCCGGTTTTTAACCGCTTTTTAATGTTTTACTGCCGTATCTTCCTTGTTCTCCTCCTCTAAATCGCTCGCGTCGCCTCTGTCAGCCATGCTTTCTCTTCCTCCGTCATATACGGAGACAGCTTCTTAAACACGCCCTTGTGGTACGCGTTCAAAAGCTCGCGGTCACGCCCTTCCATCAGCGATACATCGATCGTGTCCAGATCAATCGGAACCCAGGTCAGATTTTCAAATTTCATGAACTGACCAAATTCATTCTTCACATCTTTCACACAGAGCATCAGATTCTCCGTCCGGATGCCAAATTTTCCTTCCAGATAAAGACCCGGCTCATCAGAGGTAACCATGCCTTCCTCCAGAACCGCATTTTCAGCGGGCGATGTGAGCAGCCTCCATCGGATGGAATTCGGGCGCTCATGCACACAGCCCAGATAGCCGACACCATGCCCTGTTCCATGGTTGAAATCCAGGCCGTTTCTCCACAGGAGTTCGCGCGCAATATAGTCCAGGTTGATACCGCGGCAGCCATACATAAACTTCGCATCCAGCAGACGCAGCATCGAGCACGCCACCAGCGTACAGCAGCGTTTTTCTTCCTGCGTGATCGGTCCGACCGCGATGGTACGCGTCACATCCGTCGTTCCCTCATAATACTGTCCGCCGGAATCGACCAGATACAGCCCCTTCTTCGGCACACTGCTCTTCTCTGTCTCAGACGCCGTATAGTGGCACATCGCCGCGTTCGGTCCCCACGCAGAGATCGTCGTAAAGCTCATATCCAGGCAGTTTTTTTGTTCCAGGCGCAGCTTATCCAGATATTCCCCGGCGGTCCACTCATCCAGTCCTTTTTCACCTGCATGTTCCTTCATCCAGCGCAGGAAACGGGTCAATACCAGACCATCCTGCACATGCACGCGGCGCATATTTTCCTGTTCCACTGGATTTTTGACTGCTTTTGCCGCTGCCGTCGGGTTCATCGCCTCGATCACTTTCACACTCGCATCCAGGCACCGGAACAGACGGTAATTGATCTTCGACTTTTCCAATAATACACGCTCATAGCGGAATGCGGATGCAATCTGGTATACCGCCTCATATGGCATGATCCGAACGCCCAGTCCATGCAGATAGGCACGTACTTCCTCGTTCAGCGTCTTCTCATGAATAAAGAGGAATAATTCCTGTTTTGTCACAATCAAGTAGGACAATACAACCGGCGTATGTACAATGTCATCACCCCGGATATTTAAAAGCCACGCGATATCATCAAGACTCGTCAGCAGATGCACCGTCGCCTGACGCTTTTTCATCTCCCCGCGCAGATCTGCAATCTTTTCCTCCGCCGGTTTTCCCGCATACTTCTCTTCCAGAATCCAGACCGGGTTCATCGGAAGCGCCGGGCGGTCGTCCCAGATGCTTCCAACCAGATCCTCACCCTCCGAAATGCGTACCTTTTTCCCGGACAGTGCTTTCGCAATGCGCTCGCCCTCTGCCGTATCGACCACCCTGCCGTCAAAACCCAGAACACCCTGTTCCGGCATATGTTTTTTCAAAAATTCCAGCGTCGTCGGCACGCCCTCCTGACCGGAGCGGTAAAGTTCCACCCCGCTGCCGGAAAGCTCTGCTGCCGCCTGCACAAAATATCTGCCATCCGTCCAGAGACCTGCTTCCTCCATCGTAATGACCGCCGTTCCCGCCGAACCGGTAAAGCCTGTCATATATTTCCGGCATTTGAAATACCCGCTCACATATTCCGAGCCGTGGAAATCCGATGTTGGAATCAGATATGCGTCCATTCCACGCTCCGCCATCTTCTCGCGAAGCTGTTCAATTTTCGCCCGAACCTCACGTCCCATTTTTCTGCCTCCTGTTGTTTCTCTATTATCCATTTTTCAACGCATCTTTGATCGCCTCCGTGATCGCCTCACTGTACGTCGGATGCGCGCGCATCGCCGTCGAGAGCTGATATGCCGTAAGACCGTTGGCGATCGCCGTTGCCATCTCTCCGATCATGTCCGTCGCACGCGCACACATGATCTGCGCCCCGATCAGCGTGTTGGTATACGCCTCAAAAATCAGTCGCACAAAACCGCGGCTGTTTCTCGCCAGAAGCGCTTTTCCATTTTCCGTCATATATGCCACACCGCACTTGATCTTCATATTATAAAGGCGGGCGTCATTTTCCGTAAATCCAACCGCCGCAATCTCCGGCTCCGTATAAATACAGGTCGGCACAACCGGAAGCACGACATACATACCGTTCGGCACGACCGAAAGCTGCATCCGGTGTCCGCGTCCCGCCAGGTTTTCGACCAGATAAGCCGCATGGGACGCTGCCACATGGGCAAGACGTTTCCGCGCCACGGTATCGCCGATCGCATAGACATTTTCCTGCGTCGTGCGGTAAGTTCCCTTGATGAGCGGACGCCCATTTTCCAGCTGTACCTGACAATCGTCCGCCAGAACCTTCGACATATTCGGGCGTCTGCCGACTGCCACCAGCACGCGGTCCGCCGGGCTTTCCTTCCAGCCACGCTCACAACGGTAATTGACCGACACCGTGTCGTTACCGCGATCCTTGATCTCCATGACCTGTACATTGCAGTGGACTTCAATACCCTTAGAACGCAGATTTGCTTCCATCTGCTCGGAAATCATCGGATCCATCGACTCCAGCAGACGATTTGCCTGCTCCAAAAGCGTCACGCGGGAACCGAGCGCCGCGAAGATCGTCGCGATCTCCACACCGATGACACCGCCGCCGATGACCGTCAGACAGTCAAAATTCCAGTCATCCATCCGCAGAATATCACGGCTTGTCATAACCTGCGGCAGATCAATTCCTGGGATATCCGGAATCACAGGGCTGGAACCGGTTGCCAGAATCACATTTTTTCCTTTCAGCGTCAATGCGCCTTTGGAGGTCGTCACACGCACCACATTATCCGCATGCAGGCGCGCATCGCCGTGAATCATCTCCACCTCCGCTTTTTCTAACATTCCCTGAATCATTGAGCGGAATGATTCCACGGACTCATTTTTATAAATCTGCATCTGCCGCCAGTCAAAGCTGACCTTCTCCGCCACGATACCAAACCGGAATGCTTTCAACATATCCCGGTAGACTGCCGTCGCCTGCAGAAGCGCCTTGGCAGGAATACAGCCGGTATTGACGCATGAGCCGCCCAGCGCTTTTTTCTCGATCAGGACTGCATCCATCCCCATCGCCGCCGCACGCAGCGCTGCCGTATATCCCGCCGGTCCCGCACCGATAATAATTAAATCATAGATATGATCCGCCATATAAATATCCTATCCTCTCATTCTATGGGCTTCCCATTACATAAAAAGAATGTGCCTTTTTGTGTAATAGGGAATTCTAATGAATTTCTTATTACACAAAAAACTGCCGCAGAAAATCACTTTCCCGGGCAGCTTTTCATCAATTTTATTTTTACAGCAGATGAATGTTGTGAGCCTCTGCCTCTGCGCGCACACCGTCCGGCCAGATCGACGCCTGCACCTCTCCGATATGTGCTTTCCGCAGGAAGAACATACAGATACGGGACTGACCGATACCGCCGCCGACTGTATACGGAAGCTCTCCCTCCAGAACTGCTTTCTGGAATGGCAGCTCCGCGCGTTCCTCACATCCCGCCTTTACCAGCTGCTCTTTCAGGGAATCCTCATCAACACGGATACCCATGGAAGAAAGCTCCAGTCCGATATCCAGAACTGGATAATATACCAGAATATCGCCGTTTAATTTCCAGTCATCATAGTCCGGAGCACGACCATCGTGCTTCTCACCGGATTTCATCTTGTCACCAATCTGCTCGATAAATACCGCACCGTGCAGCTTCGCAATCTTGTACTCGCGCTCCTTCGGTGTGCAATCCGGATACATATCTTCCAGTTCCTGGGTCGTCACAAATGTGATATTTTCCGGAAGATAACGTCCAATGTACTCATACTCATATGCCATATAGTCCTCGGTCACTTTCAGTGCCTTGTAAACCGAACGGACAATGGATTCCAGTGTCTCACGGGTACGATCTTTTTTACTGATGATCTTCTCCCAGTCCCACTGATCCACATAAATGGAATGGATGTTGTCTGTATCCTCATCACGACGGATCGCGCTCATGTCGGTGTAAAGGCCTTCACCTTCCTGAAATCCGTACTCTTTTAATGCCTGACGTTTCCATTTGGCGAGAGAATGTACAATCTCAGCCTTCCGATCTTTCTGCTCCAGAATTCCAAAGGATACCGGGCGCTCTACGCCGTTTAAGTTATCGTTCAGACCAGATTCCGGCAGTACAAAAAGCGGTGCGGACACACGGGTCAGATTGAGCTGTTTTGCCAGTTCTCTCTGAAAAAAGTCCTTGATTTCCTTGATAGCAACCTGTGTTTCTCTCAAATCCAATACCGGTTTATAACCAGCCGGAGTAATTAAATGTTCCATCTGTTACATCCTCTCTTTTTTCCCGGTGCGTGTCCGGTTCCCTGCCGCACTGCCGATTTCTGCAGCCGCAGTTCATCCTTTTAGTCAAAGCTTGCAGGCACGCGCCTTTTAAGTCATTTCTTGTTATTGTACTGCATGGAATTTCTACTCAAAGAAACTCACCTGTGGACAATAACCGTTTGGTAGCTATTATATCATTTATATAGGAAAATGGGAACAGGTAAAATAGGAAAATAACTTCTTTAAAATAAATGAAGGTGTTCGCACGCTTTATAAATTCCATCTTCCCCGATCGGTGCCGTCACGTAATCGGCTACTTTTTTAAGCGCATCCACTGCATTTCCCATCGCCACGCCGATGCCGGCTTCCTGCACAACCTCAATATCATTCATGCTGTCGCCAAATGCCACTGTATCGGAGAGATCTTCTTTTTCTCCAAAATACACCGCCAGCCTGCGGAGTCCGTCCGCCTTGGAATTGCCTTTCTCGACCACATCCGCGCCATGTCCGCTCGCAAACATCGGCAATTTCAGGGTCGGAAATTCCCGTTCCATCTCCTTCACCTGTTCACGGCTGCCGACAAACGCCAGTGTCCGGACCGGCATCGTGAGCATCTTCCACGGATCCTGGAACTGCCGCCCGCAGCTTCCCCAGAAGCGGATATCATTAGCCGCAATGATCTCCGGATGGATATAGTAATCTTCATCCCCCACCGTCATGCCGATTCCGAATCCCTTTTCATCGCAGAAACTCAGCACCCGGCGCAGGAGTTCCGGATCAAAGATGTGCTCAAACAGCAGCTTATCTCCCACTGTGATCTTCGTCCCGTTCATATGTACAATCGCATCCGGACGGACGATGTCCCGGTACGATGTACTGTAATAATTATCCATATCGCGCCCCGTTGCCAGCACAATCTTGTACTTCGGGCGCAGCTTTTCAATCGCCTCCAGCGCACTCGGTGTGATCTGATCCGTCCGGTGGTCTAAAAGGGTCATGTCGAGGTCAAAACTTATCATGATGTTCTCCTTGGGGTTGGTTACTACAAAAGGTCACAGCCGAAGACTCTGCTATGACCTTTTCTTTTAATTATCCACGTTTTCATCATACCATTTTTCAAATTTGGAGTCAATATTGGGAAAATATTCATTCTATTGATCCATTCCATTGATTCGTAAAATTCCACTCAACCATCAAAATTACATCAAAAAACAAACATCCGGCAGCGAAAATTTAGAAGTCATAGTTGATTTTTGATGTAATTTTGATATAATGATACGCATATAATACTTCAACAAATGGCGGTATATGTCAGCTGAAAATTTGGCAAAGTGCAGCTATGATTTATTTTCGGGGTATGGCGTAGCTTGGTAGCGCGCTCGGCTGGGGGCCGAGAGGTCGCAGGTTCAAATCCTGTTGCCCCGATTTTTAGCATATTCTTAGCGTTCTTAATAAATGAAAAGAAGAAAGCCGGGCAGCTCTCACCGCCCGGCTTTCTTTCCCTCAGTTCACACCTCGTGCAAATTAAATCGCCCTCTCTAGTTTCCGCAGCCACAGCCACCATTATTGCCGCAGCCACAGCCAGACTGGCTGTCTCTTCCGGCATCATAGCCATCCCGGTAGCCGACTGCATAACCATCATTGAAACCTCTCCGATAGGAATTTCTTCCGTTATTTCCACAGCTATTCCAGCCCCATCCATTATTTCCACAGCCGCCGCATCCTCCGCAGTGTCCACAACCATTACCCCAAGACCAACACATATGATAATCTCCTTTTCATTTTTCATTGATAATATATCATATGCCTGTCAACGCAAAGTGTGTCCCACTTCCCCGGAAGCCACACCGTCAGCCGTTTCAAACATCTGTCCCAAAACCAGTCAAGTCATCCATCAGCCATTTTCTCTGCATCATGGCAGCAAAAATGGGCGCATGCCAGACACATCACGTCCACTTTTATCTACTTACACCCGGAAGTTCCGGCTCTTAAACACATACACATGTGCGAACAGTGTTACCAGCACAACTGCCGCCAGCACCAGATCGCCCGTACCGCCGCCCAGATGAAACGCCATGCCAAACAGCGACAGCGTATCAATCGCAAACAGCCACTTTTCAACCGCATACACCTTTTTCAGGTTATATTTCTTCGGATCGATCGAATCCGATATAAAAATCAGGAAATCTTTGCCGCAGAACAAATCAATTGTCTCTGCCAGTCCCAGACACCCCGTTAAAAAGAACAGTATATCCATCCGCATTCTCCTTCCCTAGAACCGCTTCCAGGTTTCCCTTGAAAACAGCAGAAGTACCGGGAAAATCTCCAGACGTCCTGCCAGCATATCAAAAATCAGAACCACTTTTGAGAAATTACTGAAAAACCCAAAGTTTCCGGTCGGTCCGACCAGTGCCAGACCCGGTCCGATATTATTAAACGTAGCCGCAACCGCCGTAAAATTCGTCACCAGATCGTATTCATCCAGAGAAATCAATAGAACAGATACCGCAAAAATGAGCACATACGCAACCATAAACACATTCGTCGAGCGCACAACCTCATGCTCTACGATCTTTCCATCCATTTTGATCTTCTCCACTACACTCGGATGCAGGTACTGCTTCAGTTCCTTTTTTACCGATTTAAGCAGAATCAAGACGCGCGACACCTTGATACCGCCGCCTGTACTGCCCGCGCAGGCGCCGATAAACATCAAAAGTACCATAATCGTTCTTGAAAGCTGCGGCCATTTATCAAAATCCACCGTGGCGTAACCGGTCGTCGTGATAACCGAACCGACCTGGAATGCCGCATCCTGGAATGCCTGCAGTGCATTGCCGCAGAGTGATACCGTATTGACTGTAATGATGCCAACCGCCGATGCAATGATTAGAAAATATGCCCGCACCTCCTGCATTTTAAAGGCCTGTCCTATTTTTCGCATCAGCAGGAAGAAGTAAAAGTTAAAATTCACTCCGAACAGAATCATAAACACTGTCACGACATTTTTCTGAAATGCCGTGTAGCTCGCCAGACTATCATTCCGGATTGCAAAACCACCCGTACCTGCTGTTCCGACCGTGATCGTGATCGCGTCGAAAATCGGCATTTTCCCAAGAATCAGAATCACAGCCTCGAGGATCGTCATTCCCAGATAAATCTGGTATAACAGCTTCGCCGTCATCTGAACCTTCGGAACGAGACGGCTCACGATGGGTCCTGGGCTCTCCGCCTTCATCAAATTCATATGGGAACCGCCCACCATCGGCAGGACACTCAGAAGGAATACCAGAACGCCCATACCGCCGATCCAGTGCGTAAAACTCCGCCAGAATAATAAGCATTTCGGCAGCTGCTCCACATTGCTCAGAATACTTGCACCGGTCGTCGTAAAGCCCGATACCGTCTCAAACAGGGCGTCGATCGGATTCGGAATATAGCCGCTTAATACAAACGGCACTGCTCCCATCACACTGAGTAAAACCCAGCTTAGAGAAACCGCCACAAAGCTCTCCGCCACATAAAAGATCTGATTTTTCGGTTTCCGGTGTACCAAAAGCATACCAACCATCAGGCATACTGCCATCGTTGCCAGAAAGCACCATACCTCCGACTCACGGTAAATCAGTGCCACTGCCGTCGGAAGCGCCATAAAAGCCGCCTCAAAATTCAGGATCCAGCCTATGATATAAAATACAATCGAATAATTCATCTATGCCGCCTACTTTCTCAGGATGTCACGGATATCCCGCAGACCTTTCTGACTCGTCAGGACAATCACTGTATCGCCCTGCTGGATGCAGTCCTGTCCACGCGCGATCTTGATATTGCCGCCGCGGTTGATACATCCGATCAGCAGGTTGCTCTTGAGATTCAAATTCATCAGCGGAATGCCCGTCACTTCCGACTCCTCGCGGATCACAAACTCCAGCGCCTCCGCCCGACCGTCGAGAATATGGTACAACGTCTCCACATTGCTGCCGATCGTATTCTGCATCGCGCGCACATACTGTAAAATGTAGTCCGCCGTGATGTATTTCGGATAAATCAGACTTCCCAGGTCCAGCTTGCTGATCAGCTCGTCAAAGGCAATCCGGTTAACCTTCGTCACCAGCTTCGCGCTGGAATTTTCCTTCGCATACAGCGCAAGGAAAACATTTTCCTCATCCATATTCGTCAGGGTGACAAATGCCTCCGCCGTCATCAGCCCCTCTTCCAGAAGAAGCTGCCGATCCGTTCCGTCGCCGTTGAGGATCAACGCATCGTCCAGAAGCTCTGTCAGAACCTCGCAGCGCGCTTTATCTTTCTCCACAATTTTAACCCGGATCTTCATCGCCGCCAAAAGTTTCGCCAGATAATAAGCAATCGTACCGCCTCCGACAATCATCGTATTTCTGACCTGGTTTGTCTGGATGCCGATCTTGCGGAAAAATTCTGCCGAATTTGCCGGGGAGGCGATAATCGACACCATATCCCCGTTTTTAATCACAAATTTACCATCCGGGATCGCCACCTCATCGCCGCGCTCAACACCGCCTATCAGGACATCGCAGCGGAATTGGCTGTCAATATCCATGACCGAAAGCCCGTCCAGCTTAAACTCCGGTTTTACCTTAAATTTCAGAAGCTCTACCTTTCCCTTAGCAAATGGATCGATCTTGATCGCTGACGGGAAGCGCAGAATTCTCGAAATCTCCGTCGCCGCCGCATATTCCGGGTTGATAATCATGGAAATTCCCAGCTGCTGCTTGATAAAGGTAAGCTCGTTGCTGTAAATCGGATTCCGCACACGCGCAATCGTGTGGCAATGCCCCACTTTTCTCGCAATCAGGCAGCAGAGAAGGTTCATCTCATCCGACCCTGTCACGGCAATCAGCATGTCCGCCGTCTGCACACCTGCCTCGATCTGCATGGAAATGCTGGCACCATTTCCCACCAGCTTGATCGCATCGATATCATCTGACACCCGCTGCATTCGCTCCGCAGACGTATCGATCATCACCACATTGTAATCCTCCCGGACAAGCTGCTCCGCCAGCGTCGTACCAACCTTGCCGCATCCGATAATGATTATATCCATAGTTTCCTCCGTTATTTTCTGTTTATCCGCCATACCGATACAGAAAATCTCTATTTTATATACAAAATAAAAAATGTGCCTTAACACTTTCCTATGACGGAAAAAGGGTGCCTGAAAACCGCGCCCTAATCCATACGGAATTATTATAACACCTTCTGCGAGTTTTTGAAATATAAATTGTGTTAAGAGGGCATTTTGTGGGCGTTTTGAATATATTTGTCTCTTTCGATCCCAAAAGTGCCTACCCGTGTACAGTAACTTTCCTCCCTTTTTGGCAAGATAAATTTCTTGACTTTTTCAGAAAAAACAGTATACTTAATATATATTTGCAGATATGGTTCATCGGTAGAACGCTAGCTTCCCAAGCTGGAAAGGCGGGTTCGATTCCCGTTATCTGCTTTTTTGATGGATGCGGAAACCCTTGTAAATGCTGGATTTTTCCTTTATTTACAAGGGTTTCTGGTGTTTTTGGAGCATCTACCACGAAAGCATATTTCAGTATAAAGAACCCCTTTTTCTGGGGAAATATCACACGAAATATCACACGAAAAAAGGGCTGTTTTTCCTTTATTTTCAAGGAATGACAGCCCCTTATTATGCGCTTATATTGTGTTTTTCATCATATTTTATCGTATATGTCCGTCCTCTGCTATCCGATCTGCGGTAATCATCCAGCCATCCGAATCAAACGCATACGCCTGCCCGTCAATCTGGCAGACTGCATCGTGCCGGTAGGTGTACCCACTCAGCAGATACCACCAGCGCCCGTCCTGGCACACCCAGCCAGTAAGATACTTGCCAGACACCCAGCCGTCCGCAGTCTGGATCCACGGATCGCCGTCGGCAAAGCATTTATTAATTGGCTGCACACGCTGATCCTTGGTGTAGCGCTTGCCAGAGTCAGAACCTGCCGGAGCTGTCCGGATGATGAGCGAGGATGCAGTGACGCTCAAGCCGTGTGCGCCGCTCTTGATGTCCTTGAGATCCGCCGCTCCGGCATCGCTGTCGGCTTTGACTGGCGCTACATCCATTTTAGGCCAGGTCTTTTTAAACGCCTCAAAGGTGCCGTAACGCTGTTTAAGAATGTTGGTGGCGCTGCCCCAGTCCGGCAGATACAGATGTGGCTTGTCTGCGATGCTACGCCAGTCTCCGCCCCAGGCAAGTCCTAAAGCTTTTGCCAGCTCTGCGGCCTTTTTAAACATACCTGTGCTGTCATTGTAGGCATCGTCTGACATGCTGCTATCGCCGTCCACATCCATCTTAAGATAAAAATCAAAGGCAATCCCCCACTGATGCTGACTGCTATAGCTACTGCCTTTGGCATTGGTTACAATGTTGCCAGGCTTGGTACGTCCTTGCGCGTACAGAGCGTCCTGCTCCGCCACCGTCCGCAGTGTCTCTCCGATGGCTATTGTGATACCCTCGGTCGCACAGGCTTTGATCCAGGCGGACGCAATGCGCTGGAGACGCGGATGGCATAATGTGATATCTCTCATAGATTTGTCCTCTTTTCTTTATGATATGAAAAAATATGAAATTTTGTTTTCCGGGGTATCTTGCAAAGAATTTTCGCATATGCTATAATGCCGATAGGCTAAGAGATAGTAGTTATCCATCACAGGCAACGACAAAACCCCCAAGGATCGCGACTCCTTGGGGGTTTTTATTCCTAATTTCACGACGGGAAGGCTTAAACCCGCAGGCTAGTTACCGACTATTTGTGACCGTCTAACCATTTGCAGATGAGATGGCTAATCACACCCGCCACGACAGAAACAATAAGAGATAATCGTATTTCCACCGCAGACACCTCCTTCCTGACACCAGTTTCGGAGGCGGTAACTCTGACATTATAGCATATAAATTTCTTTCACTCTATCGGCTTTCGTCGATTTTCCCCTATTGTTGCGATGCCGCAACGGCAGCCACGCCCCGAACTGCCGCGGGAGATAGTCGGATCGCCTCCTTCTACTCTTCTTTTCCTGACTGCTTAAAAATCTGGTTTACATACGTAGACAATCCCGCCACAAGGACGCCCTGTGTAAGTGCCGTGAAAACTGCCAGCGCGATATCCTGACCACTGCCGCAGGCACAGGTGGCGAACACATAGATGGCACAAATCGCAACGCCAATCAGCCCATTAATGAGTGGGATGTATTTGTCTTTCACTGTCTCACTCTGCTTCAGCCACATCCCAATAAAGTACAGCACTACTGCTACCACAAGTAATTCCGGCTTTACATAATCTTTAATCTGCATACCTTATCCCTCCATCTGCTTTTCCAAATCTGCGATCCGATGGTTTGCCACCCGGATCTGTTTCTGCATCACTGCCTCGGTCTCCTCTAATTTATATGTACGCTCAATTACTGTATGAAAGCAATTATGAATGATGAAGTCATGGAACGACTGATTGATACGCTGATGGAGTTGCAGAAGAAAGAAAGCACCGATCTGCCTCTTTTGAAAAAGCAGCTTGCAGAAACGGAAAAAGGTATTAACAATATGCTCAACGCCAGTGAACCTCACATGGCTAAAGTCACGTGCTTCTCGGCCGTTTTAAACGGCAAGACTAAATATTGGCGGATACGCCAGTAACTTAGAATTCGTGCGGATACGCACTTTTTCCACGCCGGATACGGCTGGTTTCCATATTACAGGTAGTCCGCTGTATATCTGCCTGCGTTTATGCTGCTTTTAAGTTGTTTACTTCTACATAAAGCTTTCTTAAATCTGCATAAACACATGAGGTTCTACGCTTCACTGCAGGTACTTTTGCCTCCAGTGAAGACCTTCCCGTTTCCGGCAAGGGTTTTAAAAGTTCCCGTATAAAATATCTCGCTCCGATATTATAAGTTGCTGACAAATCACAGTTATACTGCTTTCCTGTCTGGAAGATACATAGGCTATGGTTCTCCGGATTTCTTACTACCGCTCCACTTCCGTCACAGGCCAGCCTGCTGGTGTTCCGTGCACTAACTCTGGACACACGAATCCTGTTCCGATGTGCCTGATGTTCACATAGCTTCTGAATATCCCGCTTTCTCCATAAATGAAGCTTTTGTTTCTTTTTTCCGGATATTTTTCCCTGCATTTCCAGATACTCAAACACAATTACACCTGCCTGATACTCTGCGGCATATTTCGTGATCTCCGCAGCTATTTTGCGGGACAGCTCCATATTCAGCCTTTTTGCATAATCCCATCGGCTTTGGACCTGTCTGGAGGAATGTTCCCTCTGAAAACGGCGGATTCTGCCAAGCACATGATACAAATGGTCTTTATCACTGGAGAAATTTATAAATTTACGTCCCAGGATAGTGCCATCTGCACGCATGATGCTGCAGACCGCATCCGTATTGATTCCTAAATCAACGCTGCATATCACCTGCTCTTTTACATCTGTTTTTGATAAGCTTACTTCCTCTGTGTATGAAAACCGAAGGAAATATTTATGATGTTTCCTTTCCAAAGTAGGGGCAGATGCCTTTTTACCACTCCATTTTTTTCGCAGATATTCCATATCGGTATGAAGTAATTTTACTTGAAACCACTTCCACTCCCGCCCATCAAACAGCTTTAAATGTGCCGCATCTTCTCCCGGTTCTGCTTCCTTATACATGACATCCCGATAAAATACCGGCATCGCATGATTCTCACAGACCAGCTTCGGTTTTCCTCTCAGTTCTCCCTTTTCCCACAAACTAAGGCGTGTCTGATAGGAGGACACGGCTCCAAGTGCGTGTTGAATCGCCGCTCTTCTCAGATAAGATGGCATCTTAGGGAAATGACGGTCAAACAGAAATCTGGCATGATTCTTTTTTGTCTCATGTACCAGATGTTCCGCTTCATTAAAGCGTTTTTGTGGATTTCTGATTTCTGAAAGTTCTTCCCAGGTCTCTGCATACACCGGAATCAGATAGGAAACTGC